>NZ_CP075190.1:685000-987500 GCF_020510585.1 Ferribacterium limneticum | reverse complement strand
GTAAGGTTTTTCGCGTTGCATCGAATTAATCCACATCATCCACCGCTTGTGCGGGTCCCCGTCAATTCCTTTGAGTTTTAACCTTGCGGCCGTACTCCCCAGGCGGTCAACTTCACGCGTTAGCTCCGGTACTAAATGGTTTTACCCACCCAACACCTAGTTGACATCGTTTAGGGCGTGGACTACCAGGGTATCTAATCCTGTTTGCTACCCACGCTTTCGTGCATGAGCGTCAGTATTGGCCCAGGGGGCTGCCTTCGCCATCGGTGTTCCTCCACATCTCTACGCATTTCACTGCTACACGTGGAATTCCACCCCCCTCTGCCATACTCTAGCCTGCCAGTCATAAACGCAGTTCCCAGGTTGAGCCCGGGGATTTCACGCCTATCTTAACAAACCGCCTGCGCACGCTTTACGCCCAGTAATTCCGATTAACGCTCGCACCCTACGTATTACCGCGGCTGCTGGCACGTAGTTAGCCGGTGCTTCTTATTCCGGTACCGTCATCCACACAGGGTATTAACCCATGCGTTTTCTTCCCGGCTGAAAGAGCTTTACAACCCGAAGGCCTTCTTCACTCACGCGGCATGGCTGGATCAGGCTTGCGCCCATTGTCCAAAATTCCCCACTGCTGCCTCCCGTAGGAGTCTGGACCGTGTCTCAGTTCCAGTGTGGCGGATCATCCTCTCAGACCCGCTACAGATCGTCGCCTTGGTGAGCCTTTACCTCACCAACTAGCTAATCTGATATCGGCCGCTCAATCAGCGCAAGGTCTTGCGATCCCCTGCTTTCCTGCTCACAGAATATGCGGTATTAGCGTAACTTTCGCTACGTTATCCCCCACTGAAAGGTACGTTCCGATACATTACTCACCCGTTCGCCACTCGCCACCAGGATTGCTCCCGTGCTGCCGTTCGACTTGCATGTGTAAGGCATGCCGCCAGCGTTCAATCTGAGCCAGGATCAAACTCTTCAGTTCAATCCAACAAAAAAACAACTCACAATTCACTGACGGTAGAATTTAACTTCTACCTCGATGGATCTCTCCATCCGTGTGATTGCCTTTAATACTTTTTGCGACTTGCGTCGCTTTCGCATCAAGGCACCCACACCTATCGGTTGTCCAAATTTTTAAAGAGCTTCCAACTTCACCGCGCCGTCGCTTTCGCTTCGTCTGCAGCGGAGAGGCAAGATTATGAAGAACTTCTCTCACCCCGTCAAGCTTTTCAGAAACTTTCTGAAATTTTTCTTTCAACACAACAAACAAGAGATATTTAACAAAACTTATTTGCTGGTTGCGGGAGCAGGACTTGAACCTGCGACCTTCGGGTTATGAGCCCGACGAGCTGCCAACTGCTCCATCCCGCGTCCGTCAGAAGAGGGCGCATTATCCAGAGAATGTGACAGTGCGTCAAGAACAATCAAAAAAATGAGGACTATTTCTTTTCGATCCACTCAACCAAGGATGACCACTGATCAACATCCCTGCGATGTTTCGCGCGCGGCGGATCAAATACGGTCGCTCCTGCCGCGGCAACATTTACGTAATTCTGCGTGCTCCTAAGGTAGGCAACGATAGGAATGTCGAAGTGCTTCAAGAACTCCTCCAGCATCCCAGCAGCCCGGGTGCGCGGGTCAACCCGCATGGCCACGATCCCAACCTTTACCCGCTGGCCTCGAATCTCGCTGCGGATTGAATTCAGAAAGTCTTCGGTAGCCGCCATATCAAAAACAGAAGGCACCAGCGGCACGATGACCTTGTCGACTGTCCGCAGGTAGTCGGATAATTTGTAGCCCTGCAAACCAGCCGGGGCATCAACCACAACCCAGTCAGCTTCCTTTGGCAAATTCAGGGAAATCTGGTTCCCGGCAAAATAACCGGTAATGGCCGGCAACGCCGGGTCACGAAACGCCATCCAGCGCAGAGAGGACTGTTGGCGATCTAGATCGCACAATGTCGTTTTCTTCCCTTTGTTCGCGAAGTAGCCAGACAGATTCGTCGCCAGCGTTGTCTTGCCGGCCCCCCCCTTCGGATTTGCAACCAGAACTGCCCGCATAGAACCTCCCTTATATATTTGCGGGGTCATTATATTCGTCACCTCAAAGGCCTCATAGGTGCATAGAATGTATGCTTTTCTTCCATCAAAACCATCATGGCCACTAAAGCAGCAAGCGACCGCCAAGGAATTCAGTCCATTGAGGTGGGATTTCGACTTTTAAATGTACTGGCGGCGACCAATCGACCGATGATGTTGCGTGACATCGCGAAAGGCGCCGGAATGCCCGCAGCCAAGGCGCATCGATACATGGTCAGCTTCCTGCGCATCGGCATCGTGGAACAAGACAACAGTAGCGGCCGCTATGACTTGGGTGCCTATGCACTGGAGTTGGGGCTTTCCGGGCTCGGGCGCCTTGATCCGGTCCGCCTGGCCGGTCCTATTCTTGAAACGCTCTGCGAAGAAATTCAGGAGACCGTTGCTCTCGCCGTTTGGGGAAACCACGGGGCAACTATTGTTCGAATCGTCGACGCCGGCGGCCCGATAACCATCACGCTTCGTGCCGGGACCGTTTTGCCGCTGTCCAATTCGGCAACGGGACGAGCCTTTGCCGCCTTCTACCGTTCGCCGTTTCTAAAGAAAAAACTCGACGATGAGTTAAAGGAAATCTCAGATACAAGCAAAACGGCAATCACGACCGTTCGCAGGCAGTTGGAGAAGAACCTGACAGAAATTCGCTCGCACGGGATTAGCCGCGCATCTGGCAGCTTGACCCCAGGCATCAACGGCTTCAGCGCCCCCGTCTACGACCACACGGGCAGTATGGTTGCAGCGATTACTTCGCTGGGTTCAATCGGTGAATTTAACGTGGAATGGGACAGTCCTGTAGCCAAGGCCATGCTTGAAGCCTCAAAAACGTTATCGCACCGCCTTGGCCATGGCAGCCTGACTCAATGACATATCCGTTTGCATAAGCACGGTTGGGCCAACAACTCATGGTCTACCGGCTGGGTGCCTGCATATCTGAAATCTGCCGCCTCGAAAATCGATCTCTTTTTGGAACGTAGCGCTACCCGATTTCGCCGTCGGAAAGTACACGGCCCAAAGTAAAACGCGTACACGCCTCATCTGAAATAATGCTCGTGCATGCTGCGCCAATCGTCTGCGCTGAACATCCGAAGAATCAGTCGTTCTGACTCCAGTTGCCGCGAGATCAGCAACGCCCTGAGTCCGAGCCCAACCGGTGTCCTGTCAAGCATGGAAGAAATGAACCGTGTTACCCGTGAGCGCATGCTGGAAGGCCAGCGGCGTTTCATCGTCTGCCTGCCCCCGAAAAGCGAGCAACGGAGTGTCGGAACTTGGCCCGCTGATCGTCTAGCAACACAAGGTTATCGAACAGGTCTTTGGACTGGATCTGATCAAGGGACTCTACGAAATGATGGAGCGGGCAATCGCGGCCGAACGCGCCCCGATTCCTAGAGTTGCGCTGCACCAAGAAAATTCGGTCCGCGATTTAATTTTGCCGCTGATTATGGATGCACCAAGTCCTAAACAAGAATGTAGCGATGGCAGCGGGATTCGCAGGCCAGCGCATTCAAGGCTTCCTGAACCTGAATCTGGACCAGGCTGACCATCCAATGGCGCCTATCGGTGCAGCGCATGACCGGCAACTCGGTCCTGCCGCCCCTTTGGTCGGCAACAGCAACATGGCTCGACTCAATGCGCAGATGATTTTCCGGAGCTTCCAGCCAAGCCACCAATCCTTTTAGCAGATTGTCAGGTTGCAACGCCTGCTCGGCCAGAACAAACTCCGGTGCCAGAACGTCGCCTGCCTGTGCGGCACTGTTGCACTTCTCGATATTCCATTCTGTTTTCAGAAGCCGCCCCCTGCTGCGCAGGGTATCAACATGCTCACGAAACTGGCCCAGCAGGCGGTGCAGGCAAGAATTACGCAGGCTTTCCCGACAATATTCTTCAGAATGGCCAATGCTGCGGATCGTATGATCGGCAAATTGCCGACCCGTCTCATTTTCGCCAGCCGCTTTCTCACGAAAGCCAAGGAGTCCGAAGCACTCAAGCCTGCCGTCCCTTACCAACGCAGGCAAGAAGTCTCTGACTTCGATACTTCTGCCCAGAGCAACCTGCACATCCGCAGGTGCGCTAAAGATGGTGTGGAAAAACGGATGGTTGCAAGGCTCGCTGGCCGAGACTTCGAACGGGCCAGGTATCGCCTGAATCTGCCGGTAGTAGTACAACTCGGCAGAATGCAACGCATGCGCCAGGACTGGCTCGAAGTTGTTTGCCTCGGTAATCGATTCGCCCAGGGTGGCAACCACTTTTTCGACAAAGCGATGGGTTGGCGATGAGGCATGCGGGCCATGAACAAGGCCGCTGAGCTTATTGAAAAACATCAGGACGCTCCTCGAAAATAGGACGTCAGAATATTACCCCTATTTTTATCATGGGTATGAAGATTGGTAATTGCCTGGGCCAAACACCTCCGGGATCGCGCCAAGTCACTCAACACGCCCTCTCCATGCAGGTATGATTCGGAGAATCTGCGACCGGCACACTGGAGACAAATTGACAGCAAAAACCCAAAAGGTGCCTGCACGACACCCGAAAAACAAAAAAGCCACTCCGAAGAGCGGCTTAACTGTTTGATTTTACTGGTGCCCCCGAACGGAATCGAACCGCTACCTGATGATTACAAATCAAATTTTTATATCATTTTTGATATTTCATCTTAGTTGATAAAGTTTGATAAAACCCATGTTTACCGTTACAAATCAATAAGTAAGTTGTTTTTTGTCGTTGATGAGAATTTCCCTTATTTGATATAATCTGCGTACACATGGCGTACACAGAGCGTACACGGGGGAACTCTGATGACTAAGGTAAGACTGACCGCAGCAAGGATTCGGGACCTCGAATGCCCGCCTGAAAAGACCCAGGTTTTCATGCGCGACACGGATACCCAAGGGCTCGGTGTACGAGCCACCAAAGGCTCGAAAGCTTTCATCTTCCAAAGCAAGTTGAAGAACGGCTCGACGATCCGCAGCACTATCGGTGACATTCGTGCCTGGAGCCTAGATAGCGCAAAAGAGGAAGCTCGTCGCCTTCAACGCCTGATCGACCAGGGCAACGATCCGCGAGAACTGGAACAAGCCAAGGTGGAGGCAAAAGCCGAAGCCAAGCGAGCCAAGGAAGCCGCGCTACTGGAAAAAGAGAATCGCAGCCGCTACACGCTGCGCGCCCTCTGCAACGCTTACAGCGACCATCTCGAAGCCAAGGGCAAGGGAAGTGCCAGGCAAGCCCGTTCAATCTTCAAGTGCCATGTCTTCGAAGCCGCGCCAGACATCGCTGAAATACCGGCCAGGGAGATTACCTCCCATCATGCTGCAGCCCTGGTACGAAAGGTGATGGAGCAAGACAAGAGTCGAGCCGCGGGCGTTCTTCGCAGTTACCTGTCGGCAGCCTTTAATGCAGCCAGGAAAGCCCCTTTCGATGCGAAGCTCCCTTCCTCGTTGATCCCCTATGGGGTCGAAAGCAACCCGGTAGAACCCATCGCCACGATCCCAGTAAATCGTGGCGAGCGCACCCTCACGACAGAGGAGCTGAAAACCTACATGGCTGCGCTTTCCGAAGAAAGCATTGCCGACCTAGCGCTGCGGCTAGCGCTGTTTTCCGGCGGTCAACGCATGGCCCAGCTACTTCGGGCCAAGGTCAGCGACTACGACCAGGAAACTGAAACGCTTCGGTTGTTGGACAAGAAGGGAAAGCGGATCACACCACGCGAGCATCTTCTTCCGCTAGCCCCCATGGGAGCCGCCATTGTCGAGAAGCTGCTTGCGATGGCGAAAAAGAAGAAAAGCGATCTGCTGTTTTCTTCCAATGGCACCACCTCCATGGTGGAAACCACACCCGGTAAGCGCGTCTTCTCGATTTGCCAGGTTATGGGCTGTGAGGCCTTTGACCTGCGCGACATTCGCCGGACATGCGAAACCATGCTGGCAGGCATGGGAGTTAGTAAGGACGTTCGAGCCCAATTGCTCAGCCATGGTCTCTCGGGCGTGCAGTCGGCCCACTATGACCGCTACGAATACATTACCGAAAAGCGCAACGCGCTAGAGGCTTGGGAGCGCCGCCTTGATGACATTTCAAAGGGCAAATCGTCCGACAGCAACGTACTATCCATAAAAAGAAAGAGACCGCTCCGCTAGCAACAGCCTCACCAATGTCTTCCATATCAGCCGAACTATGCGCAACTAAACACTACTCATTTGTGCTATCCGACACTAAAGTGACGAGAGAAATTACATTTGGCACTGAAAAAAATCATAATTAGCACATTCGACTATTTCACCTCATGGATAAGCGCAGCGATGGATCAATTCACAAAACGCCCCCCTCATCTTTCAGAGTCTGACCCGTACTACAAAGAACTTGAACGAGTCATTGTCGAAAAATACTTTCAACTCCCGGGGGCAAATGCCACTCGAGAAATTAATCTAACTGACCGGATTTCAGACTCCGAGTTCGTAGCAGATGCTGCCCATCTCTTTGGTTGCAACAAAGCGGAGATCGCAAATGCATTCAACGTCAGCTTACCTACTCAATTTGACGACCCGCTGAGTTACATCACAATCATTCAACTAATAAAGTCAATTCGAGAACAACTACCTTCGATTGATTCACAACACAAACTTGATGAAAGTAACTATGGCGGATTTTGTTGTGCGCCAACAGGAAAAGTAAGTGCATGCGCTGAACCCATCCGCCCCCCAAATCAATCTTCGAAAGTTTTTATAGTTTTTGAATCGGGGTTGCTAACATACATACACGGGATAATTTCTACAATCTTGATGGCAATTCCACCAAATTTATTGGAAGGAGAAAACCTAGAGAGCTGGAGGGCACAGTGGGAGGAATACAAATTAATTGAAGCCTCCCTCCTTTCCGAAGATAGTGCGGCACTAAAAGCTTGGGTTAGTTTTTTTAGCTCATATAACTTACGCTCTGACCTGAGCTACATCCCCAACTCAGATATTCCGCCGATCGCACGCTCAATTATCGCCGGAATGACTTTTGGTTGCGAAGTATTCATAACAGCGCACGAGTACGCACATGCTCTATTGCGCCACCAGAATGCCAAACTCAATGACCACCAAGTTGAATTAGATGCAGATGAACTAGGTGCACGAATCGCTTACCAAGCTTGCACAGATAAAGGCCTCGGATTCCCGATTGTTGCCGCGGGCATAGCAATATTTCTTAACGCCATTGAACTCGGAGGAGCGCAAACGGGGACTCATTTGCCGGCCGCCCAACGAATCAAGCACATTGTCAATAGCTTAATAGGCCTATCGACGGAAGAAAAATCCATCTCTCTTGACCTCGCAACAGTTTTTACGGAAGTACTTCGAGACTTAAACACTCATCAATAGATCGCGCTACTATTTAAGCCTCCGGCGAAACAGAGTCACTGTATTTTTTGCGGAATCAATTAGCGCTCGAGTGAGGTGCCCCCGGATTTAGTGCCAAGGGCCTTTTAGTAAAAGTCCTTGGGTTGCACTGCTAAAGACACTCTTCCACGGCCGGCAGGTCGGAACGCGTTGTCCGATGCTTGGCCGCAAACTCTGCCGGAGTTTGGTAACCCAGCGCACTGTGGGGCCGGTGCTGGTTGTAATCCCGGCGCCAGACAGCGATCAGGATACGAGCCTCAGCCAGACTCGTAAACCAGTGGTCATTCAGACACTCGTCCCGGAATCGGCCATTGAAGCTCTCGATGAAAGCATTCTGGGTCGGTTTGCCTGCCTGGATCAGTTTGAGCTGAACGCCATGCTGACAAGCCCACTGGTCGAGTGCCTTGCCGGTAAATTCAGGCCCTTGGTCGGTCCGGATGGCCTTGGGGTAGCCACGGAACCGGGCTGCCTGATCAAGCACCCGCGTGACGTAATGCCCCGAGATGCCGAAGTCGACTGCCAGATCGACAGATTCCTTGCTGAAATCATCGACGATGGTCAGCACCTTGATTCGTCGGCCGCTGGCCAAGGCATCACTGACAAAATCCATCGACCAGACCTCGTTCGGACCCGAGGGCAGCTCAAGTGCTTGCCGTTCGACCGCGACACCATGCCGCCTCTTGCGCCGCCTGACCGTCAGGCCGGCATCGCTGTAGAGCCGATAGAGTCGTTTGTGATTGACCGCAACACCTTCCCGTCGAACCAGAGCGTGCAGGCGCCGATAGCCGAACCGGCGCCGCTCTCCGGCGAGTTCGACCAGTCTGGCCTGTAATTGCTCATTCTCTGGCTGCGCCTTTGACGCGTAGTGCAGCACCGTGCGCGATAGACCCACCAGCTGGCAGGCACGGCGTTCGGAAATCTTCGTCGATTCCTGCATCACCATGACTGCCTCACGCTTTTGCTGGGGGCTCAGCGTTTTCGGCCTAAAGCCGCTTTCAGCGCCTCCGCATCGAGGATCGATTCGGCCAGCAGCCGCTTGAGCTTGCCATTCTCGGCTTCGAGCTCCTTCAGCCTCTTGGCATCCGGAACCGTCATCCCGCCGAACTTCGCTCGCCAGTTGTAGAACGATCCGTCACTGAAGCCATGTTGCCGGCACAGCTCCTTGATCGGTATTCCGGCTTCCGCCTGCTGCAAGAAACCGATGATCTGCTCTTCTGAAAACCGCTTCTTCAAGTCCATTCTCCTTCTCGAAAACGGACTTTACTAAATTCCCCGTGGCACTGTTTATTGGGGGCACCTCACGAGAAACTTCGAATAATTGAGTTTCATGCAACAAATGGCGCCATCTCGAACAGCCATAGAGCATTGGTTTTTCGTTTGGGTATTCGATAGCCATCCAGCTAATTGCATCAACAAGAGAGACCCAGCCATCTTTTGCAATCCTCGACTCGGCCTCGAATAATATCTTTACTATAGGCGTATCAGCCCAGTCGATGGGTCGGCACGATTGTTCACCATGGCTCAGAAAAACAAGGAAGTCATCGCTATTAACCAACGCGAGTGTTCGATCCCTAGCCTCTTGATGGGATTTTACCCAAGCATGCATGATTGACAGTTGCGACTCGATCTGCTGATCGCACGAGTTCAGATGTGCTTCTGCAGCTTCACACCCTTCATCGCTCCAAAGATTGAAGCGCTCAATGAAGTGATGCACGAGATCATTTCGCATTGCGACTAGCGCCTCGAATTCCTGAACAGTCCGCGCATAGTCATCTTCCGCCATGCTGATTTTGGATTTGTAGCGGAATAGCATCTTCTTATCGATAACAGAGGCAGAAACCCCATCGCCGGCGTCTTTCCCTAAATCGGGCGCAATGTAACTACCCACAAATGATTTCAGGACCGTTCCGAGCGTTTTATCGGACACAAACTCTTTTCGCCTTAGTTGGGCTGCCTGTATTTCTTCAACTTGCCCAAAGGCAGATTCGTGTTCTGAATCGATCCAGAGCGCCTTTACCAGAAGCTCAAGCTGTTGCAAGCGAATGAGACACCGGCCCAGCTTTCGCTGGACAGATCTCTGGTGTGCGGCGAACGAAGGTTCGTTATCAGAAGAACTCATAGACGTCGATTTTCAATATGACTGGCGGAACGCTTCCAGACTCGTAACCACACCGAAGCATCCCACCTACGCAAGGTGTGCAAAAACTTGGAAAACGGACTATTGGCAGGAAATCTACCGACCAATTTTCTCATTCAAGTCCGTCAAGTTGGCCACTAGCCTTTAGCAGATCGAAAATGCTCTGCTCTTCGATGGCATACACACCTCGAGCTGCTTTCCAAACCAGTTTCTTTTCCTGAAGCGCAATCAGCGCCTGCTGCACGCCAGGCACATCAGCCTTAGCATCATCAACAGAAAGACCTGCCTGAGTCATGGCCTTCCGGTACTTTTCCAAGGTAGCGGCCTCAAATGGCGCGTAATTCTCCCTTGCAGCGGCCATGACTCGTAACACGGAAGACTGTATCGGCGTGAGGCTATGAATAACGCCCAATTGCACCTGATTCATCTCATCAGTCAGCCGTCGAACCTCCTCGGCAAACTTGTCGGCCCCCGTTTCAACGTCGATTTCAAAGTCGAACCGAAAGCGATCTGCTGCGGCGCCGATCACTTCCGGTCGATACCCAGCTTCCACGAACAAGGGCAAGACTTGCTTCGGGTCCAGTTGAAACGGCAAATCCACCTCTTTGCAAAACCATTCGATGTAGTCCTTGCCGAGCATCGGAAAATTAACCAACGGCGCCCCAAAGAAAGCCTGGTCTTTACTGTTGCGCAGCATCGCCAGCTTGTCTCGATTGGAACCAGTGCACACAACGCGCAGCCCATGATGTTGACTGCTGTTCAGTTCATCGCGCGCAGCTTTCAATGCAAAGAGCGCCGATACCCCAGCCTCGGTTGTGATCGCATGCTGGGCTTCATCAATTACCAGGACAATGATTTTCTTGGTTTCATCAGATAAGGCAACCAGTGCCTCGGTGAGGGATACATCCTTGCCGAGACCAACACGATCCAGGTCGAACGAAACACTGCCAACTTTGACCTTATCCAGGCCAGCACTCTTGGCTAGCCGCAATACAACCCCATCATTGCTAGCCAAGGTTCCTCGGATGGCATTCACGATCACATTGCCAGGATCAGCTGTCGGGTTTGCCCAAAGATCTGCGTACACCACCAAGGCACCCTCTGCCTCTAGTGCTGGACGTAGATCCTCTCGAACAAATGTAGACTTTCCGGTGCGCCTGGGTGCTGCGAGAAACACACCTGAACTGGCTGCGCTACCCACACCAATGACAAGAATCTGCTTTGCGAAACGGTTCGCCAGTTCTGGCCGCTGAAAAAGAACCTGAGCGTTTGACATGAGAGCACCTATAGGAAACTATAGACAGATTATAGAGTGATTATAGAAACCCGAGCGATGCGAAATATAGATATTTATAGACAACTATATACCAATTATATGAACTCACCTTGAACGCTCGGCACAGTGGCTTTCAATGCTTCTGCGGCGTTATCGTGCACCACGAAACCAGAGGATCAGCCCCCGGCCTGCCGCACACAAGAGCTCTCCCTAGCGCCATTTGATCAATCTAAATTGAACAATTTGGCCGATTTGTTCAATTTAGATTGATCATGCCAAAAAACGCGCCTTCGAGATATCCCCTCTCCCCTTGGAAGTCCAAGCTGCTCTCCATATTCTTGGCGCGCAACTTGCGCGTACCCGGAAGGAGCGAGGCTATTCACAACGCGACTTCTCTGTCATCGCCGAAATGTCACTGCCAACCATAGTCAAAATGGAGCAAGGCGCTCCAACTGTTCAGATCGGCTACTACGCTCGTGCGGCTTGGTTGCTCGATGTCTCCTTCCCGAGGCTTGTGGGTCCATGATCACCGAGCTTTAGCCAAGAATTCTGCCACTAGAGAGTTGAGTCGAGCGGGCTCGTCCTTATGAAGCTCGCAAAGATGTCGATTCTCCGCGAACAGAAAAGGCTTGAGTGATCGCCATACCTGCCAAGCCATCGGATTCCTCTTGTTCCCGGTTGTGGGATGTATCCGGTGAGCAATTTTGTTCTTAAGCAAGAATCGATGATAGGAACTAGCTTCGCCACACGACATGTATTCGTCACTTGGATCAGAGAACACAGCAAGAACGTCCTTCAAATCGCAGCCGAATTCATCAATCGCTCGTTTCAGACACTCGATCTGGCCACTAGGCCCCCGCTCCGCCGGAAACATTGCGAAGGCCCGCCGATCAAATGTGTCGACGACCACATAGAGTGGCGTCACACCGAGGGGACTAGCCCGGTGTGTTCTTACAATTCCTTGCGCAAGAATCCGTCCAGAGCGGGTCGCGACGTCGCCCTTCCAAGCAATGGTTGGATCGACACATTTTCGAACGAGATCTCTTTGAATCTGGGAGAGTGTGCCCCCTCGCAGATAGCGCCGATGTAACTCTTCTGCTCGCAACTGCCGAGTATTCAGCTTCGATTCTATTAGCAAATTACTGATGGTCGACGGTGCTACGAGCTTCAATCGATCTGAATGTAATTGCTTAGAAATGCTACGTGCACTCGACGTCGGCATCGCTAAACACAGATCCAAAATTTCCCTTCTTGATGTCCTGCCAGTAGTCATTGGCAAATGCACTGCCTTGGTAATTGGCTCCCCCCTCACCCAACCATTTCCATACTGAAGCCATCGCTGCCTCCACTTGTAGAACGTGGACTCCGCTATCCCAAGTTCGTCCTGCACTTCCTTCTTTGGTCGATCAGTAGCCATGGCCTCGGCAAAGCGTTGCCGTACTACAAGTTCAGCTTGAACCGGAAATTTCATAAGCAGCAAATCAATCTCAAATAGGTATTTCTACGAGCATTTGGACAAATGGACTCACGACTCCTTCACGGCCCCCAAATCCGAATTTAGGCGTTGCAAGATTCGCTCCGCGCCGGGCCCAGCGCTTCATCTCAACTTCAGAAAGGAGTCAGTAATGACTTACCAAAATCCTAACACTACCGACCGCCTGCTCTCTCGTAAGGAAGCAGCAATCTACCTGGGCCTGGCACCGCAGACGCTTGCTTGCTGGTGGACAAATAAAAGGTATTCCCTGCCGCTGATCAAGATCGGTCGTCACGTGAAATATCGCCAGAGCGATCTGGATGCCTTCATCGAACGCAACACCTACGGCGGGGAGGTGCTGCAATGATTGACAACACCTACATCGCATCGCCGCTGCTGACGCATGTGATGGACGAGGCTGATTGCTTTTCCAATTCGAGCCCGGAATACGCCGAGTTGCTGAGTCGTCTCTTGATCATCCATACGCACCTGAAGGCAACTGAATCCGCCATCAGGGTGATCGAGCAAATGGCAGTTGGGCGTGGCAACAAAGCCCATGCATTGCAACGCATCTATCAAATCGCTTCGGATTATTCGGGAGCCGCTGAATCTGCCGAGCAAATGCTCGACGACGTCAACGCATGCCTCGAATACCTTCACTGGGATCAGCCGAGTCATACCCCCCCGGGCGCCGCCTCGGATGATGAACTCGACGAGTTGCTCGGCGACAGGACAAACAATACCCACCAAGGAACGCTCAAGGCTCAAACCGTGAAGGAGGAAAACTGATGACTGGATACGACGCAATGCTTGGATTCTCTGAAAGTGCAGCGCTTCTGGCGACCATTTTCCCGACCGAGAAAAATAGTTGGCCGATGTTCCTTGCTCAGAACATCCATGGACAAACCTCTGGATCCCCCGTAATTCGTTGCGACCCTCAGTTTGATGACATCTACTTCAACTCCGACCACCTTGAGCACTTTGCAATGAGCTATGCCAAGGGCAAGCTTTCTGAGAAAGAAATTGAAAATCGAGTCGATGAGTTCTTCGAAAAGAGCAAGATGGCTACGACAGCTCCCTCGGAAAAGCGCTGCAACCCGGTATTCGAACGTCTCGGAGAAATCTTCAAGAACAACTGCTCTGCCAACAAGATTGAAATTCGCCTCAACAGGGATGAGGCCTACAACCTTGCTTGTGAAATTGGGAAACTGGCTTCCGGCCACGATGATGCAGCCAATGCCCTTTTGACCCTCGCGATGGCATTCCGAGTTTTCAAGGCAGACGGTCCGCCGACCGAGAAAGAGGTTCGCGCCTTGCTGAACATTATCAGCGAGCACGCCGAACGCGCATTTGATTCTGCTGAAGAAGCAAAATGCCTGAGCGAAACCCTCTTCGAGCAGCTTGAAGAGGCTGAAGAAGCCATCCGAGGCTAGTTAGCAGAAAAAAGAGGGGGGCGAGGGCCGCATCTAGGCGAGTGCATGTGCGGCCGGGGATTCTGAGCAATCCAGATTTCCCATATAGGGTACAGGTCTCAATCCCCTCCTTACTTCTTCTTCTCCAATACACAACACCACCAATACCAGCCGGTCTGCGCAAGCAGATTGGCTGTGTTGGCCCACGTGGAGACATTCACCATGAACACTTCTATGCAGTACCAACACACAAGGAAAAATCCGTCGCCGCACTTCGTTTTTGCCCGCCCGCTCTCCTTCTCCTACACGGGCATGCCGAGCGAGGCTTCGCCGAGCACAGTGCCTCTTCCTGCGATTGCAGATAGCGATCACACGAAGGTTGATTTCACGCCCTTCAAACGTCTGAAGGCAAAAATCGACGCAATTACCTTTACTTGTCACGAGCACGACACCAGCGCCGGCAGGATCGCGGTCCTGCGTCAGCAGATCAAGGATGGCACGCTCAGCATTCCCTCTAGCCGTTACGGGAAATCCCGTTACGGTCGCCCTTGTCTTGCCATCCACGATCCCAGCCTTCGCGATCTGAAGGTGCTTATCGAAACGTTCTGGAACTCCAAGATCATGCGGATCGAGTTCGCCATCGATGCAAAGCTCCCCGACGGCTCCAACGACCTCTGGCGGCTCGACGAATTGAAGGAGCAACTCCGGCATTGCCTTTTTCCGCAACGTCACCAGCGGCTAAGGAAGGCCCTTAGAAAGCGTTTTGTGAAGGCATCCAACCGCTACCGGAAAGATGCGCTCGGATCGCCGATGCCGGACACGCAAATCATCTGGGAGAGCCCGGAATGCTCTGACCAGATGGCTCTCTACGTGAAAACCATCAACGATGGCCAGTCGGTCGGCCAACCCTGGGTCCGTATGGAAGCGCGCCTCCAGGACTCTGGACCCGCCAAGGCCGGGCTTGATCGCTTGGGGATGTTGCCGCACTTTGCGAAGAATCTGCGCTCCTACCTGGCACCGATGTTCTCGATCGCAGCCGACTACAAGAAGGCTGAGTCCATCGGCGGCCGTGGTATCCCGCCCGATCCTTGGTATCGCTGGGGAGCCCAGTGGACCGGCAATGGACAGGTCAAGCTGCAGCCGGACAGCGAAGCGAACATCTTGGTCGGAACCGCACTCAACGAGCTGCGCGACTCCCTGGTGCGTATCCCTGTCCCTATGGCGGTCGCCCATCGCTATCATGACTGGATCGACGAGCTGACCTATTGAAGCAAGCGCCAAATACATATCACGGCCAAGATATCTACCACGGCCACGGTTGATATCTTGGCCACGATATCTATAATGGCCATGGTAGATATCAGGAATCATCAAAATGCGCCCCTCCGAATCACCCCAAAGTAGAAGTCAGAACGCGGAAGCTCTCGTTGCCAATCTATTCGAGGCCAACGGCTGGGACGTCGACCGTTCGCCGAAATACGGAAACAGACGTCTCGATTTACTTGTGCGAAGGGGGCCGCAGCGCTTTGCCGTGGAGATCAAGGCACTGGCGGAAGGACGGGCCGATCGCGTAATCCCCCTGCTATCGCAGGCCATCCTGCAAGCACAAGCAAATGCCCTCGATGCAGGCAATGCACAACCCTTGGCAGTGATTTCTGTAGAGAACGCATCCCAATCCCTATCGAAGCAAGTCGGTTCGTTTGTTGAGCAATACGCACCGAATGTAGCTGTTGGCCTCGTCTCCAAGAATGGGCTTAGATACTTCAGGGGGGCGGGACTTGAGGAGCTGAATGCCGCCCCAGAGGAACCGCGATGGTATGGAAGCGCCCCATCGAATCAGCCGGTCAATATCTTCTCGGATCTGAACCAATGGATGCTGAAAGTGCTACTGGCCCCGAATATACCCGACCACCTGCTACACGCACCAAGACAGCGGTATCAAAGCGGTTCCGAGTTCGCCGAGGCCGCCAAGGTATCCCCCATGAGCGCCTCCCGCTTCCTGCAGCAGCTACGCAGCGAAGGGTATCTGGACGACTCCTCCCGCTATCTCGTTCTTGTACGTCGACAAGATCTCTTCCGTCGGTGGCGTTCGGCAGCGATGCGCCCCTCACCGGAACTACCAATGAAGTTCCTCATTCGCGGCCCTGTGGAACAGCAAATAGAGAGCCTTCTTGTGAAGCATGAAGGAGAGGCATGTCTTGGGCTATTCGCAGCAGCGGATGCATTGCGCCTCGGACATGTCAGCGGCGTTCCTCCATATATCTATGTGCCCAAGCTACCTCGCCCTGATGACAAAAAATGGAGAGCACTGGTAGCAGCCTCTCCTTCAGAGAAGCCTGACCTCATCGTCCGGCAAGCACTGTCACCAAAATCGGCATTCAGGGGCGCCGTACACCAGGAGGACGGTTTGATCGTCTCAGATGTGATCCAGGTGTGGCTGGATGTCGCCAATCACCCATCGCGGGGTGAAGAACAGGCTGAGCTGATCTATCAAAAAGTGCTTCGCCCGATTATTGAGAACGGATACTAAATGAACGATTTAGAACCTCTGGCAAAACTGATCCAGGCCCTTGATCCATGGCGTGGAAAGCTGGTCTTTATCGGAGGTTGGGCGCATCGCCTGCATCGATTCGACCCTCGCGCAAACCAGCTCCAATACCAGCCAGTGTTTACTCGCGATACTGACTTGGCCTTCGCAAACTCGGAACCGATTGAAGGCAACATCAAGGATGCCCTGCTTGAACATGGATTCAAGGAAGATCTGACCGGCGAATATAGACCTCCCGTCGCACATTACACCCTCGGCGACGATAGCAGTGGCTTCTACGCTGAATTCCTAACACCGCTAGGTGGCCGTGAATTCAAGCGTGACGGCTCCCGCGACGCCACATTGTCCAAAGCTGGGATATCTGCTCAAAAGATCCGACACCTAGACATTCTTCTCGTGCATCCGTGGACCATCAAACTGGAACCACAACACGGAATACCCTTGAAGTCGCCAATCGACATTCAGGTAGCGAATCCGCTCTGCTTCATGGTCCAGAAATTTCTGATCCAAAAAGATCGCCCGCCAGAGAAACAAGCCAAGGACATCCTTTACATCTACGACACGATCGAGCTATTCGGCACGTTGCTGGAGGAGTTCAACAAGACCTGGAATGGCGTTATTAAGCCCGAACTAGGGGACAAGCTGAGCGATCGCGTGCTTGAGTTAAGCAAGTCCAGTTTCGAGAGCGTCACTGATGTCATCCGGAGCGCAGCTCGCATCCCACAGGACCGCAAGCTCGACCCAGCGCAGATACAACAGACCTGCCAACTGGCATTCGAGCAAATCCTCTTCGCATAAAGCCATCGTCAAAGGTTGATGGTTGTTACCCCTAAGTGACACCTAGCCAGACCAAATTCCTATTATTTTCCTTCTCGCGGAGAAGCGAAGTCCTATAAGGAATGAGGCCCGCTCAAGGTACTGCGTTCCTCATTCCGGGCCAGAGTTCGCCAACTCTTATACAGGCAACGTCAGGTCACTCGAGGCAGTAGGATTCATTTCCTAATCAGCGCTGCTGCCTCGAACACCTCGAAAACGATATTTCCCGTTGCGCTCCACTTTCGTCTCGATGCCACGCAGTCCTTCACTTATTCCTTTCGAGGGTAGCCCTCGCCGGGAATTGCGCCGAGAAGAGAACAGACGGCATCAAGATCATGGCCGCCAAGCTGCGCCAACCGTTGCTTAGAGCCACTGGGTGCCATATCGAGTTTGCGATTGATTTCGTTGCTGGCATGTTCATCATTCACCATACCGTTGCCGTCAAACCTCCAAACCGACAGGGATGCGGAAAGCAGTCTCGGCGGGTTAGGTTCAAAATCAACATAGGCGACTGCGATCTCAACCTGGTGATTTGCCCAGGACAAGGCAGCTGTTTTGCCAAACATAAACGAGCTCCCCTTCCGGATAGACAGAGGCTCCCAAGCAGAGTCTTCACAACGTGAAAACATACGGATGACGACAGTGCTACTCTCTTTTTTCTTACCCATGATCGACCTCACGCAGCGACGATAGCGACCAGCGCGTCACGATCAATGACGATGGGCACCGCGTCGTTGTCGCCGGTCACTTCGCGAAACTTGCGAACCAGGTCGAGCTCATTGGCGGTCAGCACGGTGCTTTGCAAAATATCTTCAATCGCATCCCAGGTATCAGGCAAATACTCCTGCATCACGAGACGAAGCAGATGGGCAGGATCGGCACCGATCGCTTTTGCGAGCAGCCCAATTCGATTGAGCGGCACCTTCGTCGAGCCATTCTTGAACATCGTGATGATGTTGGCTTTCTCGAAGCCGCATTCTTCGGCGATCTCGCGTTGCGTCTTATCGCACTCGGCGAGACGGTCAGCGATGAAGTCGGCAACGGTGGTGCGATGGGTCAGGTTTGCAGTCATGGTCAGAACTCCTCTATGGTCAAGTTAATGGGCTACCTGACATAGTTATAGTGAGTTCTGACTTAAGCACTCAGGAAACAACTAATACCCAAGTATAAATCACTTGGAATGCACGTTATTGATGAACAGCCAGCGCAAAAGTTGCCTCCTGGTGGTCAAGTTCCTCTTATATTGTTCAGAAAACTGAACGGCGAAGTCCTATAAGAATCGAGACATGCTGGTGGTAGCCTATACCTCAATCTGAGCGTTAGACGCACATCCTTATACCTCGGCAAACTACTCATCCCAAGCATCCAATACGAGCCTCGTTCGATGAAGAGCCGCAGCGAAATTATGCGATCAGTCAGACGCGAAAACACTACGCCAGAGCTGCTAGTCCGTCGAGTGTTGCATTCCTTTGGCCTCCGGTTTCGCCTGTACCGTAAGGACCTTCCTGGCAGCCCGGATATTGTTCTTCCGAAGTTTAGGACTGCAATTTTCGTTCATGGCTGCTTCTGGCATCGCCATGAAGCATGCCATCTCGCCTCTACGCCGAAGACGAACCAAGATTATTGGCTATCAAAATTCAAAGCCAATATCGAACGTGATACTCGAAACACACAACAACTCGAAGCTATGGGTTGGAATGTTCTGGTTCTTTGGGAATGCGAGACAAGGAATCACGAGACACTGAGCAGGCGTCTTTTGCAGTATTTTCCTGCTCATCGGCAAGCGCTTGCCGAACATGACTGATCAGACTCTCGCCAATCACCTCACCAAGACGGACAGGCACTGCATTGCCGATCATCCGCCCAACACTACGAAACTCAATATTTTTATCGAGCGGAACAAATCGATATTCCTTCGGGAAAGATTGGAGAATCGCAGCCTCTCGTAACGAAATAGCCCGGTGTTGTTCTGGATGGCCAAATCGCCCATTTCCAAATCCATAGCAGAGCGTGGTCATCGTAGGAGATGGGGCGTTCCAACTCATCCGGCCATACACGCTAGGATATGTTTTCCCACTCTGCTTACGGTGACAATCGGCCCGCAACTCTTCAGGCCAGTCTTTCCAGGTTCCACCTGGTCGAGAAAGTCGAATGCGTTGCTGATTTATCGGACTCAAGCGAGCAGCACGGTGCAACGGGTCATGCGCATCAACCATTCCGGCTTCGATCGGCGCCAAAGATCCAAGCGCATCTTTAACTGTCAGGTGACTACCTGAGTGAGTTGGGGGAATCAACGAGATATTGCCGAGTAACGAAGCCAGCAAGACGTGTCGACGACGTTGTTGTGGCAATCCATAGTCCACGCAAGCAACTGTTCCAGACCAGACCTCATAACCTTGTTTACTAAGCTCTGCTACGAAATCATTGTAAACAGCATGTTTCGTAACATCAGGCACATTCTCCATCGTAACCAGCTCAGGCCTAATTTCTCGAATTAGTCGTGCGAACTGATATAGCAGCGGCCATTTCCGATCCAGTCGGGTATCGCGTCCTTGGTTGTACGAGGAAAATGGCTGGCAGGGCGCGCATCCTGCAAGGAGGCGCACAGGATTGCCTGAATACCATTTTTCAATTTCGTCGGTAGAGACAACACCAACGTCTTTGCACACGAAGGTGGCGTCGTTGTTGTGCTCGAATGCATATTTGCAGGCAGCATCGATATCGTAGCCAGCCTTAACCTTCACTCCGGCTGAGCGAAGCCCGGCAGTCAGCCCGCCTGCGCCGCAAAATAAGTCGACTGATTCGATAATCGTATTTTTCATTGATGCGAATTCTACAAGGTTCAGCGGCCGACATCGAGGGGCAACACCTGATCCATATATTTCCGGGTAACATTTCCGCCAATTTATTCAAAATGCAAATTTCGCCATAAATCCTGGCCTGACAAGAAGAACAATATCGATGAACGTTATCCCAAACCCAGAAAGCACGACACACATGTCAGCAGCGCCCGAGCCTGGACAACTGGTGGAAGTCCGTAGGCGCCAGTGGGTCGTTGCCGAAGTTTCTACCTCAGCATTAGTGGGCACAAATACCATCCAGAATTTGGTAACCCTCTCCTCCATTGATGAGGACGGCCTTGGCGAGACACTTGAAGTCGTATGGGAAATTGAGCCAGGTGCTCAAGTGATAGAACGTGCAGGCCTGCCATCAATTTCGGGGCAGGACGATTCAGACACACTGGAAGCCTTCCTTGATGCAGTTCGCTGGGGCGCGGCAACCAATGCCGACCGAGGCTTTCTGCAGGCGCCATTCCGCAGCGGTGTCAGCATTGAGGATTTCCAGCTTGACCCTTTGGTTCGAGCCATCGACATGGCTCGCGTCAACCTTCTCATTGCCGACGACGTCGGTCTTGGAAAGACAATCGAAGCCGGGCTTGTCATTCAAGAGATGTTGCTACGGCACCGTGCCCGCACCGTATTGATCGTTTGCCCCGCATCGCTGCAAGAGAAGTGGCGCGTCGAGATGCTGGAAAAGTTCGGCCTCGACTTCAGAGTCGTCGACACGGAATACATCAAGCAATTACGCCGAGAGCGTGGCATCCACGCCAACCCCTGGACTTCGCATCCACGCCTGATCGCATCCATGGATTGGGTCAAAAGCGGCGAAGGACTGCGCGCCATGCGCGATGCTCTTCCCGCGCGCACCAACCACCTACGCAAGTTCGACATGCTGGTAGTCGACGAAGCGCACAACATCGCCCCCGCTGCCGGAGCCAATTACGCGCTTGAGAGCCAGCGGACACGATTCATTCGTTTGATCAGTCCGCACTTCCAACATCGCCTGTTTCTGACAGCCACTCCCCACAACGGCTACACCGAATCCTTCACTTCGCTGCTGGAGCTCCTGGACGACCAGCGTTTCGCCCGAAACATCCTACCCGATGAAAAGCAGTTGAGTCAGGTGATGATCCGCCGCCTCAAAAGCGACCTGGTCGATGCGGAGGGCAAACCCCTCTATGCGCAGCGCAAGCTGCAAGCGCTGCTGGCCTCGTATTCAGCACAAGAGCGCGCCATTCACCAGAAGTTGAACGATTACTGCGCGAGCCGCGAGCAGGATGCCGAAAAGGTCGGCAATGTTTTCGGCACGTCGTTCGTCAACCAATTGCTCAAGAAGCGGCTATTCTCTTCTCCCGCCTCATTCGCATCCACCCTGGAAAAGCACATTTCCAGCCTGGCCAATGGCAGCCAACGTAAAGACAAAGATGCGATGGCCGACCGCATTTTGCGCAAAGCTATTCTGCGGGTGGAAGAAGACTACGCCAACGACCTGGAGGTCGAAAACGCCCAGTCCGAAGCCGTCGAAGAGGCCTCACGCTGCGCGCAACCGCTGACAGCAGACCAGCAACAGATGCTGAACGAGCTGCGGTCGTGGGCGCAGACGGCCAAAAACCAGGTCGACGCCAAAGCCAAAGCGATCCTCGACTGGCTCGCTACCAATCTCAAGACCAATGGCCAGTGGAGCGAGCGTCGGGTCATCTTGTTCACCGAATACCGCACCACCCACCAGTGGATGCACGAGATCCTCGCCAGCCACGGTTTCGGTGGCGATCGACTGGCCATCCTGCATGGTGGTATGCCGCAAGATGAGCGCGAGAAGGTCAAGGCGGCCTTCCAAACCTCGCCCAAGGATTCAGCGGTGCGCATCCTGCTGGCCACCGATGCTGCATCTGAAGGTATCGACTTGCAGAACCACTGTAACTGCCTCATCCATCTGGAGATTCCTTACAACCCCAATGTGATGGAGCAGCGCAATGGCCGTATCGACCGGCACGGTCAGCGCCAGAAGGAAGTATTGATCTGGCACCCTGTCGATGGCGGCGAACAGGGAAAAGCAACCATTGGCGGTCACGGTGACGACATCATCCGGGCGCTGCGCAAACTTGAATCCATGCGGGCGGACATGGGCAGCGTCAACCCAGTCATCGCGCCACAGATGTCGGGGCTGATCGAAGGCTCGCTCAAGGACCTCGACACCCGCTTGGCCGAAGCCAAAATCGCCAAGGCCAGACGCTTTGTGCGCGCAGAGCGCGAACTGAAAGACCGAGTCGCCAAACTGCACGAACGACTCCTCAGCACGCAGCAGGATTTGCACCTCACGCCAGAACGCATCCTCATGGCGGTCAAGACGGGCCTCGTGTTAGCAGGCCGCCCACCGCTTGAGCCTTTTGCCTTGGCTGACGCCCCTGCGGGCACCGTATTCAAGATACCCGCGCTGTCGGGCTCGTGGGCGCGTTGCCTCGAAGGGCTGCGCCACCCGCACAAACTGCAAGTCCGGCCGATCACATTCGATCACGCCGTAGCCACCGGTCGTGACGACGTGGTGCTGGTTCACTTGAACCACCGGCTGGTCCAGATGTGCCTGCGCTTGCTGCGTGCTGAGGTCTGGGCTCAGGACGACGTGAAGAAGCTGCATCGTGTCACCGTGCGTTCGGTGCCGGACGCACTGATCGACGGCCCTGCCGTGGTCGTAATCTCGCGGCTGGTCGTCACCGGCGGCAACCATCATCGCCTCCACGAAGAGCTGACGGTCGCCGGGGGCTATCTGGGGGATAAATCCTTCCGCCGAGAAGAAGGCGTCACCAAAATCCAGCAATGGCTGGAGCAGGCCAAATCACTGACGGCCGCAGACTCTCTGTTCGATGCCATCCGCGTCCGCTTCGACTGCGCGCAAAGTGCCATCCTGCAGTCGGTCGACGCCCGATCAAAAGACCGACTCAAGTTCCTGACCAACACCCTTCAATCCCGCAAGCAGAAGGAAGTGGCCGACATTGAAACCGTGCTTGATGAGCTTGAAAAAGCCATTCAAGCCGAACTAAAAGAAGATCAACAACCGGCGCAGCTTTCTCTGTTCTCGGAAGACGAACGAACACAGCTCAGGCGCGACACCGCCGCATTAGAAGCCCGTCTTGTCCGCATTCCAGCCGAACGCATGCAGGAGGCCCAAGCCATCGAAACGCGCTACGCCAAACTCAACGACCGCACCTTCCCAGTCGCCGTGATCTTCCTCGTGCCTGAGGGAATAACGAGATGAGTCGAGGGGTTCGATACACGCTATCCAGATTCTTGGGTGCGGATGAAACCCTGCTACTTGGCGAGCTCACCGACTCAGTTGCCTCGACAGGCATCCAGAGCACACGCACGACTCAGATCGAGACCTGGAAGACCCAGATCACACTTTTGAAACATTGCGCACACGAACTGATCGAACGGCACGAGGCGGCCAAGGACTGGCATTTGATCCTGGAGTATGAGCTGCCACGCCGACAGAAACGTCCGGATGCAATCTTCCTCGCCGAGGATGTGATCCTAGTGGTCGAGTTCAAGATCGGCTCTCCATCTCATGATGCCTCGGCCCGCTGGCAAGTAGAAAACTACTGCTTGAACCTTCGTGACTTCCATAGCGGCAGTGCCGAACGCGCGATCGTACCAGTGCTTTGTTCCACGACCGCACCAAGTGTCACGTGCTTGAGTTCAATGTCGTGTTCGTGTGTTGCACCAATGCGGCTCGCGAACGCCAGCGATTTGACCGCTGTACTGTTGTCCGCCTTCTCGGCACAACACGATTCCGCCAAACCGTCCATTGACGCCGACACCTGGAGCGACGCACCATATCGTCCCACTCTATCGGTCATCGAAGCGGCCGAACGCCTCTACGAAAACCACGACGTTCGCGAGATCAGCCACAGCTACGCCAGTAACTTGGACGCAACGACGGACCTGCTGGCGGAAGTGATCAGAGAAGCGAGAACGTTGAACCGACGCTATGTGTGCTTCATAACTGGCGTGCCGGGTGCAGGCAAGACGCTGACTGGGCTGAATGTCGTTCACGATCCTTCTCTTCGTGCAGAGAACGGCCCTTGTGCCATCTTCTTGTCTGGCAACGGCCCCCTAGTCAAGGTTGTGCGCGAGGCCTTGGTGCTGAGTCAACAGCGTGCTGGCCGTCGGCGCCAGGATAGTGCTCACGAGGTCTCGACCTTCATCCAGAACGTCCACCAGTTTTTACGCTACCACCGCGAGAACCCCTCGGCACTGCCACACGAGCATGTCGTCGTCTTCGATGAAGCCCAACGCGCATGGGACCGTAAGCAGATGAAGCGCAAGCAAGGCGTGGACACTTCGGAGGCCGCCGAACTCTTCGACGTGATGGATCGGTTGAACGGATGGGCTGTAATCATCGCCCTCGTCGGGGGTGGGCAAGAGATCTTTCTCGGTGAGGCCGGACTAGAGGAATGGGGGCGCGCTGTGGCAGATCGCCCCCATTGGCGAGTCGTCGCTTCACCTGAGGTCGTCTCTGGAGGGGCGAGCGTATCCGGGCACCGCCTGTTTGGCGACGGCGTTCCTCCTGGTATAGAGTTTCGGCCAGAGGACTTGGCTCACCTGAGTGTCGGGGTGCGGAGTTTTCGTGCTCAACGACTGGCGGAATGTGTCGATGCACTGCTCACCCTTGATGCTGAGCGGGCACAGTCGCTCTTACCCGATCGCCGGGAGTTCCCACTCCATTTCACTCGTGATCTCCAAGTCGCCAAGGCGTGGCTGCGGGCCAGGAGCGAACCGGAAAACGGGCAGCGCGCCGGCTTGATCGCCACGTCAGAGGATCAACGCCTACGAGCCTATGGCCTTGAGCGCTCTAGCGCCTTTCGGCAGGATTACTCGTTTGAGAAATGGTTTCTCATGCCCCCCACAGATGTCCGTTCGAGTCATTCCCTTGAAGTCGCAGCGTCCGAGTTCGAATGCCAAGGGCTTGAGCTCGACTGGGTGGGATTGTGCTGGGGGGGCGACCTGACCCCCTCGGAGCAGGGCGGCTGGGAGTACCGAAAATTTCGCGGCAGCGTGTGGCAACAGGTGCGTGGTGATGCTGAACGGACCTATGTGTGCAATCGCTATCGAGTTCTGCTCACCCGCGCGCGTCTCGGTATGGTCATCTGGATTCCGCCTGGCAACGCAGACGACCCGACCCTTGATCCGGCCAGATTCGAACGCACCGCGCAACTGTTATTGGCCGCAGGCGTTCCTGAGCTTCAACAAGATTTCGAAGGAGGTCAGCCATGAGCCAAGACAACCATCACAACGATTGGCTGTCGCTGATCGAGATCTCCGGCCCTTTCCTCGCAGTTCCCGTTCTGAAGGAAGCCTTTCCACAAGGGTTGGAAGAACTTAACGGAACCAAACGCAAACGTCTGCGCCAAGCCTACGAGGAGTGGCTCGAAGCGCTGGAGCTGGAAGACGCCCAGTTCGCCGAATTGCACGGTGCGTGGATCGAAGAGGTGCTATCGCGTAGCCTTGAGCTCGACGAAGACGGTAAAGGCAACGTCCTCAAGCGCGCCGGCTGGTGCGCCGCCAACCTCCAAGCCAGCTTGCCCGAACACGGAGTGACACTGTCGCCTGATCTTGCGGTGATTGATGAGCAACGCGCCAACAAGGCGCTACTCCTGATCCAATCCTATGCGCAGGATGCCGACCTTGATGCCACTCTGAAGCAAGACGGCTGGGTCGCCACCCCCGCCGAGCGCATGGTTGCTTTGTGCCGTTCGCTGGGTTGTCGACTCGGTTTGGTGACCAACGGCGAGCGCTGGATGCTGGTAGATGCCCCGGTGGGGGCCGTCACCACCTTTGCCAGTTGGTATGCCCGCATCTGGAGCCAAGAACCCATCACGCTGCAGGCATTCGTGCACCTTCTCGGCATTCGTCGTTTCTTTGTCGACGAATCCGAACAACTGCCCGCGCTGTTCGATCGCTCTCTGAAGTTCCAGGACGAAGTCACCGACGCCCTTGGCGAGCAAGTACGCCGTGCCGTCGAAGTATTGATCCAAACACTCGACAAAGCCGATCAGGACCGCAATCGAGAGCTCCTGCACGACGTCAAAGAACCCGAGCTGTATGAAGCCGCGCTGACGGTGATGATGCGTTTGGTGTTCCTGCTCTCAGCAGAGGAGCGTGGCCTGCTCCTGATGGGCGACGAGCGCTACGAAGCCAATTACGCGCTTTCCACCTTGCGCATGCAGTTGCGCAAAGAGTCCGAGGAAATTCTGGAGCGCCGCTGGGATGCCTGGTCGCGCCTGCTGTCGACCTTCCGCGCCGTGTTCGGCGGCATTGAGCACGAAAACCTGCGCCTGCCAGCCTTGGGCGGCTCACTGTTTGATCCAGACCGCTTTCCTTTCCTCGAAGGTCGCGCAAAAGGATCGAACTGGCGCAGCGATGCAGCCAAGCCACTGCCCATCGACAACCGCACCGTGCTGCTGTTGCTGGAGGCTATTCAGCAATTCCAGGGCCGCACGCTGTCTTACCGTGCACTGGATGTCGAACAGATCGGCTACGTGTACGAGGGGCTGCTTGAACGCACCGTCAAGCGTACCGATGAAGTCACGCTGGAACTGGATGCCACCAAGAGCGCGAAAACGCCCTGGGTCAAGTTGGCCGAGCTGGATTCAGCGCGATTGGATGGTGCCGCGCGACTGGCCGAGTTGCTGCAAGAACGCTCTGGCAGCTCTGCCAGCCGGGTGCGCAATGATCTGGCCAAACCCGTCGACGACACCTTGGCTGACCGCCTGCTGACGGCTTGCCAAGGCGACACTGAGCTTCGCGATCGCGTCAAGCCCTATGCCCATCTGCTGCGCACCGATCCGTGGGGCTATCCGCTGGTCTATCCTGCCGGTGCCTTCATCGTCACCACCGGTTCCGACCGACGTGAAACCGGCACCCACTACACACCGAAATCGCTGACCGAAGCGATCGTTGCCGAAACCCTCACGCCGGTGGTCTACATTGGCCCAGCGGAGGGAACGCCGCGCGAGCAATGGGCACTGAAATCCCCCACTGAACTGCTTGACCTCAAGATTTGCGACCCTGCCATGGGCTCGGGAGCCTTTCTGGTGCAGGCTTGCCGTTGGCTGTCGAATCGCCTTGTTGAAGCTTGGTCACAAGTCGAGGCCTCGTGCAAAACCGTGAGCGTGGATGGTGAAGTTCTGGATGCCCGAGCCGCCAAGGAACCTCTGCCCCGCGACGGCGAAGCACGCACGGTGATCGCGCGTCGTCTCATTGCCGAGCGCTGCCTGTACGGCGTCGATTTGAACCCGCTTGCAGTCGAACTGGCAAAGCTCTCGATCTGGCTAGTGACGCTGGCCAAGGGGCGCCCATTTGGCTTCCTTGATCACAACTTGCGCTGCGGTGACAGTCTTCTGGGTATCCATCGACTGGATCAACTCACCCAGCTTTCGATGAACCCCACGGGTCAAGGCCAGCTACGCTTATTCGGCCAGAACATTGAGCGGACGGTGCGCGAGGCCATCGAACTGCGGCAACGATTGCGCGAGATCCCGATCCGCGACATCCGCGATGTGGAAGTGATGGCGCATCTGGACGCCGACGCGCGCCGCAGGCTCGAAGTGCCGGAAAGCATTGCCGATTCGTTCATCGGCGAGGTGTTCGCATCGGGCGGCAATAGTGCGGGGCTGGAGAACACGCTGACCTCGCTCACCATCCAAGCCGGACAAGCCATCGACGGCGACCGCGACGTGTGCGCCTCAATGCGCCGGAGATTGGTCTGCGCGCTTTCGACCGATCAGCCCGCCGACAAGCCCGCGCGTCGGCCTTTCCATTGGCCGCTAGAGTTCCCCGAGGTGTTCGTGAGCGAGCGCGGTGGTTTCGACGGTATGGTCGGCAATCCGCCTTTTCTTGGCGGGCAGCGCATCACCGGCGTCGCGGGCACAGCCTTCCGCGACTGGCTGGTCGCACACATCGCCGAGGGGCGTCGCGGCTCGGCAGATTTGGTCGCCTATTTCTTCCTGCGTGCATGGAGCCTGCTGCGCGAGGGCGGCGGTTTCGGGCTGCTCGCGGTCAACACCATTGCGGAAGGCGACACACGGCAGGTCGGGTTGGAAGCGATGGTTGGCGCGGGTGCCATCATCCATGCGGCCCACCCGAACGAGCCTTGGCCCGGAAAGGCGGCGGTCGTCACCAGTCGGGTGCATGTCCACAAGGGCGAATGGTCGGGGGAACGCTCACTGCTTGGACAACCGGTTTCGTTCATATCGGCCTTCCTGTCCAATCGTGAGGAATGGAGTCCGAAGCGACTGAGAGCCAATGCGGGTCTTGCTTTTCAGGGGTGCATCACGCGCAGCTTGGGATTCATTCTTTCGTCCGACGAAGCGTGTCGAATGCTTGATGCCGATCCGAAGAACGCTGATGTGATCTTCCCGTATATCAACGGCGATGATCTCAATTCAGATCCCGAGCAACGTCCGAGTCGCTGGGCAATCAATTTCTGGGACTGGCCGCAGAAACGCGCACAAGAATATCGACTTCCTTGGGAATGTATCGAAGAGCGAGTCAAGCCTGACCGGTTCCGGTTACGTGACGACGGACACTATGTTTGTGCCGAACCGCTAAGAGATGAATGGTGGCTCTATGAGGGACGCCGTGTTGGGTTGTTTCACGCCATCGGTCGTGGCCATCATTTCGAACGGCACCCCGAGGGATCGAGTTCCGAAAACAGTCAAACAAACAGAGTCATGGTGTGCAGTGAGGTAACTAAGTACCTATCGTTTGTCCTTATCAGCAATGACTCCATCATGTCGGATCGGGCAGACGTATTCCGGAATGGAGGGTCTTTTGCAATCTGTCAGTCCTCTCTGCATGATGTCTGGGCGCGCCTTCATAGCTCCCGGCTAGAGACGCGACTGAAATACTCTATCGGCAATGCGTTCGAAACATTTCCGTTTCCTGATCATCCTCATAACGAGCCTCAGGAGCAAGGGGCACATTTACATCAGTTACGTTCCACTCTGATGGTCGAGGACGGCATCGGCCTCACAAAGCTCTACAACCGCTTCCATACCGCCACCGAGCGCGATCCTCGCATCGAAGGGCTGCGCGCATCGCAGCGAGAAATGGATGCTACTGTTGCGCGCGCCTACGGCTGGGATGACCTCAACCTTGAGCACGGCTTCCACGAAGTGCCATACTTGCCGGAGAACGACCGCGTCCGCTTCACTATCTCGGAAGCAGCGCGCCTCGAAGTGCTGCGCAGGCTGTCGAAACTGAACCGCCAGCGATACGAGGAAGAAGTCGCGCAAGGGCTGCACGGC
Source organism: Ferribacterium limneticum (assembly GCF_020510585.1). Taxonomy (GTDB): domain Bacteria; phylum Pseudomonadota; class Gammaproteobacteria; order Burkholderiales; family Rhodocyclaceae; genus Azonexus. Next base: position 958,230 of record NZ_CP075190.1, on the reverse strand, counting down.
AGCAAAGCTACTCACACGGCCAAACGCGCACCGCGCACAAAAAGCGCATCTTCATCCCAGCCGTCATTCGACTTCGATGCCATCTCCGCCAACGAAAACTCTTACCCCATAGCCGCCGAGCCTCGGGCCAACTACCAAGCAGGTCCGGCCCATGCAATCACCAAGTACCTGAGCACAAACGTAGGCTGGCACGCCAAGACCGACATCCTCGGCGCCACCGGCATCACGGATGGCCAGTGGAACGCCGGGATCGCAGACCTGATCGCAGGCGGCAGAGTCGAACGCCAAGGCGAGAAGCGCGGGGCACGGTACCGAGCGACAGATACAGGGGGGACCGCATAATGATGCCCCAAGCGTGGTTCGAGATGGCTGAAATCTGCCGTCGAAAATTTGCTTCATCAGCCTGGATACCTCTAAGAGCAGTTCAACCAATCTGTGAGGAAGGAAAGCGTGGCCACCCTGGATTCAAGGAAGAGTTTTTTGGCGCGGGTTCGCTGGCCGTACCTGTTGATTTGAAGGGAAAGGCGACCAAGCTTGGTTGGTCGGATGTTGGCATCAGCCATGAACACCGGCCTTGTGTCGACGATGGGCGCTACATACCAGCCGACGTGTATGAGTACAGCCGAGGCGAGCAGATTGGCTTTTCACTGGTGCTTGAACAACGTTTGAATGGCGACGAGCAACGCGTCTGGCATTTGCACCAAGACTTCGTGATTGCCCTCGAACTCATGAGGGATGGTGATCGTTGGATATGCCCGAATGAGGGATACACGGAAGTGGTTCGCCTCCATCGGCACCCAGACGAGCGGCCATTCCTGATGGAGGCAAAGGCGGAATTTCTGCTTGACTACCTTTGTGCACGAGACATGGGATTGCTCGTAACCGCCTACTGGAACCGTGAGGAGGTTGTCGAAGACATCGCGCATATTGATTGGGCGGAGAACCCAAAGCATGAAGGCATTGAAGGCGCACGCTGGGAGGGGCGCACATATGAGATCCACGAAGGCGGCATGCCATTTGGGGCGGAAACAGCGGTGTTTCATGTTTCTCGAACTGACGTTGATCCAAGCGAAGATGTGCCCGTGTTCGGCTTCCCTACGGACGATGTAACCGAAGGACGGTCCTGGACGTTCAAGCGTGAAGAGCGAAAACTATTCGTCGTTGAAGGCGAATATTGGCGAGACGAGTGGATCAATCCCGGTAAATACAGCGCTCGGATTCGTAGAGATGATGTTCCTGGCTCGGTGTTTTTCATAACCGATCCAGCGGGCACGCGCGAGTCGAAGGAGACCCTCACGAAGGAAAGCCGTTGGTTGTGGTTCCGGGCAGAAATAATAAGCGCGCTCCTTGAGTATCGCGGCGGGCATTTGGGGTGGTACACCCGGGACACGGGCTCAGTCAGCTGCTCACCCGACTACGGCGTGCACTTTGGCGTCAACTCAATTGGCCTCGTCAATGTGTACGCCAAGGACATCGGCCTATTGCCAGATTGGCAACAGAGAGTCTGGGCAGGCTTCAACGTCACACCAGAGGGCGGCGTTTCAGAGGAACTGCTTGCTTCGCAGATGCGGGCACAACCATCGGATACCACCTCGCCCGAAGCCGCTCTTGTTCAAGCACTGGCTCGTATGGATGAGATCTTTTTGGCAATACGAGGCAAATCACTGTTTCGTGAGCACCCATACCGCAATGAAGTGTTGAGTCGCATCCATCGCTTTCGGTCGACCAACGAAAAGGGGCTATTCGCGTTGGCGAAGGACATAGCACGGCTAACGGCTGACAGTATTGACATTGCCGCGCTACAAGAGATCGCTGCACCACCAAAGAACGAGAAGTGGGGCTCACTCAAATCGCTTGAGAAGGTTCTTGCAACGGTGTGCGCTCCAGAAGATGCGCGCCTTGCGCTTACACCGCTGGTTGGCACTTATCAGCTTCGACTTGCCGACGCACATTTGCCGGGGAGCGAGTTAGCTGAAGCGATGAAGCTGGCGGACATTGACGGAGTGAGCCCTGCACTACATCAGGGGCAAACACTGATTGCGAATTCTGCAAGTGCAGCAATGAAAATCGCCAAGATACTAGAGCAACTGCCTGCGAGCGAAAAGAAACATGATGATGCCAAAGCCTGAAAGTGAATGGGTGATGATTAGGCGGCAACATTCTTTGCTACGAAAAAAGCCATTGAACCGAAGGGGAATTGAATGACGAAGGCAACGCTAGACCATGCAGAAGCAAGCCCAACGAAGCGATTCTTTGTATCAATGCTGACCCGTGACATCAGCCTAGCCGATGCGATCCTTGACCTCCTCGACAACTGCCTTGATGGTGCTCTTCGGCTCTCTGGTGGCAAGGAGGTCGATTACGCCCAGCACTTTGTGAAGATAGTGCTTGCTGCTGACTATTTCTCGATTGAAGATAACTGTGGCGGAATTCCTCGCGAGGTAGCGAAGAACTATGCATTCAAGATGGGCCGAGAACCCGATGATGAACGAGACTCGGACACAGAGACCATCGGGATGTACGGCGTTGGTATGAAGCGTGCCATCTTCAAGATGGGCCGCGACGCATTGGTACGGACAAGGTATGGCGAGGATACTTTTGAAGTGCCGATTACATCAGCCTGGCTCGAAGCGAAGGGCTGGGAGCCGTTACCGATCAATGAGCCAACAGAAGCGAACGAAAAACTAGCAGAGCCGGGTACGAGGATCTACGTCAAGGAGTTGTACGAAGGAGTCTCGAGACATTTTTCCAACGAAGGGTTTGAAAATGACGTTCGTACGGCTATCTCTGAACACTTCACAATGTTCCTACAGTGGGGGTTGAGAGTAGAACTCAATGGCAAGCCTATCGATCCCGTTTATGTGGAAGTTTTGGTATCTGATCAGGAAAATGGGCCTGCTCCGTTCGTGTATCAAAAAACGATCGACAATGTACTCGTTTCAATCACGGTGGGTCTGAATAGCGGGCGTCCCTCTGATGAAGATGAAGACGAAAGCTCAGGCTTCGAGTTGGATCGTTCTTCTGCAACAGCCGGTTGGACGGTACTCTGCAACGATCGAGCAGTCATTGTCGGGGACAAGGGGCGCCTGACAGGTTGGGGCGACGGTCTACCGCTCTACCATCCTCAGTTTTCAATCATCACCGGCATCATTGAGTTTCGCTCCAACCACGCTGACCAGCTTCCTGTCACGACCACCAAACGCGCCCTGGATACGTCATCGAACGTATGGCTCGAGTCCCTTGTGAAGATGAAAGAAGGTATGCGAATTTGGACAACGTACACGAACCAATGGAAGAATTATCCGCGTTCTGAACAGTCTGGCCATTGGGAGGGGACCAGACCGCTATCGCTGCACAAGGCTATTGCAGCGGTCGCAGAACGAAGCACCGCCAAAAAAACTGAGTCCTATATTGAGTTCAACCCCCAGAAGTCAAAAGTCCTTCCAACCCCTGCGGGAAGGACTCCATCTGCAAGACGGATTGTGTTTTCGAGACCCCAAGAGGAGGTAAGGCTTGTATCGAAAATGCTGTTTGACGCAGAGGACATGAAGCCGGGCATTGTTGGTGAAAGTTGCTTCGAACTTGCACTAACAAAGGCCAAGAAGCAGGAGGCTTGAGCGATGAGCACAGGTTCTTCATTGCCATACCGGCTGAGGCCCAACAAGGCAGTCGACCGAGAGCTGTTCTTGTCGTTGCTGACAAGACTAGCGCCGATGCTTTCGTTGGAGAAGTATCACTATGTGGGTCTTGGAGGCCCATTTCTCGAGGATTTCCGATTGGTGCACGCACGTCTCGGGATTAGTCATATGACATGCGTTGAATCCGAAGAGAACGTGCACAAGCGCCAAGTATTCAATCGCCCCATCGCTTCAATTGAATGCGTTCATTCCACCCTTGAGGAGTACCTCGACGGGAATGACTTCGAAAGGCCCGCCATCATTTGGTTCGACTACACGATGCCTATGAGCGTCAAGACTCAGATCGAATATTTTGCCAAGACCATAGGGACTGTTCCCATCGGCAGTGTGCTTCGTATCACGCTCAATGCAAATCCAGAGTCGCTAGGAAAGCCTTTAGCAAACGATGTTTCCATTGAGGTTGACGGGGAGGTTTCTGGGGATCGTGCGCTGAAACCTACTGTTCAAGAATGGCGTCTCGCTCGATTCAAGGAGCGACTTGGCTCCCTCTTCCCAAGCGGTTTGGGAGCAGATGGAATGACCCAAAAGAACTACGGATCAAGTTTGCTTCGCGTACTGAAGCTTGCGGTGGAGAAAGATGCACTGAGTTTTCGTGATCGCCAGATTGTATGGGCGCTAGCCACTCACTATAAGGATGGACAACCAATGGTGACAGCAACGCTTCTGATCGGTGCGGCCAAGGACCAGTCCATTGTGGAATTGGTGAATAACTGGGAATTCAAGTCAACGACAGACACTCCTCATTGCCTTGATCTTCCTGCCTTGTCGACTTTGGAACGTCTAACAATGGAATCCAAAGATGACGCGCTGGTACACATGGGTTTTGAGCTTCCCTCATCCAATTTGGGAGATAGCCCAGCTGCCGTCTTCAAGAAATTCTACCGAATCTATCCGCATTTCTCGCGAGTGGAATTGTGAAAAGTGACGAGGGTGTAGATGGCGAGTTTTCTAAGCTTGCCAGTGAATTCAAAGTTTAAGGAACGTGGATGTCAGACCTTACGCAAAACAATAATAACAACGCATGGATTGCCATTGACCATTGCCTGGTAGGCTCTTCAGAGCTGTCACAATACATCCTCGTCCTAAAGGGCGAGCGATCCCTATATCAAGCAATCGCAGATGACGATTGGGCGCTGATCCTCGGTCCCGCAGGTCACATCACGCGGATCGGTCGTGTGTTGCGGGTACGTTCGGATCTGGAAACAACCGTGATCTACTTCGACCGCATGTTGTTGGTTGATCCGGCGGATTCGATTGGTCTTAAATCGCTCACCCCGCCGTCTTCCGGCAGCATTGGCCGTGTTCAATGGACGGATTTTCTGGAGTCTCTCCCCAAGGCCTTGCACAAGACCATCGCCGAAGTGCCGACCATTGAGGATCAGGCCTATATCCGCGAACTGCTGCAACTGGCTGTGATGGACGACCTGCTCGGTCCCGCAGGCGGCCCCCGTGAACGCATCGTCGATATGGGTGTGCGCGACCGCTATCTGGTTGGCAAACTAGCCCCGCGTGAGGCCGCACAGGGCGGTATTGAGGGGCTGGACGGGCCACTGGCCAATGACGACGCCGAAGAGCCCACTGAGGCCAAAGCGCCCGGACGGCACGAGCCGGGTGCGGAGTTTGGAACCGCCACCGGGCGTGTGGAGCCGGAGTCGGATTCGGCTGACGAGATCGATGCCGCCAGCAACCAATCACTGGTGCCCAGCAGCCTTGGCATGACCTTCTGCGTGGATGGTGACGCCGACCAGATTGAGATCGAAGCGCGCTGGGGTCGATATGAACGTAGCGACGAGCACGAGATATTCCGCACCCGTAAGAACAAGGAAACCGGTGCCGAGGTGCAGACCAAAGCCAAGGTCTGGCAGCGCATTCCCTGTGGCGGCAAGATCGTGCTGCCGCTGACCGAAGGCGTGATTCCGCACCAGGCACCTGACAGCGAGTTCCCCGAGGTTCGGGTGCAAGGTTCCATTCGGGCCAAGAATGCCAATGGCGATCGACTGATCACCTTGTTCCTGGTGAATGCACAGGAAGAGCCGGACACCAACCGCGATACAGTGTGGGTGTTCCAGCCCGAGCTGATCGTTCGCTCGGAGAAGGACGCCGCCAAACGCGCCATCTTCCGGCGCAGGCCGGTACTGGATGCGGATGGCATGGACCCGGAGCGCGAAGCGCTGGAGATGATCTACCGCAACCGTGTCGAGTTCGCCGTGGGCCATGGCGTTGCCGTCCATGCCGAAACCGCGGACGACGTGACGCTGGCCACCGAGGTACGCACCACGGTGATGCCGCAGTACGAGGTGCAGGTCACGGAGACGCCCGGGCTTGATCCAAGCGATCGCCCAGCGATGCGTGAAATGGTCGACAGCGGCTTGCTCGATATGCAGCGCCTGGCGACTTTGGACATTGAGCCGCTGGTCGACGCCTTGAGCATGCTGACCAAGGACTATGCCGCGTGGATTGATGAGCAGCGCGAACGCGTCGGGTCCGAGGTGACCGGCTATGACACCCAGTCGCAACAAGCGATGGACCGCTGCCAGGAGATCCACACACGCCTGCAGCAGGGTATCGATACGCTGAAAGACAATGAGAAGGCGCTGGCGGCCTTCCGGTTTGCCAACCGAGCGATGGCGACGCAACGCGTGCGCAGCCAATACGCGCTGGCCATGCGCCGGGGCGAGGATGTCACCCTCGACAAGTTCGATGTGCTGAAGAACCGCAGCTGGCGTCCATTCCAGTTGGCGTTTCTGCTGCTCTCGATTCCGTCACTGGCAGATCCGAGTCACCCGGATCGCGTTGAGCCTGTCGAGGCCTATGCCGATCTGCTGTGGTTCCCTACAGGCGGCGGTAAAACCGAAGCCTATTTGGGCGTGGCGGCCTTCACTATGGCCATTCGGCGCAAGCAGGGCAATCTCGGTGGGTTCGACAGCTCACGCGGTTTGGCCGTGATCATGCGTTACACGCTGCGCTTGCTGACGCTGCAACAGTTCCAGCGTGCCACCGCATTGATTTGTGCCATGGAAGTGTTGCGGCGAGAGGCGCTGGACAAGGGCGACAAATCCCTCGGCACCGAGCCTTTCACCATCGGCCTCTGGGTTGGCAACAAGGTGACTCCGGGCACGACCGAGGACAGCCATCAAGCAATTCTTGCTCAACGTGACTCTACGAAAAACAAGGCTGGCCTGGCATCTCCTGCACAGCTCACCAGTTGTCCTTGGTGCGGCTCCGAAGTTGATCCTGGCAAGGACGTCGAAGCAGATAGGAACATCAACCGTACGATCATCTACTGCGGGGACAAGAAAGCCCGCTGCGATTTTTCCAAGGGCAAATCCAGCAAACAACCGCACCCGGGAATTCCGGTGCTGGTCGTTGACGAAGAAATCTACCACCGCCCACCGACGATGATGATCGCCACCGTGGATAAGTTCGCCATGATGGCGTGGCGCGGTCAGGTGCGCACGCTGTTTGGTCGCGTGGGGCAGGAATGCGAGCGTCACGGCCTGCTTTGGCAAGGTGCCGATTGCAATGGCAACCACCAAGCTGGCAAGGGGCTACCTTCCGCGAAGGTAAAGACAATCAGTCCGATTCGCCCGCCTGACTTGATCATTCAGGATGAGTTCCATCTGATCAGTGGGCCGCTGGGTACCATGGTCGGCTTGTATGAGACCGCCGTGGATGAACTGTGCGGCTGGACGCTCAATGGCAAGACGGTCAAACCGAAAATTATTGCCTCCACAGCGACGGTGCGCAAAGCCAAGGAGCAAGTGAACAACGTGTTCATGCGCCGTGTTTCGGTTTTCCCACCACACGGTCTGGATGTGGAAGACAACTTCTTCTCGGTGCAACGGCCAATCGAAGAGAAGCCAGGGCGGCGTTACCTTGGCGTGTGCTCCCCCGGTAGCTCACGCCCTGCGATGTTGATCCGTGTCTACACCGCTTTCTTGACCGCTGCCCAGGCACTGTTCGACCACTTTGGCGAACCCGCTGACCCGTACATGACCATGGTCGGCTACTTCAACTCCCTGCGTGAGCTGGGCGGCATGAAGCGATTGGCAGAGGACGATGTGCAGACACGTTCCTACCGCGTGCAAATGAGCATGGTGGAGCGCCCCGCACTGGCACAACGCAGCATCAGCAATATTCGCGAACTGACGTCTCGGGTGTCGAGCCAGGACATCCCCAAGTACCTTGACAATCTGGAGGTCAAGTTCAAGTCCGAGTTCGACACTGCAACCGGCAAGTACGTGACCCGCTGGCAGGAGGGCGACACGCGCGCCATTGATGTCGTGCTGGCAACCAACATGCTGTCTGTGGGCGTTGACGTGAATCGGCTCGGCCTGATGGCCGTGAACGGGCAACCCAAAGGAACGGCCGAATACATTCAGGCCACCAGCCGTGTGGGGCGCTCCTTCCCGGGCTTGGTCTGTACGGTGCTAACGTGGGCAAGGCCGCGCGACCTGTCCCACTACGAAACCTTCGAGCATTACCATGCCACGTTCTACAAACACGTCGAGGCCCAATCGGTAACGCCATTTTCACCACGAGCGATGGACCGTGGTTTGACGGGCGCACTGCTGAGTTTGATGCGCCTCAAGAACGATGTCTTCAGCCCAAACGAAGGTGCTGGCCAACTGAGTATATCCAATCAGGCCGAGATGACGGATGCCATCAAGATATTGGCGACTCGCGCGGGTAATGTTGCTGAAGACAACTCGCGTAAGCAGTTGGCTGAGACTGAACTGAAAGAGCGCGCTGACGAATGGGCGAAAGAAGTCAGCAAGGGCGGACGGATTTTGGCGTATGAGAAACGTGGCCCCGAAAAAGACAAGACTGTTGCATTGATCAAGTCACCGGGGGTTCAAACCTGGGACAACTGGACCGTGCCGATGTCGATGCGGGAAGTGGAGCCCGGCGTGCGCCTGATCATGAACACGAGCCATATCGCGGACGACCACGATTGGATGCCTCGTCCCGCAACGAAGGATGAGGATTGAACATGATTCTCAACAACAAAACTCCCGTCGGGGAAGTTCGCCCCAGCCAGTTGCTGTGGACCTATGGGCCTGGGGCACTGATCGACCTACCGAGCCTCTCTGTGGTAACGCTTGGCATCGACAGATGGGAAAAGGACCGCTGCCAGCCGATTCAAGAGGCACGGCTTTTGGCAGCCGTTCGAAAGGTTCTCGGGGCGCAGGTCGAAAATTTGCGGATGCCGCCATTCCGATTGAGTGAAATAACTGACCAATATTCTCCGGAGGCGACCATTGGTGTTCCTGTGCGGCCATTTCCGCGGTGGATGCGGTGTGTGAAGTGCGGTTTGCTGTCGCCCTTTGATGCCGGGCTGTTTGAGATCAAGGAAAGTCGGTACAGACCCGAGCGAACCCGCTTTGTGCACAAAGGTTGTCGTGGCTCAAAAGGGGACCAACCGGCCAAGGATGCGGATGCCGTTCCCGCACGTTTCCTGCTGGCCTGCCGCGACGGTCACCTTGATGACTTCCCTTGGCACTACTTCGTCCATGGCGGTAACAGTTCGTGCAAAGGCACTCTGCGCTTCTTCGAGAGCGGCGCGTCGCTGCAAACGGAAAATCTCTGGGTGAAGTGTGATGCCTGTGGTGCATCAAGAAGCATGGCGCATGCATTCGGCAAGGCGGGGAAAGAGAATCTGCCGCGTTGCCGAGGGCGACATCCCCACCTTGACCACTTCGACAACGAATGTGACGAGGAAGCACGCGCGGTTCTATTGGGAGCCACCAATAGCTGGTTCCCGATAACGCTCTCGGCTCTCGCTATTCCCCAGACCAAAGACCCACTCAGCCAACTGGTCCAGGATGGTTGGGAGTTTTTCGAAGATCTCGATTCCGAGGCCGAGGTCTCGGTGACAGTGAAGACCTTGAAGAAGACCGGGGCGTTGCCTGGAATCGACAAGTATCCGGCAGCGTCGATCTGGTCGGCCATTGAGACGCACCGCAAAGGCGGCGGACAGGAGGTCGTGGGCGAGGCCGACATCAAAGGACCTGAGTGGGATGTACTGACAGAGGCCAACCCGCCCACGGACTACCCGCACTTCATGAGCAAAAAGGTCGGCACGCCACCGGGATTCAGCAGCCATATCAGTCGAGTCTTGCTCCTTGAGCGCTTACGTGAAGTGAGCGCGTTGCTGGGCTTCACTCGTGTCGAAGCCCCCGAAGAGTCCGGCGACCCGAATGAGCGTCCTCAAATGGCCAGCCTGTCGCGCAGCAAGCCCGATTGGGTGCCAGCCAACCAGGTTCATGGCGAAGGGATTTTCGTTCAATTTGATGAAGCCGCGCTCATCAAGTGGGAAGCTTTGGATGGCGTGAAGAACGTCGACCAGATGCTCCGTGGTGGTCATAAGGGATGGCGTAATTCGCGTCATCTCGACCCGAACGACGGCTACCCCGGCATTCGCTATGCAATGCTGCACACGCTGTCTCATCTGCTGATTCGCGAGCTGGCGCTGGAGTGTGGATACAACGCTGCGAGCATTCGAGAGCGCATCTATGCCGATACGTCGGGCGACAGCCCGCAGGCGGGCATCCTCATCTATACCGCAGCAGCAGATTCAGACGGGACGCTGGGCGGCCTCGTTGATCTTGGTAAACCAGAAAACCTTGGTCGCCTGCTGGAGCAAGCACTGAATCGTTCGAAGATTTGCTCATCCGATCCGCTATGCGCAGAACATGATCCCGAAAAGGATCGCTCCCTACATGGGGCTGCTTGCCATGCATGCGCTCTAGTGGCAGAGACCTCTTGCGAGCGGGGCAATCGCTATCTGGATCGATCGCTACTCATGCCAACACTTGAACGCGCCGCCGCCGCTTTGTTCAAGGGCTTCTGACATGGATGAACTCTTGGATGCCATTGCAGCCTTGGTCTCTCTGGTCTCGCCCGAAAAGGTACTGGCCGTTGCCGCACGCGTTCGTCGAACCGATGCCAGCAAGGCTGCGACGGCGTTGTCGAGTGTGGTCGGAACCCCGGTGGCCAGCACCGTGGTCGAGCAACTTGCGGTTGCCTGGCAAAACACCAAGGTCGGCTCGGACGAACTGGCATCAATGCTTCTTGTTGCCAGTCACGTTTACAGCAAGGCAGCTTCTGAGCAATCAACGGAACTCGTATGGACTGGCCCGACGACGCCTTTCGTATCGGCTCGTCGTACCGAGCAAGCGCTTTTGCAGGTAATCAACTCCGCTGAACAGTGTCTGTTCATCACAAGCTTTGTGGCCTACGACGTGTCGACCATCGTCAAGGCATTGAATGCGGCAAGTAATCGCGGTGTGGCCATCTCAATGCTTCTCGAATTGTCTCAGGATCACGGCGGTAGCATATCCTTCGATGCAATAGGCAAGATGAGAACGCAGGTTCCGGCCGCCAAACTCTATGCTTGGCGCGACAAGGCCGATCAGTTTTCCGATGGCCGCGTTCACGCCAAAGTCGCCGTTGCAGATGGCAGGACGTGTTTCATCACCAGTGCGAACCTCACCGGACACGCTATGGAAAAAAACATGGAGGCTGGCGTACTGATTTCTGGTGGACGAATAGCGAAATTGCTTGATGAACACCTGCGCTCACTCGTCGACACGAAAATTGTCTCCCCGGTTTGACGATGCTACGTGTGAGCAGTCCTTTGTGCCTGTATTGAAATAAGGAATCTTATATGTCAGGTGAGTACGAAAAGGCCATTTCTATCGATAAGGCAATCCAAAACATTGTCTCTCGCCGGTATCTCCTGCCCGCGATACAGCGAAAATTCACATGGAGCACGTCCCAGATCGAAGTGCTGTTTGACTCGATTATGCGTGGTTATCCTATCAACACCTTCATGTTCTGGGAGGTGAGCGATGCGGAGGTCAAGAGCAACTTCCGCTTCTACCAGTTCTTGGAAAAGTACTGCGAACGGTTCGGGGAAAACAACCCGGACTTCGATACAAAGGGACACGGAAATTTCCAAGCTGTCATTGATGGCCAGCAGCGACTGACTTCTCTGTATATTGGCCTGAAAGGCACTTACGCGTATAGGTTGCCTCGCAAATGGTGGCCAAAAACTCAAGATGATTCAGTTTTGCCCCCAAGGCGGCTCTATCTGAATATCGCGGCGCCATTGGACGAAGAACGTAACGAGGAGATGATGTCTTTTGAGTTCTCCTTCCTGACCAAGCAAGAACGAGAAAAATCTACCGCCGGCAAATGTTGGTTTCTTGTCGGTGATGTGCTGGATCTCGAAAAAGTGGAGACAGCAGACCAGGTTCTAGACGTAGTCTTGGCCCACCTTGAAACGGTTGGCATGTCGTCGAACACTTATGCCAGAAAAACACTGACGCGGCTCTATTTCGCTGTTCGATGCGACACCCTGATTCATTACTACAACGAGACCAGTCAGAAAATCGACCACGTCCTGGATATCTTTATTCGCACCAATCACGGCGGGACGCCACTATCATTTTCCGATTTGCTGATGTCGATCGCCATCGCGAATTGGAAGAAGGATGCGCGTCAGCAGATCGACGATCTGGTGGACAAGGTCAGGTTTGGCTCTGATATGGAGTTCTCAATTGATCGCGACTGGATATTGAAGGCTGCGTTGGCGTTGACGGATGCCGACATCCGTTTCAAGGTCGAAAACTTCGCCGGTGCGCAGGTTGCCAGAATTGAGAGTGAATGGGATGAAATCAGTGCCTGCATCTTGGAGACGTTCCGACTAATCCGGTCGTTTGGTCTCAACGACGCATCTCTACGTGCAAAGAACGCCGCCATTCCCATTGCTTACTACCTGTATCACAAAGGTCGTGATGCCTTCGCTGAGAAGAAGGGGGTGTTCTCAAGCATCAACAAGCAAGCGTTTCACGTACAAGATCGAAAACTGATTCGGCAGTGGCTGCATATGTCATTACTCAAAGGCGTTTTCGGCGGCCAAGGTGATGCACTGCTGACGAACTTGCGCAAGATTATCAAGACCAATATGTCAGCAGAGTCATTCCCTCTGACGAAGATCATCGAAGACTACCGGGGGCATAGCAAAGATCTGCTTTTCGATGATGACTTCATCAGCCGATTGCTCAAAACCCAGAAAGATGATGCGTCCTGCTTCTCCATCTTGGCATTGCTAATGCCAGACCTTGATTACACACGAGCACTGCAAAAAGATCATATCCATCCAGAGGCATCCTTCAGACCCGACAAGCTTTCCCAATGCGCCTTTTTGAGAGGAAAACAAGATGTCATGGATTTTTTCCTAAATCGGGAAAACTGGAACAGCATCGTCAATCTTCATCTCTTGGATGAGTCTAGAAACAAATCAAAACAGGATCGGCCATTTGCTGAGTGGCTCAACGAGCAAAAAGGACTCAGCCTGGACGGACTACTCATCCCGGCAGATGCGCCACTCGATTTTGAGTCTTACCCGTCCTTTGTTGAAAAGAGGTCCCTACATCTCTCCAAAATGCTCAAGGAACTGGGTAAGGAATGACTGCGTTTGGTCTCTTTCATTGAAAAGCCAAGTCTAAGCACCACTAGCTCTGTCTTTGCCGGGTTGGTAAACGCAGTAGGCCAGCACCGCTGCAGGCCCTGGTATTACGGGCGCTAGGCAGAATTGAGCTACCGATCCGTGAGTAATGAATTCCAGAAACAGTTCAAAGCGCTATCATCACGCTCTACAACGGATTTTCGCCCGGGAGTCATTGATGAAATTCGCGTACACATGGCGTACACAGAACCACGAAAACAAAAAGGCCACTCCGAAGAATGGCCTAACTGTTTGATTTTACTGGTGCCCCCGAACGGAATCGAACCGCTACCTGATGATTACAAATCAACTGCACGACCTTCATGCTACGGGGGCCCAAGTAATGGGGCGCGATTATAGCTTGAACATTGAAATTTCGACATGAGCACTCTCACCAATCCCTTCGAGATCGCCCGGGAAACCTTGCGCCTACTGGCAGTCCGCCGCATTCCACCGTCGCCGGACAATTACCAGACTCTCTATCACGAGATTGCTGGAACCAAGCCGGCCGGCGCTTTGTTTCCCGAAGTCCAACTGCGCTCGCTGGCAGCCGCCCTGCCCAAGGCGTCACCCGACCAGTTACGTTTGGCCCGGCAACTCGAAGAAGCGGTCAAGGCTGCCAATTGGGATGACTACAAGAAGTATCTGAGCGATTTCGTCGCCGGCCTTGCCGAATCCCAAAAACTGGCCTGGTCAGAGTTGATAGCCGATTTGCTGCGCCTGTGGGATGCCAAACATCCGGGGCTGACCTCGGCCCGCAAGAGAGAGTCGCTCGAACACGTGCTGACGAGCAATGCTGCTAATCCCGATACGTTATTCACCCGCTTGCAGAGCCTGCTGCGCTCGTGGGGCCAAGGCAAGGAGGCGGAAGCAGTCAATCCCGCCGAAGCTGGCAATTTCGAAATTAGCTCAAATTCCGGGTTGACCGTAACAACGAACGATCTACTGCCCGAACTACGCGAATTGTTTGCCTTTACGCTCGAAACGGCGATGGCCACGCAACTGCTCGAAAGCCCGCAGCTATCGGCAGATGCCAAAGTGCTGGCCAAAGACATCCGTACCGCCAGCAGTCCGACCCAGTTGCAGGAATTCCTTACCCGCCTGAAGCGCTTCGCTTTCAAGCTCGAGCTACTGGCCGAAGACCAGGCAGAGCTCCGCCACAGCCTCCTTGGCCTGCTCCGCCTGCTGGTCGGCAACATCACCGACCTGGTCCTCGATGACCACTGGCTGCACGGACAGATCGAGGTGGTGCGGGAAATCATCGACAAGCCGCTATCGCAGCGCGCCCTCGATGACGCCGAACGGCGGCTAAAGGAAGTCCTCTACAAGCAAAGCCAGCTCAAGGCCAGCTTGTCGGAAGCCCGGGATGCCATCAAGAGCATGCTGGCCGGTTTCGTCGATCATCTCGCCGACTTCGCCGAAGCGACTTCCGACTATCACGACAAAATCGAAAGCTGTGCCGGAAAAATCAGTTCGGCCACTGATATATCCCAACTGGAAAGCGTGCTTGGTGAAGTCATGCGTGAAACCAGGACGATCCAGATCAACGCCCAGCGCTCCCGCGACGAACTGCGGATAACCCAGAAAAAGGTTCAAGAATCGGAAGCACGCATCACTGAACTCGAACGCGAACTCGAAACCACCAGCGATCTCGTCCGCCACGACCAACTAACCGGCGTCCTCAACCGCCGCGGCCTAGAGGAAATCTTCACCAAGGAAGCAGCGCGGGCAACTCGCCACGAAACCTCGCTGTGCGTGGCATTGATCGACATTGACAACTTCAAGAAGCTCAACGACTCGATGGGCCACGACACTGGCGACGAAGCACTCATCCACCTCGCCACCATCTGCCGAGAAACGCTACGCCCGCAAGATACCGTCGCCCGTTATGGCGGCGAGGAATTCATCATCCTCCTGCCGGATACACCGCTAGAAGATGCGGTAATCGCCCTCACCCGCCTCCAGCGCGAGCTGACCAAGAAATTCTTCCTGCATGCTAACGAGAAGGTGTTGATTACTTTTAGTGCGGGGGTCACCCAGATGCACCCAGAAGATATGCAGACCAGCGTAATCAAGCGAGCTGACGAAGCGATGTATCAGGCAAAACAAACGGGGAAAAATCGAGTTGTGCACACACCTTAAAACGCTACCCAATTTACCTGAAATTGCAGATTGCCAAGACCTGCTTCGGCGAACTGCAGCAGGAATAACTGGTGGTATAAATTCTTCCCTGAGGCTGGGAAAAAGCCAAAGCGAGTTCAAAACATTTCCGACCCAAATAAAGCCGATTTCAATATGAAAGCTGTGATTCTTGCAGGAGGCCTTGGCACTCGAATTTCGGAAGAAACCCATCTGAAGCCGAAGCCCATGATTCACATTGGCGGGAAGCCAATACTCTGGCACATCATGAAGTGCTACTCGACCTACGGCGTAAATGAGTTCGTGATTTGCTGCGGTTACAAGGGTTACATCATCAAGGAGTATTTCGCCAATTACTTCCTGCACATGTCCGACGTCACCTTCGACATGTCCCGCAACGAGATGGAAGTGCACCACAAGAAGGCCGAACCTTGGCGCGTCACCTTGGTAGACACCGGGGAAAACACACAAACTGGCGGACGCCTCAAGCGTATCGCCCCTTATATCGAAAAAGAGGAAGCCTTCTGCTTTACTTATGGCGACGGCCTCAGCGATGTCGATATCGCCAAGACCTTGGCGTTCCATAAAGCCCACGGCAAACTCGCCACGGTGACTGGCGTCAGGCCACCTGGTCGTTATGGGGCAATCGAACACACCAACAACCTGGTCACCGGCTTTATTGAAAAACCGCGCGGCGACGGCGGGCTGATCAATGGCGGCTTTTTTGTATTGTCACCGAAGGTACTGGATTTCGTCATAGGCGACCAGACCAGTTGGGAAGGCGAGCCACTGACACAATTGGCAACGATGGGTGAAATGATGGCCTACGAGCACGACGGCTTCTGGCAACCGATGGACACCCTGCGGGAAAAAAATCTCCTGGAGGAGCTTTGGCACAGCGGCAAAGCCCCTTGGCACATCTGGGAGTGACAACGGTGCACCCGGATCGCAATTTCTGGCATGGCAAGCGCGTTCTGCTCACCGGCCACACCGGCTTCAAAGGTGCCTGGCTGACGCTATGGCTGAACCGGCTAGGCGCCGAGGTCACCGGCATCAGCCTGCCCCCCCATACCTCCCCGAGCCTGTTCGAACTAACCGGTCTTCAAGCCTCCTGTCAAAGCCATTATTGCGACATCCGCGATGCCCAGGCCATCGCGATGCTAAGCGCCAAGGCGCGGCCCGAGATCGTTTTCCACCTGGCTGCGCAACCGCTCGTGCGGGCCAGCTATCAGCAGCCACTGGAGACTTTTTCGACAAATATCATGGGCTCGGCCAACCTCCTCGACGCCCTGCGCGGCTGCGACACGCCCCGCGTTGCAGTGATGATCACGACCGACAAGGTCTATCGGAACAACGAGTGGCCCTGGCCGTATCGGGAAAACGACACGCTCGGCGGCCACGATCCCTACAGCGCCAGTAAAGCCGCCGCGGAAATCGTCATCGAAAGTTACCGCAAGTCCTTTCTCGCTGAACAAGGCCTAGCGGTGGCCAGTGCCCGGGCGGGCAACGTGATTGGCGGTGGCGACTGGTCTGTAGACCGGCTGATTCCCGATGCCGTACGTGCCTGGCAAGCCGGCACCACCCTCGAAATTCGTTGCCCGCAAGCCGTTCGTCCTTGGCAACATGTTCTCGATCCGCTTGCCGGCTATCTTGTACTCGCCCAGAAGCTCTGGGAAGACGCTGGACTGGCAGGAGCCTACAACTTCGGCCCTCCCTCACAGAATGCAGCTACCGTTCGCGAAGTGATTGAACTTGCGCGAGGCGAACATGCTGAAGCCAAAGTGCGGTACGACGAGGAAGACAAAGGGCCTCACGAAGCCCAATGGCTAACTCTGGAAACCGCAAAGACAATTCATAACCTCAGCTTCCAGCCCATTCTGTCGCTCGCTGACTCAGTCCAGCTAACCATGGAGTGGTATCGCGCCCAGCGCAACGGCGAGGATTCCCGGCAGCTTTGTACGCAACAAATCTCTGCTTACGAGTCCGTGCTGTGAGCGGCTTTGCCATTGCCGAATTGCCACTGCCCGGCCTGAAATGCATCACCCGCCAACGCATCGGCGACTCCCGCGGTTTTCTGTCGCGCCTGTTTTGCCGGGAAGAACTTGCCGCCGCCGGCTGGCAAAAACCCATAGCCCAAATCAATCACACCTTTACTGCCCAACAAGGCACTGTTCGCGGGCTGCATTTCCAGAGACCACCTCACACCGAGATGAAACTCGTCAGTTGCATTCGCGGCGAAATTTGGGATGTAGTGGTCGATGTGCGAACCGGATCTCCCACCTTTTTGCACTGGCACGCAGAACGCCTTTCTGCTGAAAATGGTTGCGCCCTGCTAATTCCAGAGGGCTTTGCCCACGGCTTCCAGTCCCTGAGCGACGATGTGGAGTTGCTGTATTGCCATTCGCAAGCGTACTCTGCTGGCGCAGAGGATGGCCTGAATCCCGGGGATGCGCGTCTCGGTATTACATGGCCGCTGGCAATAACGAACATTTCGGCTCGCGATGCCAGACATCCGCTGATCGAATCGGGATTTGAAGGAGTACTAGCTTGAAATGCCGTCACTGCGGCAGTGATTCACTCATGCCATTTCTGGACCTGGGCAACGCCCCGCCCTCGAATGCCTATTTGACTGAAGCAACCCTGCGCGCACCGGAAATCTGGTTCCCCTTACGCATCCTGGTGTGCAAGCGCTGCTGGCTGGCGCAGACCGAAGACCATGCGGGCCGGGAGGCTTTGTTCAGCCAAGACTACGCTTATTTCAGCTCTTTTTCGACGACCTGGCTGGCCCATGCCGAGCACTACGTTAGCCAGATGATCCAGCGTTTGGGCCTGCATACCGGCAGCTGCGTGGTGGAGGTAGCCGCCAATGACGGCTATCTGTTGCAGTACGTGCGACAAGCCGGCATTCCCTGTTATGGCATCGAGCCCACAGCCAGCACCGCCAGCGCTGCGCGCGCCAAGGGCATCGAAATTGTCGAGCGCTTCTTTGGGATCAATCTTGCTGATGAGTTGGTGCAGGCCGGCAGACAGGCCGATTTGATCACGGCCAACAATGTACTGGCCCACGTACCGGATATTAACGATTTCGTCGCGGGCTTCGCTCGCTTGCTCAAACCCCAAGGCGTGGTCACGTTTGAATTTCCTCACCTGCTGCGTATGGTGCAGGAAAACCAGTTTGACACGGCCTACCACGAGCACTATTCCTACCTGTCCCTGACCTCCGTGCAGGGCATCTGCACGGCCAACGGAATTGCTGTATTCAATGTAGAAACCTTGCCCACTCATGGCGGCAGCCTGCGCGTAATCGCCCAGCGCAGCGATACGGGCACTCATGCGATCAGCCCGGCGGTAGTAGCATTGCTAGCTACTGAGGCCGCGGCGGGCATAAAGACGCCGGGGTTCTACCAGGCGTTCCAGCACAAGGCAGAGCGGGTCAAGGATGACCTGTTGCTATTTCTGATCGATGCCAAACGCGAGGGGCTGAAAGTTGGCGCCTATGGTGCGGCCGCAAAGGGGAATACCCTTCTCAACTTCGCCGGCATCCGACCAGACCTGCTTCCCTACGTAGTGGATAAAAACCCTGCCAAGCAGGGCAAGTACATGCCCGGCAGCCGAATCCCCATTGTCGATGAGGCTCACCTCAACGCACACTGCCCCGATCGAATCCTGATCCTGCCTTGGAACATTGCTACCGAAGTCCGCGCTCAACTCACCGAGACTGACGCACGATTTGTCACAGCCATCCCCTCCCTGCAAATCCAATGACCCGGATCATTCTCGTCACTGGCGGCAGCGGTTTCGTAGGCAGACAAATACTCAAAACACTGGCCGGGGAACCAGTGCGCTTACGCTTGGTGGCTCGCACGCCGTCCCGACTAGCCTTCACTGCTGCCTGGAAAAATGTCGAGCGCATTATCCCAACCCCAGATATGTTTGCCGAATCGGCGGACTGGTGGCAGGAGGCATGCGCCGGAGTAGACACCTTGATCCACGCTGCTTGGTACGCCGAGCCCGGCCATTACCTCCATTCCCCGTTGAACCTGGATTGCCTGATTGGCACCCTGGAGATGGCTAAGGGGGCCGTGGCCGCGCACCTCCGCCGCTTTGTCGGACTAGGTACCTGCCTGGAATACGCCGCCAGCAACCACCCTCATCCCAGTGACGCCCCCCTTTTGCCTCAGACCCCCTACGCCGGCGCAAAGGCCGCCACATATTCGGCACTGGCTCAATGGCTGCCGTCGCTAGGAGTGGAATTTTGCTGGTGCCGGTTATTCCATCTCCACGGCGAAGGCGAGGATCCCCGGCGCCTGATGCCCTACCTTCGCGCCCAGATGGCCGCCGGAAAAATCGCTGCCTTAAGCCCGGGCACCCAGACCCTGGATTTTCTGGATGTCGCCCAAGCAGGCCGGATGATCGTCGAAGCTGCCCTGGGCGACGCACAAGGGGCAACTAATGTCTGCTCCGGCAGTCCAATTACGGTGAAACAAGTGGCAGAACGCATTGCCGACGAATATGGCCGTCGGGATTTGCTGGATTTTGGCACCCAATCGGCCAATTGTGCTGCTTCCCATCTGGTTGGCATTCCCGGTCAAGCACACTCAACCTACGCCTCCGGAAACGGGAAAGGAAAACCATGAAAGCGAAGCTGATACCTCGCATCAACCTGGAAGATCGCACTCCTTTGCAAGAGGTAATTCCGTTGGATACTCCTTTCGTGGTGTTCGTGGACCCGGCCAGCGCCTGTAACTTTTCCTGCCCCTTCTGCCCTACAGGCCACCAGGACCTGATCGCTGAAACAGGACGTTTTCAAGGTGTGATGAAAATGCCCATGTTCCAGAAGATCATCGACGACCTTGGAGAATTCCCTCGCCCCATCAAGGTTCTGCGCATGTACAAGGACGGTGAGCCCTTTCTCAACAAAAACCTGGCCGCCA
Organism: Ferribacterium limneticum; assembly: GCF_020510585.1. Taxonomy (GTDB): domain Bacteria; phylum Pseudomonadota; class Gammaproteobacteria; order Burkholderiales; family Rhodocyclaceae; genus Azonexus. The sequence continues at coordinate 937,945 of NZ_CP075190.1, read as the reverse complement.
TGATTCGCTATGCCAAGGCCAGCGGACAGGTCGAATACATTGACACTACCACCAATGGCTCTCTGATGACTGCGGAACGGCTAGGCCCGATCCTCGAAGCAGGTCTCGATAAAATCAACATTTCGGTAGACGGCATGAACCGGGAGCAATACCGCCAGTTCACTGGTTTCGACTTCGACTTCGACAAGTTTGTCGAGCACGTCAAGTGGCTAGATGCCAATAAGGGAAGTTGCGAGGTGGCAATCAAGATTCCAGGAGAATTGATTTCGGAAGCCCAGCGCCAAGAGTTTTTCGACACCTTCGGCGACTACTGTGACCGCATATTTATCGAGAATTTCGCGCCTTGCTGGCCGGAGTTCGACGTGGAGGCTCATACCGGCATCAAGATCACTCAAGGTATTTATCAGCAACCGGTCAAACCGACCGACACCTGCCCCTATATTTTCTATTCGATTTCAGTCAACGCCGATGGCTTGGTCAGTTCTTGTTTCCTCGATTGGGGCCGAAAACTACTGGTGGGTGATACCAACCAGCAATCCCTCAAATCCATCTGGCACTCAGAAAAAATGAACGCCCTGCGCCACCAGCATCTGGCAGGCCACCGTAAGGAAAACTCCGTGTGCAGCACATGCGGCCAGCTAAGCCACTGCCTGCCGGACAACATCGACGCCTACCGAGAAGCGCTTCTGCCCAAATTCCTGCAATACGCAGGTAACATCCAAGCCTCCCCACCAGGCATGCTTGATCGCTCCGTGTTCACAATCCACCCGGCATGAGTTTTTCTCGCCCGATTCTCGAGGTAGCGTGTGCAGCAACGGGATAGTCACGCATGATCCATATTCTGCACATCACCCCCCACCTGGGAGGGGGCGTGGGAAAAGCAGTCTCGGGCCTGATCCGCCAATCCATGCTTACCAATGGCCATCACCACTCAGTCTGCGCGCTGGAATGGCCGGAAAAGACTCAGTTCACCGAGGCGCTGGAAGCTGCCGGATGTCCGGTTCGCCAGGCCCCCACGGCAGCGGAACTCCACGCAGCAATAGCTGCCGCCGACATCGTTCAAATCGAATTCTGGAACCATCCAGCCATCGTCCGTGCCCTATGTGCCCATCCCCTGCCAGCCATGCGGCTCATGGTCTGGTGCCATGTATCTGGCCTGTACCAGCCCGCCATTCCCTGGGGCCTGGTCCGGCAGGCGGAAGCATTCCTCTTCACCTCGCCCAGCTCTCTGGAACTGCTCCAGCGTCATGGCCCCACCCCGCAGGTCCACGTGGTGTCGAGCGGTGGCGGCATGGATGAAATGCCGCAGCCCCCCCGAAAATCCATCGACTCACTGCATGCCGGCTACTTGGGCAGCCTCAATTTTTCCAAGCTACATCCGAATTTCGTTCGCTTCCTTGCTGCAGTCGATCTGCCAGATTTCTCCGTGCGCATGATCGGTGACGAAATCAACCGACCTGTACTCGAAGCGCAATGCCGCGCTCTGGGGCGCCCCCATCTACTCGAATTTCTGGGCTACCGCAACGACGTGGCCAGTGAACTGGCCCAACTGGACGTTCTGATCTACCTCCTGAACCCTAGCCACTACGGTACGGCCGAAAACACCCTGCTGGAAGCCATGGCCATGGGCGTCGTGCCCATCGTGCTGGACAACTCATCTGAACGTCATATCGTCGAACATGATCGGACGGGACGGATCGTCCGCACCCCGGAAGATCTGGCGCGGGACATGGCCTGGCTAGCCGCATCCCCGGCGGATCGGTCCAGGCTGGCGGAGGCGGCGGCGACCATGGTCCGTGGACAGTACACCTACGCCCGAATGGCAGCAGCCTTCGACCAACATTATCGGGAAATAATCGTCCGGAAGAAACGCTCCCACGCCTTCCGTGACATTTTTGGCCCCACACCGGCCGACTGGTTCCTGGCTTTCCAGCCCGAAAACAGCTATTTCTCCCTTGATGGAGAAGCCGTTCCCCCTCCCGCCGGCGAACAGCCCAGCCTGTATGAAAGGACCAAAGGCAGCGTATTCCATTTCCTCGACTATTTTCCAGGCGACCCCCGGCTTTCAAGTTGGGGCGAAAAACTCCGTAAATATGGTCATGATTTTCCACACTGAACAATCCAGCCCATGTTTACAGTAGCCCAGACGAATGGATAGCCCTTACTCATCCCGCGACCTCTCCGCCCTTCCATCCCTTAACGAGGCCGCCAGCCTCCTGCATGAGATGGCCCGGGACCAGGTGGTGCGAGTCAGCAGGCCAGTGGACAAGCCCCTGGTGCTCTACGGCGCAGGAAGCCTGGGCCGCATGGCTCGGGAATATCTGAACCACGTGGGCATTCCCGTTCACCTGGTGGTCGACATGAATGCCCGGCAACTAAGTCAAGATGCCTACTGGGCAGGCATCCCCCTACTGCGCCCGGACGAAATCACACCGGACCAGCAACAGGGCACACTGCTCGCCCTGTGCATCGTCACGGCCCCCTACGCACCCATGGCTAACGAACTGGCATCTGCGGGCTGGAAGGACATCGTCCCTTTTTACGATATCGCCGAGCATTACCGCGACCGGCATCCTCTCTCGAACGGCTGGTTCGCAGCCCCCTTTTCCAAGCAGGATGAAGGCGCAATCGCTTCGGCCCTTGAATGCTGGAGCGATGACGTTTCCCGTGCCCACCACTTGCAATTCCTCGCCTGGCGACGCCTGCGGCAGGAGTGGAGTTTCCCGGATGCCCGCATCGATACTAGCAACCGCTTTTTCATCCCCGAAATGCTAGCCGCTCTGGGCCAAAACGAGCGTTTTCTCGACGCGGGCAGCTACGTGGGGCAGGTTATCGAGACCTTCCTTCTGCACACTGAAAAGCAGTTCGAGCACATCTGGGCCATCGAACCAGATGCCGGCAGTCGCGCCAAGCTACAAAGCCTTCTGTCGGATATGGAAGAAACCAGACGCCAGGAAATCGAAATCCTACCTTGGGCGATAACGGAAACAGAGGGCGAACGTCCCTTTTTCAGCGACCAGGGATATGCATCCCAGTGTTCAGACTTGGGTGGAGAACTAGTACCCTGCCGTGCCATCGACACCCTGAACCTAGCCCCTACCTTCATCAAACTACATTTGGAGGGCATGGAACTCCCCGCACTGCGCGGTGCCATCCGCACCCTGCGCCAGCATCGCCCTCTACTGACTGCCACGATCTACCACAACGATGATGGCCTATGGCGAACCCCCTTGTGGCTGCAGAATAACCTGCCTGGCTACGCCTTATTATTCCGCCTACATTCCTGGTGCGGAACAGGGGCAACCATTTATGCGCTTCCTGAGGAACGATGGCCGGCTAGCATGGAGGCCACAGAAACTGGCCTAACCCTTGCTGGCGACCCCGACCCATGTATGATTGCCGCCATCCTACGGGGCCACGACGAACTCCCATGAAAGCACAACTCAAGTCCAAGCTAAACCCGGAAAATAGGAGTGTCCTCCAGGACATCATCCCGCTTGAAACGCCGTTCCTCCTTTATGTGGACCCCTCCAGCGCCTGCAATTTCAAATGCGAGTTCTGCCCCACAGGCCACGTTGACCTGGTCCGGGGAGCCAATTACAAACGGCGCGTCCTCTCTCTAGAACTCTTTGAAAAATTCGTGCGGGATCTGGAAGCCTTCAGCAGTCCAATCCGGGTATTGCGCATGAACAAGATTGGCGAACCCTTGCTCAACAAGCATTTGCCCCAAATGATCCGTCTCGCCAAGGAAAGCGGCCGAGTAGGGAGCATTGACCTGGCCACTAATGCGTCTCTATTTACCCCAGTACTTTTGGAGGCAATCATCGACGCTGGGCTGGACCGACTCAATATTTCCCTGGAGGGCATAAACGCAGCGCAATATCGGCAGCACGCCAAGGTGGAGGTTGATTTCGAGGCCATCACCGCCTCTATACGCTGGCTTCACAACCATCGAGGTCATTGTGAAATCACGATCAAGGCCCCGGAAGACTATTTGAACGACGAGCAGAAAAAGGCATTCTTTGACACCTTTGGGAACTACTGCGACCGGATCTTCCTTGAGCGCCTCTCGCCTATTTGGCCGGGTTTCGACATGGAATCTCGAGTGATGAACTTCGTTCCCGCAAACAGCAGCGGCCAGTACGGCCAGAAAATAGAAACCAAGCAGGTCTGCACTTACATCTTTTACGCCATGGCCCTCAACGCAGATGGTACGGTCAGCGCCTGCTGCCCCGACTGGGGCCAGAAGCTGGTGGTCGGCGACTTGCACGACACGAGCCTGAAGGAAATCTGGAACTCTCCCGCCATGCACGCCCTGCGCCTCCAGCATCTCAAAGGGCGGAGGCACGACAATGAAGTCTGCCGAAATTGTGGTCACATCGCCCACTCCCAGATAGACGACATTGACCCTTGGCGGGAATCGCTACTGGAGAACTATCTCGCCCATTTCCCTGAAGCCTCCCCTCCCTCGCCCTCCATCTGAACAGAACGCCCTATGCCCCACCCCCCCGCACCCAACCGGTGCCCCGCTTGCCACGGCATAGCGCCCCATGCCTTGGATTGGCCATTCAGCGGTCTAGCGGAATCGGTATTCAACACCACGGTCGCCTTTCATGCCTGTCCGGAGTGTGGCCTGGTATACGCCGCCAATCTGGACGACGCCACCCTTGCCGGTTTCTACACCGGAGAGTGCACCTATTTCAGCAGTAATCACTTCGACATTAACTCCCGGGAAAACATCGAGAAATACAAGGTCTACCGAGGGCTGCTAGTGGAGGCCGGCCTGACTGACCGAGATATACTTGACGTTGGTTGCGGACGGGGCGGCTTCCTTCGATGGTTGAAGCAACATCATTGGCGAGGACTTTGCCACGGCGTAGAAGCTGACCCGCGTAGCATCCCCGAGGGGGAAACGCCTGAGAATCGCCTCTGCTTCTACCAGGGAGATGCCTTTCATCTACCCGCTGCAGACGCGAGCCAAGAGGTACTGACCTATTTCCACGTACTGGAGCATCTCCGGGATCTGGACCGAGCACTAAACGAAGCTAGCCGCGTACTCAAGGATGGCGGACATCTCCTCATCGAGGTGCCGGATGCGGAGCGCTATGCGGAATTGCCCATAGGCACTGCTTTCTGGTTCGGCATCCGCGAACACGTAAACCACTTTTCTCCGACCGCTCTCGAAAAACTACTGCGCCACCACGGCCTCGCCGTCCTGCGCCTCGACCGGTGCGTCCTGCCCACGCCGGAATTCTCTTACCCTTCGCTTTTGATCCTGGCGCAGAAGTCCGAAGGCACAAGTCAGATCGCAATGACCGCCAACAGCGCCATCGCGGACTTTCTGTTGAGTTCGCGGATCGCCCAGACCGCCCAAGCAGCCTTGGTTAGCGAGGTAATGGACCGCTTTGAGCGGAGTGTTTTTTGGGGTTGTTCGGCTCAACTATTCAGCCTACTACCCTTGCTTGACCTAAGCCGTGCCACCCTGTGTGACGTCTCTCCACTCAAGCAAGGTTCACACTATCAGGGCATGTCGATACAGGCACCGGCAGATATCCGTCCGGGCGGCGCGTCCCTGTTTATCGCCCCCTACCTTCATCACCAGGTTATCAAGAGAGCCGCCATCAGCCTAGGCTGGGGGGACTCCGAGATTTTTGCACTGGAATAACCCTCACGCCATGAATCCCATCTATCAATCCAGCCGGATCGCTGAACTTGTGACCGCCCAGACCCCCTTGGCGGGGGGCATTGAAAGCCAATTTGCCAATGGCATAGGCATTTACGGCGCCGGTTTCGTCGGTACCTGGGCACACCGCTACCTAGAGTCTCTAGGTGCGAAAATCAGTTGTTTTATCGACCGTGATCCGGCCAAGCAGGGCCGCCAGATCAATGGTGTAACCGTAGTCGCCCCCGAGTCGAAAGAAGCTGCCGGCGTAAAAACCCTACTCATCGCCGCCCGCCACGCGGTACAACAAGTGACAGCCGACATGACAGCTCCAGGCCGCCTCGCCATGTCCTTCGACGGCTATTTCGTCGTAAGAAATTACGCACACCTGGCGGCGGTGCGAGATCAGTACTTTTCAGATACTAAATCCATCGAAACCTTCAACGCCCTGTTGTTAGCCATGTTGTCCGGCTCCACTCGACACTGTCGTGCAGTCATGGTGAAGGACATGTATTTCTGCCTACCCGAATTTAGCGGCAACTTTGACGAGGTTTTCGTGGATGCGGGTGCTTTTGTCGGCGACACCGTGGAACGCTTCATCTGGGAAAACCTCGGCACTTTCCGCCACATTTACGCCTTCGAACCCGGCAAACGCCAGTTTGCCGCCATGGAACAGCGACTGGAGCGGCTTGCCGGAGAATGGGCCTTCAACCCTGGTTCCGTTTCCCTCGTGAATGCGGGCCTGTCCTCGGAGCGGGGCCGCATGGCATGCACCTTCGAGAATGATTTCCCACTGCGGCACGGCCTTGCCTCCGTGCCTCCAGAGACAGGAATCACCGGCGGCAATTTTTCGGAAGTATTCAGCTTAGACAGCTATCTAGGTGGGCAGCAAGTGACGCTCCTCAAGGCCGATGTGGAAGGGATGGAAATGGACCTGCTGCGCGGAGCTCGGGAAACCATTCTGCGCCATCGGCCCAGACTTGCCATTTGCGTTTATCACTATCCCAGTGATCTCCACGAAGTGGCCGAATATATCCGTGACCTCGTCCCCGAATACAAATTCAGCCTGCGCCAGCATGCGCCGATCTTCGGCGATTTCGTGCTTTACGCGTGGATAAACTGACACCACCTCGACTAAAAAAGCCAACCACCATCTCGGGCAAGGAATCAAGATCATGGGAAAATCTCCGCACCAGCAATTTCAAGACGATATCGACGCACGCGTCAGCCGATACCGGGAGTCCCCGGCCCTTCAAGAAGCTACGAGTGGCTTCTTCAACCAAATCGGTATCGGCAAAGCCGATTATGTTTATAACTTCCACTGGCTAGGCATCCCAATCATCCAAATCCCCCAGGATATCCAGGCTATGCAGGAAATCATCTGGCAGACCAAGCCAGATCTGATTATCGAAACTGGCGTAGCCTGGGGTGGCTCTCTGGTCTTCAGCGCCTCCATGCTTACTCTTCTCGAATCCTTCGGCCAAATCGATAAGGCCGAGGTGGTCGGCGTAGACATCGAAATCCGCCCTCACAACCGGAAAGCATTGAGTGAACACCCCTTGGCAAAGAAAATCACCCTAATCGAAGGCTCCAGCATTGAGGCAGGAATTGTCTCGGAAGTGCGCCGCATCGCTGCCCGCCACCAGCGCGTAATGCTCTGTCTGGATAGCAACCATACCCATGAACACGTACTTGCCGAACTGGAAGCCTATGCCCCCCTGGTTTCCTCCGGTTGCTACTGCATGGTGGGCGATACCATTATTGAGGATGCGCCCGAGAGCATGACCTCTCATCGCCCCTGGGGCAAAGGGAATAGCCCGAAGAGTGCTGTTTTCGAATATCTTCGGCGCCTAGATGCCTCCCCCCAACGAGGAGAGGATGGTCAGCTACTAAAATTTGGAGTCGACCAAATGACAGAGAACAAAATTCTCCTGACAGGCTCACCAAGTGGTTATTTGAAAAGAGTTTGAGAGTTATAAAACAGCTACTTACGCTCGATAAATTACTTCTCTACCACGAGAACATTAAAAATGTCATCACCGCCAGATTTAAATAAATCAATAAAATTAGCCGTCCTGATTCCAAGCGTTCGCTGGAATGCAAACACCCGCGGTCTCATCGCCTCAACCATTGGTACAGCAAATGAGGAGGTAGCCGTTCTGATTGGCGACAACAGCGAAAACAAAGAAAAAAAGGAATTTCTTAGAAAAATAAGCGAGATCAACAACAACATTATTTCAGTCAGCCACACCAAAAACATTGGAGCAACAGATAATCTTTGTTTCTTGCTTGACTGGTGCAAGGATGTCGAATATGTCGCGGTTACCGGCGATGACGACTGGATGACCTCCTGCTACTACCCAAATGCGCTGGAAACCTTGAAACAAAATCCAAGCGCAAGTTGCTGCGAAACCGGGACTGCTTTCGTGGATTTTGGCGACGGCAGGCCCTTTGAGATCAGCCAGCCATCGATGACTGGCACGACCATGATGCAGCGCCTGACAAAGTGGGATGCTGTGATCGCTCGAGTTACCATGTACAGCGCCTCGAAGAGGAGCGCTATTCAGGCCGCGGTAGATTTCCAGAAAATGACGCCTCTCCATGGTCTGACAATGGCGGAGAACCTGTGGGAGCTTAACCGATTGGCCGTCGGGGATTTCCTCAGAGTCCCTGCAACAAGTTACTTCATTCACTACCCTGCCCATGGGTCCAATCAAGGAAACCCGACTCAGCGCTTCTACAACTTGCTCTGCAGGGATGCAGGCCTGGCATTCCCCGCCTTGGATTTCATGGATTTATGCAGTGCAATCCAGTGTGCGTTGTTTCTCATGGGAAAACTCTCCCCCCTGCCGAATACCGAAGAACGGTTCGCGTGTGGACAGAAAGTATTTCGTCATATTTATTCCCAGCAATTCATAAAAAAATTCCGTAACGCAGCGCAAAAAAACAAGACTCTGGGCAACATCACAGACTCACGCCTGAGAGCCCGCCTGCTGGAACATATTTCCCCCCCCTACTCGGACAATCCAATCCTCACAGAGGACGTCATATCCCTCTTTGTCGACCTCATGGGCCATTTCCAAGTGGACCAGAGCGGCGTGAGTCTATCCCACCGCCTCAGGGAATTCTTCGACGAACTAATGACTTCGGCCACAGAAGTTTCCGCCCCTGAAAGATTTGCGATTACTGCAGACGAGAAGCGGAACGCCAGTGCCGAACACTCTTCACCGTGGTCTCCCATGGAGAGCCAAACCCAAAGCTACCCTTACGATACCTGGCTCGAAAATCGGAAGCTTGTGCGCTCGACGCAGCCAAGTCCAAAAACTCCTGCCATCTCGCAAGGCAATTTGCTGACAATCATCTGCCGCGCATCGAGCCAGCAGTTCATGCATTTCGCATCAACAATTGACAGCTTGGCGGAGTACGCTCCAGCCTGTTGGCAGTTAGTCGTGGTTTCCGACATTGAAGCACCGGAGGAGATTTGCGGCATCGACTGCATCCACTGGCTACACGCCACTGATACTCAAGCAATTAAGACAGGAATAGACCAAACGGTCGAGCGTCTAGGCTGCGACTGGGTACTCGAAATCCCCTGCGGCAGCAAGATTGACGCAAGCTTATTTGATGCATTAATGGTCATCGACCAAAAGACAATCAAAGCTGTGTTTGTCGATGACGATATATACGCTGAATCCGGTCAGCAAAAATCACCAAGATTCAAACCGGGCGTCAATCCTGCCGCCCTGCAGTCTGCAGACCTTGCTGGACCAATCTGCGTCCGCAATGACGTCTGGATAGCCACCGGAGGCGCCAGCCTTCGAAACGGCAGTCCGTGGTTTTCTCAACTACTCCGCATTGCCGACAGATTTGGCTGGGAGACCATAAAGCACATCCCAGATATCTTGATTTCATACCCCGACTCTTTTCCTAGCGATACTGAATCCTGCATGTTCGCGCTGGTTGAAGATCAGCAAGAAAAGGGCATAGACAGCGAAATTGTTCCTGCCACAGGTCAAAGCTGGTGCATTCGCTATCCACTAAAGCACGCACCGAGCATATCGATAATCATCCTATCCATCGGCCAACTCGATCTCCTTTCTCGATGCATTTCCAGCATCATTGAAAAAACCGAATACCCAAATTTCGAGATCATCATAGCCCTGACGAACTTACTGGGGGCACCAGATCTCGACATCTGGTTAAACAACACTGAACAAACCGACGAACCAAGAATCCGTATTGTCCGGACAGAAATCGACGGCAACTACGCAACACGCTGCAATGCAGCGGCAATGGCTTCATCCTGTGACTTCTTTTTATTCCTGAAAGAGGAAACTGTAGTTATTCAGGAAAAATGGCTGGAGGAACTGGTTCGAGCCGGAGCCCAACCCGGCGTTGGCGGCGTTTCTCCTCGAATGATCCAACCCGGCAGCGCCATGATCGAAAACGCGGGAAGCGTTCTCGGCCTGAATGGCATCGTCGGCGCCCCGTATCAAGGAAAAACAAAACTCGGAGAGGATCTGGGTTATCTGGACTGCATCCATGTTGCACGCGATGTAAGCACCCTGCCAGCAGCCTGCATGCTGATTCGCAAAGAAAGTTATCTCAAATCAGGAGGCATGGATGAAGCCGACCTGGGCAACTACCTTGCTGAAGCAGACCTTTGCTTGAAGATTCGCAGGAATGGCGAACGATTGATATATCAACCTCTTTCCAATATCGTCAGCAGTGATCCCAAAGAAGCGGTGTTCGATATTGACCCGAGTCATGTTGCAACACAGATGATTTCCGAAACACACGCGAAACAGGTGTTTTTCGAACGCTGGTATCCAGAGGCGGCTGTAGACCCCTTCTGGAACCCAGCCTTATCCCTTGCGACAAGCACTCCTGAACCTGAGCTTGAGTTTCGCGCGCGTTGGCGAACCATACCATCCAACCTTCCTCGTATTCTTGCTCACCCCCTTCCTAATGGCCAAGGCGACTATCGCGTCACCGCACCTTTAAGCGCGCTCAGCAAGGCTGGAATGGCTAGTGAATGCATGTGGAGACAGCGAATAAATGGGGAGCCGCGATTCCACTCAATAGCCGAGGTTATCCGCCTGAACCCTGATAGCATAATCGTTCAAAACTACACCATCACAGCTGCCTTGGCTGCGCTTCAGGAATGGGATGCTTCGGGATGCCGGCCGTTCACCGTTTATGCGCTGGACGATCTGATCACCGACATGGATGCAACCAACCCATTTCGCAAGGACATTGCAGCGAATGCACGCGCCCGCCTGCAGTACGCTTTGCGACGCTGCGACCGCCTGGTTGTGTCGACCGACTACCTGGCAGACGCATATCGTGGCTTCATATCCGATATTCAGGTTGTTCCCAATCGTCTCGAGCAAGCACACTGGCTCCCTCTTCGCAGTCTAAGACGCACGGGCACCAAGCCACGAATTGGGTGGGCCGGTGGAACTACGCACCAGGGCGATCTATTGCTCCTTAAGACGATTATCGAACAAACACGAGACGAGGCAGACTGGATTTTCTTCGGCATGTGCCCAGATGAGATTCGCCCCCTCCTTGCGGAATATCATGCACAAGTGAAATTCTCCGAATACCCGGCCTACCTTGCGTCACTAAATTTGGACATTGCTGTCGCCCCTCTGGCCGAGACATCCTTCAATAGAGGGAAAAGTAATCTTCGTCTGCTTGACTACGGGGTTCTGGGAATTCCCGTTGTCTGTACTGACATCGAGCCCTATCGAAACAGCCCTGCATGCCGCGTAAACAACTCGGTAGCGGAGTGGACCGAGGCGCTCCACGCACGCATCCATGATCCGGATGCACGGGAACGCGAGGGTGATGCCATGCGGTGCTGGGTTCTTGACGGCTATCTCCTAGAGAACCATCTTGAGGAGTGGCTGGAGGCGCATTTACCTGGCTAATGCAATTGCTCAAATATTTACCTAAAGTTTGCACTAGAGATGTCGTAAGTGAACTCGTCAGCAAACGAATTAAGTAACACCGGTGCGACAGAAAACGGAAAACGTGAGTAACCGCACCAAATGAAAACCAAACCAGGAGAAATATCATGGCATCGACAATCAACACCAACACCTACTCACTGAATGCTCAAACCAACCTGAACAAAAATAGTCTTGGTTTGCGTAGCGCGCTTGAGCGTCTTTCTTCCGGCCTGCGCGTCAACTCTGCCCGCGATGATGCAACCGGTCTGGCATCGGGGATGCAAATTGAAGCGGCATCCCGCATTACCCAAATTGAAATGCGCCAAGAAGGCGACAAAATCTCTTCTGCGCAAATTGCGGACGGCGCACTGTCAGTTGTCGGTGACATCGTCACCCGCATTATGGAACTGACCAAAATGGGCGGAGGGGGTACAGAAATCGGCCTGCTCGTTACCCAAGCCAGCACCATTCAGGCGGATGCCAACACTGCGATCGGAAAGTTTGGCGGAACGACCTTCACTGCCATCTCGGTAACCTCTGCAGCAGACGCGACCACGCTGACCAGCGTATCAACGGCACGCACCACCCAAGGCGCGACCATGAACAACGCCGAGTTTGCCATTCAGTCCAAGCAGGTCAGCTATGAGAACCAGCAAGCAGCAAGAAGCCGCATCATGGACGCCGACTTCGCCGAAGAAACCTCGCGCCTGTCGCGCTTCCAGATTCTCCAGCAAGCAGGTACCGCGATGGTCGCTCAGGCAAATGCCATCCCGCAAAACGTGCTGACCCTGTTGCGTTAATAGGCTGCTGCCTCAATCTCGAAAAAAGGTGCGGTGGCTTGACTAAGGCCGCTGCACCTTTCTCGTTAGGAGCAGAAAATGAACATCGATATGATCAGTAACGCAAGCTCACCGCCGCGCGCCCCCTTGCCGGAGGTTGCTACGACGGTGGCACGCCAGCCAGGGGCTCAGCCCAAGACTCCAGAAGCCACAACGCCTTCTCTGGCCCCCGAGAGTCAAACTCAAAAGGCGCCAGACAAGCTTGATGTCAAGCAAGCGGTGGAAAAGATTGCCGAGTTCGTATCCTCAAGGCAATCTGAACTCAGTTTTTCCATTGACGACGCATCTGGCTCTCAAATTGTTAAGATCATGGATATCCAGACCAAGCAGGTCATTCGGCAATTCCCATCAGAAGAAGCCGTGGCGATCGCTCAGGCATTGGACAAGCTGCAGGGTCTTTTGATCAAAGACAAGGCGTAAGAAAAAGATAGAGGGAAATCGCGATGGCAACCACCAGTTCTCTGGGAATCGGCACCGGTGTGGACTTGCAGTCCATGCTGACCAGCATAATTGCAGCCGAGAGAGCGCCAATCAAGACGCTGGACACCAAGATTTCGGTGGCCAACAACAAGATTTCCCTCTACGGCACACTAAAGTCCAAGCTCGACGCACTGCAAACTGCGGCAGACACCCTACAGTTTCCCTCGCGGCTTTCTGCCCTGAGCGCATCCTCCAGCGACACAACCGTCATCAGCGCCAGCGCTGCATACACCGCTGCGGTGGGCAGTTATGGCACAGAAGTAACCCAACTAGCCAGCTCACAAAAAAGCTTTACCGTCGCGTACGACGCCGGCACCACTTTTGGCGCGGGCGACCTCACTTTTACGGTTGGCGGCGTTGCGGCAAGCCCCATTTCCTTGGGGGCAGGCTCCTCCCTGCAGGACGTTAGCTCCGCTATCAACACCGCCAAGATTGGTGTAACGGCGACAGTGATTACCGACTCAGCCGGCAAGCAGCGCATGGTGTTGACGGGTAACGAATCGGGTGCCGGAAACGATTTTTCGCTGACATCAACTCTTACAGCATCGGGGAGCCAGGCCTCGTTAGCCAGTTTTGATACGACAACCGCTGGCTTGAATCGTACAGTCGCCCAGGACGCCTTGATGAAAATCGACGGTATCGAAGTCAATTCAAGCACCAATACGTTTACGAACGTCGCTGGGCTGACCTTGACCGCGATGAAGTTGGGCACATCAAACGTTACGGTACAAAATGACAGTACCAAGATCACGTCTGCTGTGCAGGCATTCGTTGATAGCTACAATGCGGTTGCAACGCTGATAAAGAGCAACAGTGGCTACAACTCAACGACCAATAGTGGCCAGGCATTCACTGGCGATAGCGCAACCCGCTCAGTGCTCAACAGCTTGGGCAGCGCCAGAACCACAGTTCCTGCTGAACTCGCAAGCGCCACGCTGAATAGCCTTTCGGCACTTGGCGTCACTATTCAACAGACTGGCCTGTTAAAGCTCGATACAGACGTGCTGAGCACGGCAATCAATACCTCGGCGACCGATGTAGTCCAAGCGCTCAATGCTTACGGAAAATCGTTCAGTACAGAAGTAACCGCGCTGCTCTCCAGCGACGGATCTGTTTCAAATCGGATTAGCAGCCTCGACTCATCGGTCAGACGCTACAAAGACAGCCAGGCGTCGCTGGAAGTCCGGGTCAGTCTGGTCGAGAAACGCTACCGCGCCCAATTTACTGCCCTCGATAAATTGGTTAGCTCAATGCAAACGACCAGTAGCTATCTGACACAACAACTTGCCGCGCTTCAAAATTCGAGTTAACGACTGGCGTTTGCTACCCTCGTCCTTGTTAAGATACACATTCACTCAACTCGATCGCTAACCCATGTTTGCAAGCCCTATCGCCTCATACCAACAGATCAGTATCGAGTCTGATGTTCGTGGCGCCGATCCGCATCGCCTCATCGTTTTGTTGTTTGATGGTGCAGAAGGTGCGCTCCGTCAAGCCCAAACCCGGTTAGCCGAAAACGACATGAAGGGCAAGTCGGACTCCCTGACAAAAGCCATCGATATTATTCTTAGCGGCCTCTCGGCCAGCCTTGATACCGAGCAGGGTGGCGACTTGGCACAGAATCTCAAGGCGCTTTACGATTACATGGTATCGCGCCTGATTCACGCAAACATCCATAAAGACGCAGCCGCCATTCGAGAAGTTCAAGGATTGCTTGGTGAAATAGCCTCGGCATGGCGAGAAATTGGAACGGCAGGGAGGCAAAATCCTGACCTCCAACCCTAGCCAAGAAAATATCTTTTTGCAGCTCACCAAGGGTCTGCAATCCTTGCTGGATATTGCGGAAAAAGGTGAATGGGAAAAAATTGATGGGCAGCTACAGGATTTGCTGCTGGCAATGGAAGCCGTCCGTGCCTCCAGCACTCCAAATCTGACGAAACGTGGCAGCACCAAGCAAATTGAACAAATTTTGCAGCTTCTCCATTCAGCCACCTTGCGTTGCTCTGAACGTAAAGATCAAATCGCACCGTTAATCAATGCGTTCGCAAATGCCATAGACACCCCGGCCAAACCATGATCCCCCCAGACGTTGCCAACAGTCTGCGCGCGGTCATACCGGATCAACGTTCGGAAACAAACAGCCAGGCTCAACCGGTCGCCAGAGCCCAACGGATTGCCGATGCACTAAGCAATCTCGTTCCTGGCCAGCGGATATTTGCCGAAATACAGGCGCTGATGCCAAATGGCACCTACCGCGCCGTAGTTGCCCAACGCGAAATCACACTGGCACTGCCTTTTTCGGCCAAGCCTGGCGATACGCTCGAACTGGAAGTCGCCGAAAGTGATGGCAAACTCACGCTGGCATTTGTGGCGAATCGCTCTTCAGGGACCAATGCCGCAGCGTCACCGGAGTCCGTCAGCACTTCACTAAGCACAGCCGGCAAGGTCATCGGCAACCTGTTGACGCCGCTCGAAGGAGAAGGGAAGCAGGCAGCACCGGCGGCCCTCAATCGCGGCCAGCCTCTGGTCGAAACAATGCCAAATACCGCAGCTGATCTGGCCCCCGTATTGAAGCAGGCACTCACTCAAAGCGGCATGTTTTATGAGGCGCACCAGGCCCGCTGGGTCACCGGACAATTGCCGACAACCGCGCTGCTGCAAGAGCCGCAGGGAAAACTCTCCCCTGCGCCATTAAATGCCCCGGAATTCATCAACCGAAGTTCAAACTTTACCCCTGGTAGCCCAAGCTCTAACCCTGCCTTGGCTCTCTCTCCGGACTCTCTGCTCCACCCCAGCCTTTCCGGCGCGCCAGCATCAGCAACATCGTTGCCAGGCAGCGACGGTTTGACTCAGCCCCCACCGAGAGAGGCGATGGACAAATCTTCACCAGTCAATATCGATCCTACGGTCAACCGGAAATTTGGCGAAATATTGAAAGAAGTGCCACTCGATCGGAGCACCGCTACAACGCCACCCGCGCTACAAACTACCGTTTCAACAAGCACGGTGGCCGCTCCAAACGAAAATCCGGTCCCGCGTGAATTGGTCCCGCTGGTTCAACAGCAGTTGAACGGCCTGGCGACACAGAATTTTGTCTGGCAAGGCCAAGTCTGGCCCGGGCAACCGATGTGGTGGGAAATCTCCGGCGACCCGGAATCGAAGCCGTCACAAGATAATGAACAAGCCAGCCAATGGCAAACCCGCCTCAAACTGGACCTGCCCGCACTGGGTGGCATTGATGTCACACTGCGACTGGGCACTGGCGGCTCGCTGGGCGTTTCAGTCAGTGCGGAAAATCCAGCCAGTGAGGCAAAGCTGCGCAACAGCGCTCAGGCACTTCGCGAGCAATTGGAGGCTGCCGGGCTAACGCTTACCCAACTGCGCGTAGATCATGGCCAAGCCGGGGAATGATGCTACTCGTGAAGCAGTCGCTCTGGCCTACAGCCAGACCGATGCCGCGCCGCGCGTCGTCGCCAAAGGCAAGGGACTGATTGCCGAGCAGATAATCGCTCGCGCCAAGGAGCACGGCATTTATGTCCATGAATCGCCGGAACTCGTCGCCTTGCTAACCCAGGTGGATATTGACGAGCGCATCCCACCCCAGTTATACATGGCGGTAGCCGAACTGCTGGCGTGGCTTTACCGACTTGAACACGGTCTCCCCGCCACCCAGATCGGCTTGTCCGCTCAACCTCCACCGTGATCCAGGTTTCATGACCCTCGCCCAGAACGAAGTTTCGGTTCCAGTTTTTGAAATCGACCAGCCCGCCACCTACGGCAAATACCTCCTCCACAACCGCACTGAAATCTCCGTTCATCTGCGCGCCCTGCTCAAGCACCGCACCTTGATCACGGTCTATCTGGACGAAGGCAAGGCATTCTTTCTCTCGACCCTGCTGTCGATCGACGAAAACGCCAACCAGCTGGTTCTTGACGGATCAAACCACACGGCAAGTAATGATGCAGCACTGAAAGCCGCGCGGATCACGCTATCGGCCCCTCTGGAACGGGTCAAAATCCAGATTCGCCTGCCAGGGCTGTCGATGACGACCATTGATGGCAAAAAAGCCTTGATCGCTCCGCTCCCGGCATCGATCCTGCGCCTGCAGCGACGCGAGTTCTTTCGCGTCGAAACGCCCCACCACATCACGCCCCTGCGTTGCAAGCTTGCCGTACCGAATCCCACCGGTGGTCACTTCGTAGTTGATTACCCACTGTTTGACCTCAGCGGTGGCGGGATTAGCTTGCTGGGCCCGGTCGACGACGCCGAGCTGTTTTCACTTGGGGAGCTGTTTCACGACTGCCGCCTGGAAATCCCCGGAGAAAGCGTGCTTTCGGTCAATCTGCGCGTCTGTGAAGTGCTTAAAATCGAGATGATCGACGGCCAACAACAATTGCGGCTGGGCTGCGAATTTGTCAGCCTGCCCGGAACCCGGCTGGCCTTCATCGAACGCTACATCACGCGGCTGGAACGCGAACGCAAGGCGCTCCGCTCGGAGCTGGAATACTAAGCTTCGGCTTAAACCTGAATGTTCATCACGTCCTGATAGGCCGTGACCAGTTTGTTGCGCACCTGAACCATTTCCTGGAAGGAAACACTAGCCGTCTGCAGCGCAATCATCACCTCATGAAGATTCTGGGTGGTGTCGCCAGCGGCAAGTTTTTCCGCCATCACGTCAGCCTGCTGTTGGGTCTGGTTGACCTTGTCGATTGATGACTTCAGCACCTGCGCAAAATCCACCCCGCCAGCCGCCCCGCCAGCCACGGTCTCGGCTGGTTTGCCGGATGCTTGTGCTGCGGTAGACCGCAGTACGCTCAACATTTGCTCAATACCTTGGGTGTCCATAACCAGCTCCTTAATCCTGCCTCAATACAAGCAATAGTCAGGCCAATATCAATCCTTGAAAAACCCTTCGTCCCGGTACTGCTGCAACTTGTAGCGCAATGTCCGTTCCGAAATTCCCAAGCGCTCAATGGCCAGCTTTCGTGAGCCATCAACCTCAGCCAGAGTACGAAGGATATGTTCGCGCTCCAGATCCTTCATATTATCGACCCTTTTATCCGTTTCAAGCACCGGTCTTTCCAGCGCAGCCCGCGCCACCATTCCGGCTTGCGCAGGCGCCAACCGGAGATGTTCGACACCAATCTCCGGCCCGGTCGACAGGATAAGGGCCCGTTGAATCACGTTTTCCAGCTCACGGACGTTGCCCGGCCAAGCATGCTGCACCAGCGCCTGCTCAGCCAAAGCCCCAAAACTGACACCATTCCGACCGAAGCGACCGCCATGCTCGACCAGAAAATAGCGGGCGATCGGCACAATATCGAGCGGCCGATCACGCAGTGGTGGAATGGCCACCGGGAATACGTTGAGGCGGTAAAACAGATCCTCACGAAAAACCCCTTTGGTCACCGCCTCAGCCATATCGCGATTGGACGTCGCAACGATGCGGATATTCAGCGCTACCGGCTTCTTGCCACCCACCCGCTCGACCTCGCGCTCCTGCAAGACGCGGAGCAACTTGGCCTGGAGGCCCATCGGCATCTCGGTGACTTCGTCGAGGAGCAGCGTACCGTCCTGCGCCTGCTCGAACTTCCCGGCCTGCGCCTGCTGGGCGCCCGTAAACGCCCCCTTCTCATAACCAAACAAGGTGGCCTCGAGCAAACTATCCGGAATCGCCGCGCAGTTGATGGCCACGAAAGGCCCGTTCCGACGCACCGACTGCCGATGAATGAAGCGAGCGACCACTTCCTTGCCAACCCCTGATTCTCCGGTAAGGAGAACCGTCGCGTCGGTTTGCGCCACACGCTGGGCGATGGCAAACAGTTCACGACTGGCCGGATCGATGGCCACAACGCCGGCGCCGTCATCGGTATCCGGCAACTCATATTTATTGATGTGAGCGAGCAAAGCCTTCGGCTCAAAAGGCTTGAGAAGGAAGTCGCAGGCACCGGAACGCATGGCATCGACCGCCTTGTCCACCTCGGCATACGCCGTCATCAGCACCACCGGCAGATGCGGCAGGCGCGCCCGAATTTCCTTTAACAACGTGATGCCATCCATCGGCATCATGCGCACGTCACTGACGACAATCGAGAAAGCCTGCTCAGCCAGCACCTTCAATGCCGCCTCGCCGCCATCGACGGCCACGTAGGGGCGCCCAGCGAGTTCCAGCGTGTCACCAATCGCCTCACGCAGGCTGGGGTCATCTTCGACGACGAGAATGGGCAAACTATGTTCAGCCATGGTGTTCTGATTCGCTCTCTACCGGCGCAACCGGTAAGGTGATGACAAACTCGGCGCCGTCGCCCGGCTCGGAAAAAAGCTCGATCGTGCCGCCATGTGCCCGCACCACGCCCAGCGCAATGGCCAACCCCAGGCCGGTACCCTGCCCCTTGGTGGTAAAAAATGGCTCGAAGATGCGCGCCTGCATTTCACGCGAAATTCCCGGACCGCTATCGCGCACGCCAACAGCCACAAGATCGCCGCGACGATTGCCGGACAGGCAAATTTTGCCGCCCGGCGTTGTCGCCTGCATGGCGTTTTCCAGCAAATTGACAAGAGCCCCGAACAAGGCTTTGCGACTACCGACGATCACAGCCCCCCCACAAGCGTCATTCAATACAAATTCGAGGCCATGCTCACCCATCAGCGGCTCAACCGTTTGAGCCGCTTCTGCCAGCAGATCGGACACCGGGATGACATCCCGCCCGATACTCTCGCCCCGCGCAAAGAGAAGAACATCCTGGATCAGCCGCTCAAGACGCCGCAACTGCCCGCTTGCCTTTTCCGAGAATCGGGCCCGCGCCTCATCCGAAACGC
This sequence comes from Ferribacterium limneticum, assembly GCF_020510585.1. Taxonomy (GTDB): domain Bacteria; phylum Pseudomonadota; class Gammaproteobacteria; order Burkholderiales; family Rhodocyclaceae; genus Azonexus. The sequence goes on along the minus strand of NZ_CP075190.1, from coordinate 918,187 downwards.
CGGGCTGGCCAAGGTTGGAGGTATAAAGCAGCGCCGCAGCCAGCGGCGTGCGCAGCTGATGCGCCAGCGAGGCAGCCATTTCCCCCATGGCCGCCAGGCGCTGGTTGCGCTCCAGCTCGGTTTTCATGCGGTGGGCGGCCGTTACATCGTGGATAAGAAGAATTTTTCCACCGGCAGAAGGCAGTGAGCTCTCCCCGATCGACAACCGACTGTCGCCGTGCAACCACTCACCAATAGCCATCGTCGGCTCCAGGCTGGCCCGCGCCACATCGCCCCAATGCTGCCCGACCATGTTTGCCCCGAAAATTGCCATGGCAGCCGGGTTGACCGCGACAACGATAGCCGCTGAATCGAGCAGCACCACACCGGCCGGCAAGGCATCGAGCAAGGACGAGAGACGCTCGGAAAGCGCTTCCTTTTCCTGATATTGCCGACGCAATTCACCGTTGGCGATTGCCAGCTCCTCGGTCAGCGAGGCGGCGCGAACCTGCAGAGCTTCATAGGCCTGGGTCAGCTCGGCCGAAACCTGATTGAACATGGCAAATGCCCGTTGCAATTCGGCGGTCTTGGTGTCTGTGTCTGGTATCAAGAGATTGATCTGTACGGCAACATCGAAAAAGAAAGGGTGAATTCAGCCCGGGTAATAGTAGAATATTTCTAGGATAATTTGGCTTCTCGATTGATTCTTCTTCTGTTTCACCGCAATTTGACCGGCTATTGATGGCAGCAACAACTGAGACGACAGCAGGAAACGCACCGGCAGGAAATCCGCTGGAGCGTCTGCGCGACGCCTTCGACCGGCTCGGCAGCCAACAGAAGCTTGTCTTCATGGTGGCAACGGCCGCCATGATCGCCCTCATCGTCGGCGCGATCCTCTGGAGCCGGCAACCAGACTGGAAAACCCTGTTCTCCAATCTCAACGAGAAGGATGGCGGGACTATCGTCACCGTTCTCGAGCAGCAAAATATTCCTCACCGCTACAGCGATAACGGCGCACTGCAGGTCCCCGCCGACCGCGTCCATGACATTCGCCTCAAACTGGCCTCACAGGGGCTGCCGCGCGGCGGCATGGTGGGTTTCGAATTGATGGAAAACCAGAAATTCGGCATCAGCCAGTTTGCCGAACAGGTCAATTATCAGCGCGGACTGGAAGGCGAACTGGCCCGTACCATCCAGTCAATTGCCGCGGTGCAGTCGGCACGGGTCCACCTGGCCATCCCTAAACCCTCGGTCTTCGTCCGCGAAGAACAAAAGCCGACAGCCTCGGTCATGCTCAACGTCTATCCCGGACGCTCGCTGGATGGCGCGCAGATCGCCGGTATTACGCATCTGGTTTCGTCCAGCGTACCGCAATTGCCGGCCACCAACGTCACGGTAATCGACCAGACTGGCGCGCTGCTCTCGCAACTGAAAAACAAGCTCACTGAAGCCGGCCTCGATGCCACCCAGGTCAAATATGTTCGGGATATCGAGGGCAGCATCATCAGGCGCATTGAGGACATCCTCAAGCCGATGTTGGGTGGCGAAAACTTCAAGGTTCAGGTGGCTGCCGACATCGACTTTTCCCAAAGCGAGCAAACTGCCGAAAGCTACCGACCCAACAACACGCCGGAAACCACCGCTATTCGTAGTCGGCAGACCAACGAATCAGCCAGCGTGAACCAGTCAGCCGGCGGCGTCCCGGGCGCATTGACCAACCAGCCGCCAGTACCGGCTACTGCACCGCTGACCCAGCCGGCAACCGGCACTTCCCCCGGTCAACCGGGAAAAACGGCCGAAATTCAAGGCAAGCTCGACGCCGCCGGCGTCACGGCGCCACTCAATGGCGTCGGCCAGCCGATCAATACGAGCAAGGCCGCAACGGTCAATTTTGAAGTCGACAAGACTATCCGCCACACGAAGCAAGGCATGGGCGACATTCGGCGCCTGTCTGCTGCCGTTGTCATCAATCATCGCAAGGACATCGACAAGAACGGCCAGCCGGTCAACAAGCCGATCCCCGAGCCGGAAATGAAACAGATCAACGAATTGGTCCGCGAGGCGATGGGCTTCAACAAGGAACGTGGCGACTCGATCTCGGTTGCGAATGCCCCCTTCACCGCCGGCGAAAAAGTCGATGGCTCGATACCGCTCTGGAAGGACCCGGAAACCATCTCCTATGCCAAGGATATTTTCAAGTATCTTTTGATCGGTCTGATCGTTGCCTTCCTCTTCCTGAAAATTATCCAGCCCTCGCTGAAAACCATGTTCCCGTCGGCCGCCGAGCGCCGGGCCGCATCAACCGCCGAGGGCGTCGCTGGTGCCGCGGCCCATGTCAGGATTTTAGGCATTGATGGTGAACCGGGCGAAGACCAGGTTCGTATCGACCATTACGGCATCAAGGTCCAAAAAGCACGCGACATTGCGCAGGCTGATCCAAAGGCGGTCGCCAACATTATCAAGGACTGGATAGGCGCCAATGCCTCCTAGCACTGACGACGGCCTCGAAAAGAGCGCAACGCTGCTGATTGCCCTCGGTGAAGACCATGCAGCCGAAGTGCTCAAGCACCTTGGACCGCGCGAGGTACAAAAACTCGGGCACGCCATGGCAGCACTCAAGAGCGTGCCGAGGACAAAGGTTGAAGGCGTTCTGGACGAGTTCCACAAAAACGCGGAAGAGCACTCGGCGGTACACGTCGACACCGACAACTACATTCGCTCCGTGCTTACCAAGGCGCTGGGCGACGACAAGGCATCGAACCTTATTTCACGCATCCTGCAGGGTGGAGAGACATCGGGGATCGAGGGCCTGAAATGGATGGATGCGACAACCGTTGCTGACCTGATCAAGAACGAGCACCCGCAGATTATCGCGACGATTCTGGTCCATCTGGAACACGACCACTCCAGCGAAATTCTCAATCACTTCACCGAGCGCCTGCGCAATGATGTCGTGTTGCGAATCGCCACGCTCGAAGGGATTCAGCCAACCGCGTTGCGCGAGCTGAACGAAGCGATGATGCGCATCCTGTCCGGCTCGACCAGCGTCAAGCGAACGGCAATGGGTGGAGTTCGCACCGTTGCCGAAATTCTCAATTTCATCGGCACCGCCAACGAAACCTCGGTCGTCGATGCGATCCGCGAGTACGACCCGGACCTTGCCCAGAAGATTCTCGACGAGATGTTCGTTTTCGAAAATCTGATGGAAATTGACGATCGCTCCATCCAGCTCATTTTGCGGGAAGTTCAGTCCGACTCCTTGATCCTCGCACTCAAGGGTGCTTCGCCCGATCTCCGCGAGAAGATTTTCAAGAACATGTCGCAACGGGCTGCAGAAATGCTGCGCGAAGACCTCGAGTCGAAGGGGCCTGTCCGTCTTTCCGAAGTCGAAGGCGAACAGAAGGAAATCCTCAAGGTGGTACGTCGCCTGGCAGACGAAGGACAAATCGTCCTTGGTGGCGCCGGCGGCGAGCAAATGGTCTAACCCAACATGGCAGGCGTCATACCCAAGGACAAGCTCGCGGGCTATCAACGTTGGAACATCGGCTCTCTCGATGTGAAACCTGTACCGCACAGCCAGTCGCCAGTCGACACCGCGAGTACTTCAGCTGCAGCGCCATCTACCGTAGCCCCCAGCCAAGCCGAGGTGCATGCTGCGCAGAACCTTGCGAACACCGAAGAGATTGAGCGCATCCACGAAGAAGCTCGCGCCAATGGCTACAGCCTCGGCTACCGCGAAGGACTTGAATCCGGGCAGCAGGCCATGGCAACAACGGTTGCTGAAACAACGGCGCATTTTGCCGAGCTGCTTGGCAATCTGCAGATTTCGCTGGCCCATCTCGACCAGCATGTCGCCGACCAGGTCCTCAGCCTCGCCCTCGAAGTGGCGGCGCAAGTGCTTCGTGGCGCAATCAACACCCGGCCCGAGTTGCTTTTGCCGGTCATTCGCGAGGCTCTCACCGCGCTACCGCTGCATCATGCCCATGTTGTCGTCCGACTGAATCCGGCAGACACCACGTTGATTCGCGAACAGATCGGCGACCAACTTGCTCAAACAGGAGCCCAAATCATTGACGACCCCGAGATTTCGCCGGGGGGATGCCTGCTTGTTGCCGGGGCAAGCGAGGTTGATGCCACGATCGAAACACGCTGGAAGCGCGTACTTGAGTCGATCGGCGTCAATCCTTCGGAATGGATGAACAAGCCTTGACCCCGCTCCCCGACCACGTCGGGCGTTGGCAGCGTTTCCTCGATGGCTGCCAGCTTGCCGCCTCCTCGGCACAACCACTCTGGCCAGCTGGGCGCCTGACGCGGATCAATGGACTCGTCATGGAGGCTTCGGGTCTGAAGCTGCCGCTAGGCAGTTCGTGCCACATATTCCCGGCCAGCGGAGCACCAGTCGAGGCCGAAGTGGTCGGTTTTGCCGGCGAAAAACTTTACCTGATGCCCTCCGATGACGTCTTCGGTCTGGCCCCCGGGGCCCGTGTCATCGCTTGCGACACAGCCAACCCAACCCCCCGGGTAGACTTTCCAATCAAGCACAAACGCCGGGCCATTGATCGCGCCAAACAGGGTCCGGTTGGCGACGAATTGCTAGGCCGGGTGCTCGACGGCGTTGGTCGCCCACTCGACAGCAAGGGTCCGCTCAGATCAACCCTGACCCGCCCCCTACAAAGCCGCCCGATCAACCCGATGACCCGGGCAGCCATTGAACATCCTCTCGACGTCGGCATTCGTTCCATCAACGCCTTGCTGACCGTTGGCCGAGGTCAGCGCATGGGACTTTTCGCCGGTTCCGGCGTCGGCAAATCGGTGCTTCTTGGCATGATGGCTCGCTACACTGAGGCCGAAGTGATCGTCGTCGGATTGATTGGCGAACGCGGCCGTGAAGTGAAGGAGTTCATCGAGCAGATCCTCGGCGAAGAAGGCATGCGCCGCGCAGTGGTCGTCGCCGCACCAGCCGATACCGGCCCGCTGATGCGACTGCAGGGTGCGGCCTACGCGACAACGATTGCCGAGTATTTCCGCGACCAGGGGAAACAGGTTCTCCTGATCATGGACTCTCTGACCCGCTATGCCATGGCACAACGGGAAATTGCCCTGGCCATTGGCGAGCCTCCTGCTACTCGAGGCTATCCGCCATCGGTATTTGCCCGCTTGCCACAACTCGTTGAACGGGCCGGCAATGGCCCTGAAGGTGGCGGATCGATGACGGCCTTCTATACCGTTCTGGCCGAAGGCGATGATCAGCAAGACCCGATTGCCGACTCGGCACGCGCCATTCTCGACGGCCACATCGTCTTGTCTCGAACGTTGGCCGATGCCGGGCATTATCCGGCCATCGATATCGAGCAATCCATCAGCCGCGCCATGGTCAACCTGATCGAACCCTCGCAACTTGATCAGATTCGCCGTTTCAAGGTGCTTTTTGCCCGCTACCAGCGCTCGCGCGACTTGATTTCGGTCGGAGCCTATTCGCCTGGCTCTGACCCAGTACTCGATCAGGCCATCAACCTCTATCCGCGCATGGAAGCCTTCCTTCAGCAGCAACTGACCGAGCAAGCCGATTTCACGAGCAGCGTCAGCGCCCTTTCAGCGCTGTTCCCCTAAGCCATGGCGAACAAATTCTCGTTGCAACCCTTGCTGGAACTGATGCAAACCCGTACAGATGAAGCCACGCGTCAGCTTGGCCAGTTGATTGCGGCGGAGCAGAGTGCCAGAAATCGCCTTCAGATGCTGGAGGAGTATCGGGCTGAATATGCCGTCAAATTGCGCGAAGCCTGCACTCAGGGGCTCACGCCGATGGCCTTGCGTAATTATCAGGACTTTCTTGCCCGCATCGACGAGGCAATCAGCCAGCAAGCGCTGGCCGTTCGCCATTCGGAACAGAATACGGCGAGCGGTCAGGAAAACTGGAAAGAACAGAACAAGCGCCTGAAAGCCATTGACACCCTCTCGCATCGACACGATGTGCGTGAAAAAGTGCTCGACAACAAGCAGCAGCAAAAAATCCAGGAAGAACACTCGGCACGCAAATATGCCGTGCGCAATGAAGAAGAATCCGACTGATATCAGGCACATGCCTTGCTTACCTTGATAGCATCTCCATGCACCTCAAGGTCCGATCATGAGTATTCCGGCAGTTTCCAGTTTGATCGCAGCCATCGCCGGAAAAGCGGCCTCGCCTGGTCTTGGAGGAATACTTACTGAGAATGGCTTGCCACTGGACTTCGCCGCCCTTCTTGCCGAGCAGATTCCCTCTTCAGGTCAGGCTACCCCGGCTTTGCTTGCCGCCGAAAACATCACGGCAGCGCAACAGCCGGACACTGAATTACTAAGCGAGATCATCGCCCAGACGAGCTTGGCGAAGGACAAAACCATACTGCCAGTCGATGACAAGCCATTACCCAGCCTCCCGGTCACGGAAGGAAGCGCCGAGGAAGTCCTGGCAGCGCTATCCACCAGCCCCAGCCTGCCCGCAACGACCATCACCGAGCCTGAGAGCAAAAAAGAAAACAGCAACAAGGAGCGAAAACTTGCGGCCGATTCTGCCATCATCCCGACGGACCCCGGGGTGGCGGCCCAGTACGTGGTACCGATGGCCACTCCTCCCGTTCAAAATCGCCTCCCGGAGAACGTTGACAGCGACAAAACGGACCCAGCCCCTCATATGGCCAAGGCAGAGGGCATTGACACCTCCGGCAAGGAGGATCGCCCAGCCTTGCCAGAACAGAGGGGCTCACTCCTCTCCGGCAACACACCGACTGCCCCTGCCCCCGCCGCCACACTAGCGGCCCAAAATCCGGAATTACGGACTCCACCGCGCTCAGATACGGCGAATGCGGCAATTCTTGCCGGTGACTCGAATCCCGGCAACAGCAGCTCGACGCCGGCCTTCGCGACAGCAATGGCCGCGACCGGGGCGGCCAATGGCACAGCGGCACCAACGCAACAAACGCCTCCCCCGGCCATCACCAGCACACTCAATTCACCAAACTGGACTCATGATTTTGGCTCCCGTGTCGTCTGGCTGACCAAAAACGACCAGCAGGTCGCTCAGATCAATATCAACCCGCCGCAACTGGGCCCAATTCAAATCACCCTCTCGATCAACGGGGACCAGACTACCGCCGCATTCGCCTCGCCGCATCCGGAGGTCCGCCAGGCTATTCAGGACTCCCTGCCCCAACTGCGTGAAATGTTCGCGAATGCCGGCATCAGCCTCGGCCAAGCCAATGTTGGCAGCCAATTACCTTCGCAGAACCGCGAAACTCCTTTTCAATTTGGCAATGAAGCCCGCACCAGCGGGGAAAACGCTATACTTTCGCCCGATAGTCACGCAAGCTCCAACCCGGCCGGAATACCAATTCAGCGGGGACGAGGTTTGGTAGACCTGTTCGCATAACCGGATCGTCATGATCGAGTAAAGAGGGAGAGACAATGGCCAAGGATGCCAAGCCAGCCGAAGAAGGGGCAGAAGCCCCCCCGAAAAAAAGCAAAAAACTGTTGATCATCATCCTTGCCGTCGTTCTTCTAGTGGTGCTCGGGGGAGGCGCTGCCTTCATGCTGCTCAAGAAGGGCGACCACGCCGAGGACGATGAGGAAACCGCAGAAGAAACGGCCAAGCCAGCCAAAAAGAAAGACAAGAAAAAGGACAAGGAAGCCCATCCGGTCTTTATCAATCTCGATGCATTCACCGTCAATCTAGTCCCCGAAACCGGCGATCAGTATCTGCAGGTGGCACTCTCACTCGAAGTTGAAGATGCGACGGCCGAGCCGGAGATCAAAACCAAGATGCCGAAAATTCGCAACAATCTGACCCTCTTGCTGTCGTCGAAAAAAGCCTCCGAACTGCTGCCCAAGGAAGGCAAGGAAAAACTGGCGGAAGCCCTCAAAGACGAGATCAATTCCGTCATTGAGCCCCCGGTCAAAAACAAGAAAGGTGCAGCCGAAGCCACTGAGGGTCCGGTCAAGGCCGTCCTGTTCACCTCATTCATTATTCAGTAAGGATCCATGGCGGGAGACTTTCTATCCCAGGACGAGGTTGACGCCCTACTCAAGGGCGTCACCGGTGAAACCGACGAACCCGACGATAGCGAAGGGGAAGGCGGCGGGATACGTTCGTACAATCTCGGCACCCAGGAGCGGATCGTCCGGGGCCGGATGCCAACGCTGGAACTGGTCAACGAGCGCTTTGCCCGCTATCTGCGCATCGGCCTGTTCAACTACATGCATCGCAACGCGGAAATCTCGGTTGGCCCGATCCGTGTGCAGAAATACAGCGAGTTCATTCGCAATCTGGTCGTCCCGACCAACTTGAATCTGGTCATTGCCAAGCCTTTGCGCGGCACCGCATTGTTCGTCTTCGATCCGAATCTGGTTTTTCTGGTCGTCGATAACATGTTCGGCGGCGACGGCCGCTTCCATACCCGCGTTGAAGGACGTGATTTCACGGCCACCGAACAACGCATCATCCAGGGCTTGCTAAACGTCGTTTTCACCGAATACAGCAAATCGTGGAAACCGGTCTACGACATCAACTTTGAGTACATTCGCTCGGAGATGAATTCGCAGTTCGCCAATATCGCAACGCCGTCCGAAATCGTTGTTTCGACGACCTTCACGCTTGAATTTGGCGGCGCGACCGCAGACATGCACATCTGCTTCCCGTACTCGATGCTTGAGCCGATCCGTGACCTGCTCTACAGCACGATGCAAAGTGACCAGCTATCGACCGACAAGCGTTGGATCGGCACACTGCGCAAGCAGTTGCAGGGGGCAGAAGTGGAAATCGTCGCCCATCTGGGCACGGGAAAAATATCGCTGCGCGAAATTTTGAATCTCAAGGAGGGCGACGTGATTCCCCTCAACCTGTCGCCGCGAATAGAGGCACTGGTGGATAACGTACCCTTGATGGAATGTTCCTATGGCCAGCAAAATGGCCAGTACGCACTTAAAGTCGAGCGATTCATCGCTGCTTCGCCCGACGCACCGCCCGGGGAACCGGTGATGGGAGAGAAAAATGGCTGACGATATCGAAAATATGGACCCCCCCGCCGAAGACGCCGGGCAGATCAGTGAGGACGACTGGGCTGCCGCCATGGCCGAACAGGTCGTTAGCGATGGCGCCGCGGCCACCGTCCAGCCGGCCGACATCTTCCCGTCCTTCTCTGCGCCATTGGGCCAGGGCGGGATCATGAACGAACTCGACATGATTCTCGACATTCCCGTCCAGATCACTGTCGAACTCGGCCGGACCAAGATCACCATCAAGAACTTGCTGCAACTGGCCCACGGGTCAGTCGTCGAACTCGACGCGATGGCTGGCGAGCCGATGGATGTCCTGGTCAATGGCACGCTCATCGCGCAAGGGGAAGTCGTCGTGGTGAACGATAAATTCGGTATCCGTCTGACCGACATCATCACGCCCTCGGAGCGGATGCGTAAGCTCAACCGCTGAGGTGATGGTCTGCACCGCAGACCATCACCTTTCAATTTTGGGCAAAATTTCCGGTTGACCGTAGCAAAGTCAATTTTCAGGTTTGGGTTTAAGATAGCGCCCTAACCTACTTTGAACGCGACCCAGACTTGCTGCGCCTTCTCTTTCCACTGCTGCTACCTATCACTGCGTGGGGTAGCGACGCCGTCAGCCCCGGCATTCCGGCCAGCACCTACCTGCAGGCAACCCTGGCCCTGCTCCTCATCCTCGGACTGCTTTTCGGCACCGCCTGGCTGGCCCGCAAGCTGTCGGGGGGCAAAGGTTTTGGCCAGGGCGGCATGAAGATCATCGGCGGCGTTGCACTAGGTCCTCGCGAGCGCATTGTGCTGATTGAGGTGGGAGATAGCTGGCTGGTCATCGGCATCGTCCCCGGGCAGATCCGCACGCTGCACCAACTCCCCAAGGGAAGCAGCATGGACCTTGATACCGCCGCCGGCGCCACTGAAGCGCCTTTTGCCCAGTGGCTCAAGTCCATCAAGGAACGCCAGAACAATGCTTAGGCGAGTCATACTCGGGCTCTGCCTGCTGCTCCCCCCGATCATGGCTTTAGCCCAGGTTGCCGGCGGACTGCCATCTGTCACCAGCACGCCAACAGGCGGTGGTGGCACTACTTATAGTCTGACCATTCAGACACTGCTCTTCCTCACGGCGCTGACCTTCCTGCCAGCTGCCGTGCTGATGATGACGAGTTTTACCCGCATCATCATCGTGCTTTCCCTGCTTCGCCACGCCATGGGCACGCAAACCTCGCCCCCCAACCAAATCCTGGTCGGCCTGGCGCTGTTCCTGACCTTTTTCATCATGTCGCCAACCCTCGACCAGGTCTATACCGACGCCTACCTGCCGCTCTCGGAAAACAAGATCAATATCGCCCAGGCCGGCGAACGGGCGGCGGTTCCGATGCGCAGCTTCATGCTGCGCCAGACCCGGGAAGCCGATATTGCCATGCTGGCCAGCGTCGCCAAGGCCGACAAATTCGAAAAGCCTGACGATATTCCCCTGCGCGTCCTGATTCCCGCCTTCGTCATCAGCGAACTGAAAACCGCCTTCCAGATCGGCTTCATCATATTCATCCCCTTTCTGATCATCGACATGGTGGTGGCCAGCCTGCTGATGTCGATGGGCATGATGATGATGTCGCCGGTCATGGTGGCCCTGCCCTTCAAGCTGATGCTCTTTGTCCTGGTCGATGGCTGGCATCTGGTCATTGGCTCTTTGGTCAAAAGCTTCAATCCATGACCCCGGGTGTCGTCATGGAAATCGGCCGCCAGGCCATCGAAGTCACTCTCGTTCTGGCGGCCCCGATGCTGCTCTCGGCGCTGGTCGTTGGCTTGATCGTCAGCATCTTTCAGGCAGCAACCCAGCTTAACGAAGCGACCCTGCAGTTCGTGCCGAAACTGGTCGTCATGTTCCTAGTCCTTATCCTCGTCGGCCCCTGGATGCTGGAATACATGATTGACTACATCCAGCGTCTGTTCGAGAGCATTCCACAGCTGATCGGCTGACCATGTTCAGCATAACCACGGCACAACTGGACGCCTGGATTGTTGCCTTTGCCTATCCACTCACCCGCATTCTGGCGTTTATCGCCACCTCGCCACTCTGGGGTTCGGCCGGGATTCCCCAACGCACACGGCTCATTCTGGGCATCGGTATCGCCGTGGCCATCGCCCCGGCCCTGCCGCCGATGCCAACTGTCGCGCCCGGCTCGCTGGCTGGCCTTTGGATACTGGCGCAGCAAATGCTGGTCGGCATCGGCATGGGCTTTGCTGCCCGCATAGTCTTCGCCGCCGTCGATGTGGCAGGCGAATTCATTGGTGCCCAGATGGGACTTGGCTTCGCAACCGCCTACGACCCGTTGAGCTCTTCACAAACGCCAGTGATTGGCGAGTTCATCGGCCTCGTCAGCTTTCTGCTGTTTCTCTCACTGAATGGCCACCTGATGTATGTCGCGACGTTGGCGCAGAGCTTTTACGCCATACCGGTCAGTGCGACACCCTTGGCTGCGACTAGCTGGCTCAACCTGGTCGAACTCGGAGCAAAAATGTTTTCGGTCGGAGTATTGCTCTCACTCCCCGTGGTGGTCGCACTGATGATCACCAACATTGCGCTGGCAGTGCTCACCCGGGCCGCACCCCAATTGAATATTTTTGCGCTTGGCTTCCCGCTCACGATGATCGGCGGCTTCATCGCGCTGGCCGTCAGCATGAATTACCTGGCCACTCCCTTGCAGGCACTCTACGAATACGCGCTCAGCGCAACGCTGGGCTTCGCCGTTCCGGCCAATCAGTAGCGCTCATTCATTTTGTAGGAATCAGCATCCTGGCGCTGCACCAGGCGTATCGTTCCCTCTGCCATGCGCCGAGCACCAATGGTTTGGGAATCAATCCCCTCGGTGTATTCGAGAATCTGATAGCTGGAAAATCCGTTTTCATATTGCAACTGGCTGGCGCGCCGCTTGAGTATCTGTACCGACTCACCGGCACCACCGGTGTGGTAACGCTTCATCTTCATCGAGAAGCGATAGACATCCGGCGCCAGCTTGGACTCCTCGATCTCCCAGTTGGGCGCCAGCGGATCGTAGACCAGATAGATCGCCGCCCCGACCACTGCAGCCGTTGCCAGCGACGACAAACTAATCCCTGTCTTGGCCGTAAGCTGAATAGTTTCATTCGGAATCAGGGGGCTTCCCCCGCAACCAGCAAGACAGGCTGCTGCGATCAGCGCGGCGCCAATTTTTTTCATAGGTAGTTAAACAGTGACATCTGGCTAACCTGCTTGAAGGAAAGTTGAGCCGCCTCAAGCACCATTTTCTGATTCGCCATATCGGAAATGGCCTTGGTGTAATCAAGCTCCTGAAGGTTCTTCAGGTCGGTCTGATACTGCAGATCCCGATCTGCGCCGGCGTTACTCAAATTCTCCAGTTCAAGCCGCCGGGCGCCAACTGAGGTCTGCGCCGTCAATAGATGACCGAACGCCTGATCCAGATTCTGGCGAATCTGGGTCATCTGGTTTTTGAACGCGGCCTTGGTCGCAGGAGTACTACCCACGTTGGCATTCAGCGCCTTGATCATGCTATCCAGCGTTGTGAAAATATCCTGATTGCTGGCTGGTTGCGCGGTAAAGGTGTCGCCTGCAGCCGGAGTGCCAGAAATGTTGATCTTGATCTGCTGAGCAGCCGGACCAAGCGAAATATCTGAACCTGCGGTATAAACTTGGCCAGTCAGCGTTGGGGTAGCCGCCCCATTGACGTATACGTCATACACCCCGGGTGCCGTAAAAGTGAGTTGATAGGTGCTGCCGTCATAGCCGGAAACGGTTGAAGACGCGCCAAGAACGCCGGTCCCCGTATTGGCGGCTCCGGCACTGGCCATGAACTGCCCATTTCCCTGCGGAATACGCATGAACATGTCACTGCCAGACTCGGAAACATCCATCAAGCGCCCAGTTTCAACCTGCAACTGGCGATTCCCATCATCGCCATGATAGGTTGTAATTCTGCTCCCCGGAGAACCAGAGACGCCAAATGGCTCTGTATCCCCGCGGAATCCCGAGAAGAGATGCTGACCCAACCCATCCATGCTGTTTGCCAGGCCCAGCAACTGACCAAAGTTTTCGTTGATATCAAATGCAATTGCCTGGCGGGAAGTATCGTTGATATTTGGATTGTCCGCTTCTGCAGCCTTGGACATCACATTCGAGATTAGATCGCTGGCACTTCTCAGGGTGCTTTCCAGATTCGTCAATTGACTGGCTGCATTTCCCTGATTGTCCATAAACTGGGAATTGATTGACTGTCGCTGACTGACCTCCAGCGCCTGCGCCGCTGCGACCGGATCATCAGAGGGAGTCAGGATACGACGCCCAGTCGACATCTGATTTTGCAGTTTGTACAAATTTGTCTGCAACTGCAGCATGTTCTGGGTGCCCGTATCGAACATCATCGAGGTGCTTATACGCATGATGCCACTCCTTAATTGGTGATACCGAGAAGCGTGTCAAATAGCTTCGAGGCAATATCGAGCGACCTGGCCGATGCCTGGTAGGCCTGCTGATAACGGATAAGGTTGGCAGCCTCCTCGTCGAGATTGACGCCGGAGACCGCCGAGCGGGACAATTCGTTCTGCTTGAGGAGGGCTTGTTGCGACTCGCTGTTAACTTTGACCTGACGAGTCACCGAACCGACGCCACTGACCAGACTCGCGTAGCCGCCCTGATAGGTTGCTCGGCCACCTTCCATCGTATTTTGGGTCTGCAGCGCCGCCAGCTTCACAGCATTTCGACTATCCGACACACCGCTGGCATTAGCGCCAATAGTAAAGGTGTCGCCGTTGGCAGGAACACCGGAAATATCGACTGAAATTCCGTTGTAGGTAACGCGAGCCAGTTCCGATCCGGCATTCAATCGATTGATCGAACCAGCGGCAATAGCCAATGTCGTTCCGTCCGCATACGTCGCACTGACAGTCCCCGATGCGGGAAAGGTAAAGGTAAATGCACCACTACCCTGGCTATAAGAAAAAGCCGCCGGGAGATTCGCCAACGAGTATCCCGTACCGACGACTCCTTGGCCAACCTGCAACGAGCCAGTATTTCCCCCCCCCAGCGTCGTCACACTTGGCGCTGCGGCAGCAATCCTCTTTACATCGGCCGCTATCGACGAATTAACCTGAAAGTTTCGCGCCGCATCCCGGGTTGGCTCGATCCGGTAATCCACGCCAACCGTCGGCGCACTCCCACCAATCGAGAAACCCTCACCAACGATCAAGGCATTCAATGCAGCAACACTCGCTGCTGCCCCGGTAGCGGGGAAAACCACACCATCGGACAGTCGCGTAAGCGTCATACTGGTCGCGGAAGTTGCCGTAAGAACATAGTCGCTACCAGTCAGACTGGTTTTGAAATTCCCGGTGGCTGGATCGCCAGTCGGGGCCAGAAAACTGGCCGTCACCGAATTTGCACCGGTTACACTGGCAAGCACTTTGGGCTGAGAAAACTCAAAGAAATTCGCCTGGAAACCGATCGTTGCGGACGTCTGGTTCAGTCCATCCAAATCCTGTCCCAATGCATGCTGGGCGTTAAAGGTCAAAGCCACGGAAGCAGCGATCTGCCCCAGCGTATTGCTTACGTCATCCAGCGAATTATTGCGGAACTTCATCAAGCCGCCGAGTGCTCCGCCTTCAATCAGCGATTCAGACAGCTCCTGGACAACCCCTGATTGGCCACGCAAGCCAACCACGATCCGTTCAGGATCGGAGCTTGAGGTCATCGGAACCAGTTTATTGACGACGGAACCCACCACCAGTTGCTGGCCGTTCCCGACAAAAACGTTGAAATTGCCGATCGAGTCCTCAACAGTCGTCACCCGAACATGCTTGTTAAGGTCGGCAACGAGTTGATCGCGCAGATCCAGCAAATCGTTGGGTGGCTGGTTGGTCGCCGCTTCAGCGCGCGTAATCTGGCCATTCACCTCTGCAAGCTGCTGAGCATATACATTGATCAGCTCGACTTCGCTGCTGATTTCGCCATTTACGCTATCGTAAAGCTCGCCAAGACGCCCAGACATCGAAGTGAATCGCCCAGCCAAGGCTTCCGCCGACGACAACATACTCTGGCGCGCCGAGATAAGAGACGGATTGGCTGCCACCTGCTGCACGCCGGTAAAGAACTCCTGCATGGCAGGCGCCAGCCCTGAACTCGGATCACCCAGCATATTGTCGATCTGACTCAGCTTAGCCAGTTGCGTCGCGGATTCAGACGCGCTGGCCTGAGCAGCAAATGTCTGTGCAGTCAGATATTTATCATAGGCACGACGAACGGTATCTACGGTAGTACCACTACCAAAGTAACCAGACCCCGTCAGCCGCGGAATGCCGGCAGACTGCTGGATATATTGGCGGCTGTAGCCCGGTGTATTGGCATTCGCAATGTTGTGCTGAGTCGCCTCAAGCCCCAGTTGCGCCGCATGGATCCCGGTGATCCCAATTGATAGCATTCCGCTGCTCATGGCAATTCCTTTACTCTACAGCCTTGTTAACGGCCCCAATCCCAAAACATTGAGGACTGATTAGCCGATAAGGGCTTGGCGCAGTGTCGGGCCATTGATGATGCGCGAGAGCTTGTCGGCGTACATCGGATCAGTGGCATATCCCGCTTGTTGTAAACGTCGAGCAAACTCTGTGCCATCCTGCGATCCAATCACGCCCGTATAGCGTGGGCTGTTGCGAAGCAAATTGGCATAGTCGCGAAAGCATTCTTCATAAGATGCATAGGCGCGAAAACGTTCGGTCACTTTGGTAGGCTGACCATCGATATATTCGGTTGTGGCAGCCTCAACGGTATCGCCCGTCCAGCTTTTTCCGGCCTTGATGCCGAACAGGTTGAAACTGTTCGTTCCGTCCGGCTTGCGAATCTCACCCCGCCCCCAACCGCTCTCAAGGGCTGAATGACCAATTAAAAAAACGGGCGGAATTCCGGTTGACCGTGAGGCTTCAACCGCATGAGGCCAGACGCGATTGACGAACTCGCGCGACGAAGCTGGCGCCTCCTGACTGACCGCTGGCGTCACCGAAGCATTGGCACCATAAGAGGCAGAGGTTGGCAGGCCACTTAATACAGGTCTGTGCTGCAGGTGACTCACGTCGGAAACGGCGAGCGGCAAATCCTTGGCGGCAGCAGTTGCCGGTGCCAGCAACTCGTCCTGCCCCTTGGGCGTGTCCAGATGTCGCCCCAACTGCTGCTCAATCAGCCGCGCAAACCCGACGCCTCCGCGGCTCGAAGCCATGTTCTGAGCCATTTGCTGATCGAGCATGCCGGTATAGAAACGCGACTGATCGCTGTTTAGCAGCCCATCCTGCGGCGTTGCATCGCGCATGCTCTTCATGACCATCTGCAGGAAAAGGGCTTCGAATTGCTGCGCCGCAGCTTTCAGGCCTTGCTTCGGATCTTTTTGAAACTGGCTGCGGATATCCTGCGACCCTTTGACGTCGAAGGCCGCGCGGTTCGGCGTATCCTGAATTTTCATCGAACCGATAACCGCTCAGATAACTTCAAGTTCGGCACGCAGGGCACCGGCGGCCTTCATAGCCTGAAGAATGGCCAGAAGATCCAAAGGATTGGCACCAAGGGCATTAAGCGCCCTGACCACATCGGCCAGATTGGCCCCAGCCTTGACGTTCATCAGGCTGCCATTTGCTTGAGTAACCTGGATATCAGCCGGCTGCCCGGTTGCCCGATTGCCCGCATCGACAACCACGGAGAGGCTGCCATGCGCCACTGCACAAGGATCGAGCGTTACTTTCTGATTCATAACCACCGAACCGGTTCGTGGATTGATGACCACCAACGCACTCCCAACTGCTGGTTTGACATCCAGACTTTCCAGGCGCCCAAGGAAGGCAACGCGCGCATCGATATCGTCTGGCGCACGTACCGCAATCCGCCGACCATCGATGGCGCGAGCGGTCCCTGGCGATATCGCTCGGTTGATCGCCTCTACCATATTTTGGACTGTTCCGAAGTCAGTGTTGGCGAGCTCGTAATAGATATATCCACCCTGACCTACCGCCGTTGGAACATCGCGTTCGATCGTTGCGCCACTGGGGACTCTTCCCGCCGAAAGGTGGTTAACTGCAATTTTGGAGCCACCGGATGAGGCGCCAATACCGCCAACCAGAACGTTTCCCTGAGCGACGGCGTAGACCTGTCCATCCCCCCCCTTCAGCTGGGTCATCAGCAACGTACCGCCGCGCAGACTTTTCGCATTACCCATGGACGAAACGGTGATGTCGATGGACTGGCCCGGTTTGGAGAATGGCGGCATGACTGCCGTAACCATGACTGCTGCCACATTTTTTAACTGGAGCTTGGTGGCCTGCTCGGTCGTCAGATTAACGCCGAGCTGCGACAGCATGTTGCCCATGGCCTGGGTCGTAAACGGCGTTTGCGTCGTCTGGTCGCCGGTATTGTCCAAACCGACCACGATGCCATAGCCGATCAGTTGGTTATTGCGCACCCCTTGAATCGATGCAAGATCCTTGATGCGCTCGGCAAATGCCGGCTGGCCGCAAAGCGGCAGAAGGCAAGCGGCCACTATTGCCGCCTGCCGGTACCAATTGCCGCCAAATGTCTTCATGTTCTGTCTCCGCCTGAATATTCCCTAGAATGGCAAGACATTAAGGAAGAATCGTGCCATCCAGCCCATGATCTGCCCTTCGCTAACCTGACCAGCAGACTTGTACTCGATTCGGGCATCCGCCACCTTCGAAGATTCGATCGAATTCGAAAAATCAACAAAACTCGGGTTGACCACACCAGACACCCGGACAAACTCCTGCTCGTGGCCAATAGCCAATTGCTTTTCACCGGAAACCAGAAGATTGCCGTTGGGCATGACGTCAATGACCGTCACGGTGATGTTGCCGGTGAACACATTGTTATTTGCCGCCTCGCCCTTGCCACTGAACGCGGTTGAGCTCGTGGCCCCCAAGTCCATGCCCAGCAAGCCTTTGCCAGGCAACCCGGCGAGTGCGCTGACCGACGCTTTTTGGGCATTCGATTTATCGACCTTGTTGTTTGACTTGGCCGAGGCCGTGGTGCTCTCGGTAATCTTGATCGTGATCGTATCGCCAACAAAACGGGCCCGACGGTCTTCAAATAGCGGACGGCTATAGGCCGCTTGGTAGATCGCACCATTTGTGGCCGGGGACTCCATGCGCGGAGACGGGCGAGCCGACATCGGCTGGTGCACATTGGTCGGCGGCGTCGTCGCACAAGCGCTTGTCAATACAACAGCCAGCAAGGCCAGACGTTTCATGGTTTCACCTCATAGCTGGGTCAGGCGCCCCAGCATTGCATCGGAGACCGAGACCACCTTCGAGTTCAGTTCATACGCACGCTGGGTCTGGATCATCGTGACAAGCTCTTCGGCGACATTGACGTTGGAAGTTTCAACATAGCCCTGATTGGTCACCCCCGCACCATTGGTCCCCGGCGTATTGGGCGTTGGCGTTCCGCTCGCGGCAGTTTCCAGGAACAGATTCTGGCCGATCGCCTGCAAGCCACCATTGTTGACGAAAGTCGCCAATTGAATCGACCCAATCTGAGTCGCCGCTGCCGTTCCGGACTGTGTGACCGTCACAGTGCCGTCAGTGCCGATCGAGACTGAAAGTGCGTTCGCAGGAATCGTGATGTTAGGCTGCAGCGGGTAACCATCGGCAGTAACGATCTGGCCTTGATTGTCTTTTTGGAATGAGCCGTCTCGCGTATAACCTGTCGTTCCATCCGGCAGAAGAATCTGGAAGAACCCGCTGCCTTGGACCGCCACGTCCAGCGTGTTGTCCGTTTTCTGAAGATTGCCCTGGGTATATAGGCGAGCCGTTGCCACCGGACGCGCTCCGGCGCCCAACTGCAACCCGGTCGGAACTTGGGACTGCTGTGATGATTGTGCGCCAGGCTGACGCAGGTTCTGATAGAGCAGATCTTCGAAGACCGCCCGGGAACGCTTGAAACCGTTTGTTCCGACGTTGGCCAGATTGTTGGCGATAACATCGAGCTGGGTTTGCTGGGCATCGAGTCCGGTTCGGGCTATCCACAGGGAACGGATCATGACTAAGTCCTATCAGGAATTCAATGAAAGCAGTTGATCGGCACGCTGGGCATTGGTATCGGCCGTCTGCAGCATCTTGATCTGCATTTCGAACTGACGAGAGAGACTGATCAGGTTGACCATCGCATCCGTCACGTTGACGTTACTGCCTTCCAGCGCGCCCGAAGCAACGCGAACCGTTGCATCCGCTTCCGCGGGCTGACCGCTGCGCAAGCGAAACAGGCCGTCGGCACCCCGTACCAGATCAGCCTCTGGTGGATTCACCAACTTCAGGCGTCCGATTGCGTTGGCATTGTTTGGCGTACCAAAACTAGGCACAACCGAGATAGTCCCATCGGGGGCAATTTCAATGTTGTTGTCGGGCGGCACGTTGATCGGCCCACCATCGCCGACCACCGGGTAACCACTCTTGGTTTGCAGCAACCCTGCCACATCGACATCCAGACTACCGGCTCGGGTATAGGCCTCGCTGCCATCCGGCATCTGCACGGCCAGCCAGCCACGCCCCTGAACCGAAACATCTAGGTTACGGCCGGTAAACATCACCGGACCTTCGCTGAAAACATCGCTGACGGATGCGTCGACCACAAACGCCCGCGTCGGCATGGCATCGCTCAGAATCGGCACCGCTCGGAAGCGGTGCTCCTGCGCCTTGAAACCGACCGTGCTGGCATTGGCCAGATTGTTCGCCGTCCCGGCCTGCTGCATGAAAACATGCTTGGCGCCAGTCATCGCGGTGTAGATCAGACGATCCATGATGCGTTTTCCGAGAGATCAGCGGCTATTAGCGGATGTTGACCAGCGTTTGGAGAATCTGGTCCTGTGTCTTGATCGACTGGGCGCTGGCCTGATAGTTGCGCTGCTGGACGATCAGGTTGACCAGTTCCGCGGTCAGATCGACGTTCGACTCTTCGACTGCCGATGCTTGCAGCACACCAAAAATTCCGGTATTCGGATTGCCCGGCGTCGGTTGCCCAGAATCGGCTGTTTCCGACCACTGGTTATTACCGATTGAGGAGAGGCCATTCGGATTGCGGAAGTTGAACAGAGCGACCTGACCAATGTCACGAGTCTGACCGTTGTCGTAGCGGGCTTGAACGATACCGTCCTTGGAAACACTGACACCAGCGAGGTTACCCGGAGCAAAACCATTCTGCGTCAGGTCGTTGACAGCGAACGGACTGCCAAACTGGGTCATGTTCGAAACGTCAATATCAAACGCCAGAGGCGTTACTGCGCCAGTGGTTACGGCGTAGCTCTTGTTTATCGAACCAGCAGAAGTCAGCACGCCCGACGAGTTGAAAGTTACCGTACCAGCTGCTTCAGCCACAGTTGGAGCAACCCCATCCATGCGGGTGTACAAGGTCCACTGATTGGGTGTCGCAGTCTTCAGAAAATAGTAAGACAGTGTGTGAGGATTGCCCAACGAGTCGTACACCGTCATAGCCGTCGAACTGTTGTAGGTATCGGGATCAGTCGGATCGAATGGAGCCTGTGCCGGTTGCGTCTGGCGAGAGTCCAGATTGGCCGTCACGCCAGCCGTACTGGTTGGATTCGGTGTCCCGGTGACGAAATCAACCTTGAGTTGATCGGTTGGCGGCTGCTGCGGAATGCTGCCGGTCGAGTCGGCAAGCACACCAAGCAGTTTGCGGTTCTGGTCATTGATGATGAAGCCATCCTTATCCAGATGGAACTGACCATTACGCGAATAACTTACCGAGCCGTTCTGGGTCAGTCCAAAAAAACCCGTTCCGTTGATGGCAATATCCAGAGGGTTGTTCGTCGCGGTAATGTTGCCCTGCGTATATTGCTGCAGGACCCCACTCAATGTGCTACCAATACCGATTTGCGAACCACCGCCCCCTTGCAAGGAAGCGCCATATACATCGGCAAAGTGGGTTGCCGAGGACTTGAAGCCGACCGTCGATGCGTTGGCAATGTTGTTACCGGCAACGTCCAGCGCCTTGGAAGAGGAAGCCAGACCGCTCAAACCTTGTTGGAATGCCATGATGTACTCCTTGACTCAATCTTAGTAAATCTGTTCGACGGAACTGAAATCGACCAGACCCGTTCCGGGAATTTCTAGCTGAAAACCGTTCTGTCCTCTTACAAGAGCAGATACCGTGCCAACCTCCAGCGCACTCGCCGTTACCTTGTTGGCACCTTGAGTCGCCTGCACGGAAAACTGGTAAGTTCCATTAGCCAAACGAGTTCCATCGGCATTCTTCCCATCCCAAATAAAGTCAATCACACCAGTCTTTTGGGCGCCGAGATCCTCCTGAGCGACCTTCACGCCATTAGCGTCGCTGATAATGATGCTGACCTTGTCCGCGTCCCCATCCAGTTTCACCCCGCCCAGTGCACCGTTATCACCCAAAGGGAGAGAATTGCCGGCGGCAAGGACATTTTTGCCGACCATGGACGAAGATTGCATGGCCAAGGTCTCGCTATATGAAGTCAAAAGCTTTTCCAGCGTAGTGTTGAGACTATCGATTCCCTTCACTGTATTGATTTGAGCCAGTTGGCTAGTCAGTTCAGCGTTATCCATCGGATTCAATGGATCCTGATTCTGCATCTGGGTCACCAGCAGTGTCATAAAACGGTCGCCCAACTGATCTGCCGCACTGGTCGTCGAGGTCGAGCTTTCGGAAAGTTGCTGTAAAACCGAGTTGACCGTGGAACTACTAGTAACGCTACTCATGACTCATCTCCTTATTGACCAATCTGCAGAGTGCGCAGCATCATGGTCTTTGCGGTATTCATGACCTCGACGTTCGTCTGGTACGAGCGCGAGGCGGAAATCATGTTGGTCATTTCTTCAACCACATTGACATTCGGGAAGGCAACGTAGCCTTTTTCATCAGCTGCAGGATTCTTGGGGTCATACACGATGCGAGGTGGAGAGGCATCATCGACCACTTGACGCACACGTACCCCCTTTGAAATATCACCAACGCCCCCCATCGGCGTCGCCTCGAATACGACCTGTTTAGCCCGGTAAGGCTGTCCGTCCGATGACACGATGCTGTCCGCATTGGCCAGATTGGAGGCCACCGCGTTGAGGCGCATCGACTGCGCCGTCATGGCGCTCGAGGACACCTGAAATACGTTAAACAGGCTCATTCAATCTCTCCTTAGCTTTGAGTGGAACTCATAGCACTACGCAAGCCCTGGAACTTGTTGCTAATCAATTGGGTAAGAATCTGGTACTGAAGGGCGTTATCCGTAATCTGGGCGCGCTCGACATCCATATCGACGGTGTTGCCATCAACGGCAGACTGTGTCTCGGTGCGATATTGCATGGCACCAGGACCACTCGCTCCATTGCCCATTTGATGTCCAGTGGAGGTCGCCGCCATGCTCAACGGCCCTGTATCGGCACGGCCAGCCAACGCGTTCTGCATGGCCGACTTGAAATCAATATCGCGAGCCTTGAAATTCGGCGTATCAGCATTGGCGATATTCGATGCCAGCACCTGATGGCGCTGTGTACGCAAATCGAGAGCCTTGCTTAGAACCGAGAAGTTTTGCGCGATATTTGCCATGGTCGCCTCCAACATTTGTTGAACCATAAAAAGCATACTTCATGCCATGGCGAAATTAATACGCGACAACGATTTCAATAGGGCAAAATGCACACATGCCAATGCGTCTCCTTGCCCTGCTTTGCTTGCTCCCCCATTGCCTGCTCGCTCTTGCGGCAGACTCGGCAACCATTCTCGATACAGCGGAACAACACATTCGTCTGCAAACGAAAAATCTTTCCGGCAAAACGACCATCACGATGGGGCAGTTCGATGCCAGCAAACTTCCACCTTGCTCGGCACTCGAGGCGTTTACGCCGCAAGGCAGCAAAATAGTCGGCCGAACTCACATCGGCGTTCGTTGCTTGTCACCAAATAGCTGGACCGTTCTGGTACCGGCTCAAATTGCCGTAGCCGGCAACTATGTCACGACCAGCCGACCATTAATTGCCGGTCAGGTGATCAGCCAATCAGATCTGGTCACACTCAGTGGCGACGTCTCCCATTTGCCGGCCGGCGTGGCCAGCGATTCCTCAGGCGTTGTCGGCAAGACACTTCGCAACTCGCTGGGCGCTGGCCAGACCATACGTTTCGATCAGTTAGTGGCTCCAATCGTAATCCGCCAGGGCCAGACAGTAAGGGTTATCTCCAATGGCAGCGGATTCTCAGTCAGCGCCGAAGGCAAGGCAATCAACAATGCGGCTCTTGGCCAGCCGGCACAGATTCGCATGAATTCTGGCCAGACTATATCTGGCACAGCGCGTGCTGACGGCAGTGTAGAAATAGATTTTTGAGCTAAAGTTTCGGCGTTGACGGCCGATATACCGTCTGAGATCAAAAAGTATTGTGAGCCACATCATGAAAATCGACAGCACATATAATCCTGCCACTACGCAGCCCGCCCCACGTGCGGCTACTCGCCCGTCGAATGAAGCGTCATCAAACGCTGAATCGGTGAGCCTGAGTCATTTGGCAAGCACCTTCCAAGGCGCTGAGAAACCGCCGGTTAATGCGGCACGTATTCAGGAAATTAAGGAAGCAATCGCCCAAGGCCGTTTCAAGGTCAATCCAGAAGCGATTGCTGATGGATTGATTCAGTCCGCACGTGACCTGCTTGATTCCCAGCGCAAGGCTTGATGACCATAGTTGCGAAGCTGTTGAAGCACGAGGCCGAACTGGTCATACGCTTCCGAAATACGCTTTTGAGCGAACAGGAAATTCTGCGCTCAGGTAAACCAGATGGCTTGGCTGAAATAAATGCTGAAAAGCTCTCACTCGTCGAGAGCCTGAATCTAGCAGGTGCCGAGCGTGCTCGCACTCTTTCATCAAGCGATGAAGCGACTATCGATATGCAAGCATGGTTTTCGGCCCACCCATCTGAAATAGAAGCAGCTGAGCTTTGGAAGGGGTTACTGGGAACTGCACGTGAAGCACGTGCTATAAATGAGTTAAACGGAAACCTGATTAACGTGCTTCACCAGAAAACCAGCGATGCGCTTTCCATTCTGACACAGGGTAAAGTGGACCAATCGTTGTACAGCAGCAATGGCCAGGCATCCCAGAGTACAGGCAGTCGAATCATCGATTCGGCCTAATCCGCCAATCGAGCAGATCAACGATTTGGCACCTTGGGCACTTCGTTGATTTCCGTAGGCTCTTCCGGGCGGTTAGAGTCAATCATGATACTGACGCGGCGGTTCCTGGCCCGTCCCTCCGGCGTTGTGTTTGTCTCCACTGGCCTGGTTTCACCATACCCGATTGCCGTTAATCGCTCCGCGCCGACTCCCCCGTCATTAAAAAGCCGAAGTACCGTTGTCGCACGCATGGCGGACAACTCCCAGTTGGACGGAAATTGGGGCGTAGCAATCGGCACGTTGTCGGTATGCCCCTCGATTGTGATCGGGAAATCCGTACTCGCAAGCACCTGAGCTATTACGCCCATGGCGCTTATTGAGGCAGGTTGAAGACGTGCCTGTCCTGCAGAAAAAAGCACGCTATCGTTAATTTCGATGGTCACCCCGCGACTGGTCTCGAGTAGCCGAACTTTCCCTGCCGCAACAAGAGGCTGTAGCGCATCCATAATGTCGCCAGCCACATTCTTCATCTTTTGGCGTTGCTCGGCTTTCTTAGCCTCGTTCTTGGCAGTCTCGGGCGCCTTGTCAACTTTGATCACCGGCCGTGGCGGCATAGGAAGCGCGCCTGGCATGACAGCAATTGGCTGCCCCCCCGGCTCTCCGGTTTTATTTTTGAATGCATTGGTCAGCGAATTTGACAGGACCTTATATTTACCCTCATTCACCGACGAAACAGCGTACATGACCACAAAAAATGCAAACAACAGGGTAATGAAATCGGCGTAGGAAACTAGCCAGCGTTCGTGGTTTTCATGCTCCTCCTCACGGCGCTTGCGGGCCATTAGTGAAGATAGCCTTTCAGGCGCCCCTCGATGATCCGCGGATTATCACCGACAGCGATACCAACAAGACCATCAACAAGCATTTCCCGCGATGAAACCATGCGCATCACGTAGTATTTTAGCTTGGCGGCAATAGGCAGATATACAAGGTTGGCCAAGCCAACGCCATAGATTGTCGCAACAAACGCGACCGCTATGCCGCCACCAAGCTTTGTGGGATCGGAAAGGTTTTCCATGACATGAATCAGCCCCATTACAGCCCCCAGGATGCCGATCGTCGGGGAATAGCCACCGGCTGCATCCCATATTTTCGCTGACTGGCGCCACTCATCTTCGAAGGTGCCTATCTCGACTTCCAGCAATTCCCGGATTCGCTCCGGATCAGCGCCATCAACCAAGAGCTGCAAGCCCTTTCGCGCAAATTCATCCTTTATACCCGGGATATAGTTTTCAAGGGCCAACAACCCCTCGCGACGTGACATCTGGCTCCAGTTGAGAATCTGTTCTATCTGGCGCTTCTGCTCAATAACCGGGGGTATCCAAACCCATTTAGCCATCTTCATTCCACGCTTGAAGATATGAATCGGACTTTGCAGCAACACCGCACCCAACGTACCACCAAGCACGATCAACAGCGCTGTTGGCTGAACTAGAGAACCAATACTTCCGCCCTCAAGGTATTGCCCCCCAATGATAGCCACGATACTTATTGCGAGACCCGCGAGGCTGATCTTATCCACCAGCCTTCTCCTTGCGACGTTTCGTGGCTGCAGGAACCTCACCGACAATACGGCTGCGTAGTCGTGCGATAGCCTGAGTATGCAGCTGGCAAACGCGCGACTCAGTGACCCCCATAACTTCGCCGATCTCCCGCAAATTTAGATCCTGCTCGTAGTACAGCGCCATCATCATTTTTTCGCGCTCCGGCAGCAAACCAATAGCCTGCACTAATTGCTCCTTTACACCCCGATCTTCCAGGATACTTACCGGATCAGCCTCGTTGTCTGTAAAGTGCCGCTCTAGAAAATCCTCATCGCTCGAACCCGAAAAATCTTCGTAATAGACAATCTGATGTCCGCGCGCCTCCTGTAGCGTCCGTTGGTAGTCAGCCAAGGACATACCCAACGCGTCAGCCAGCTCCTTTTCTGATGGCGCACGTCCATATTCATGCTCAAGCTGGTTGATTGTCGTTTCTATGCGACGCAACTCCCGACGCAAATTTCGTGGCAACCAATCGTTTTCTCGTAAGCCATCCAGCATGGCACCACGAACTCGTTGTGTTGCGTAGGTCTCAAACTGAGCCCCGAAACCTTCCTGAAAACGATCTATAGCGTCAAGCAAGCCAAGCATCCCGTTCTGGACGAGATCGTCGAATTGCACGCTAGGCGGCAAACGAGCCATCAGATGATAGGCAATACGCTTCACCAGCGGCATGAAGCGCTGAACCAACTGGTCCCTATCAGGCTGCCCGGCAGCGGTATACATCAGGCTCGTAGTACGTTGGGGGTTATGCGTTGGCTCAAGTGTAACAGTTGCTGCATGAACTGACCGACACCTCCGGCCTCGCACTCACTGCGCTGCCAGTACAGCATATCCGAAGCTATATCCCGGAATGCCGCCGCCGCCGGCGAGTCGGGTGCCTGAACCAGGACTGACCGACATAGCTGCGCCGACTGCCGCAATGCCTCATCGAGAGGTATTGCACCAGCGTAATCAAGGCGAGCAACACCGCGTTGAGCTGCAACCTGAGCGATATTCTCGAAGATTGAGCGCGCATCTGCATGACTACGAACTTTGTTCACCAGAATACGGAAATGCTTCCGCGAAAAAGCATGGCTTACTTTTTTGATCAGCGAATATGCCTCTGTTATCGAGGCACTACTCCCGGAAAGCACCACTACCGCCTCCTGAGAAACCAGCCCAAATGGTGAAAAGCCATTTGGGTGAGCCATGCTGGCATCGACCAGTATTACATCAATTGGCCTTTCCAGACCGGACATCGCATCGAGTAAAGTCTGCTGCTGCGGCAACGACAGTCGCCCCAGTTTTCTGGCCGCCCGCGCCGCCGGTAGAACGCGCAGCCCCAACATCGGCTGAAGTACGACTTGAGAAAGCGGCATTTCACGCTGTACAACATTGAGAAGATCATGCTTGGCAGTCATGCCGAAAGTAGACGCGATGTCGTCACCTTGCACATGCTCATCTATGATCAGAACCTCTTTTCCTAGCCGCGCAAGTGCCACCCCGATATTGGCCACGGCCACACTGCGACCGACACCGTCGCATCCAGCAACAAAAGTGACAACCTGCAATTGCTGGCCACCTCCCAATAGGCGGCGCAATCCTGCGGCCTGATCAACGCGAAAGTCAGCCACGGCTGCCTCCAACCGCAACCATCCCTGCGCTAGCCATCATCAATCCTGGTTCAAGGCCGTCATATTTATGGGGAGAGCTTTCCGGGACATCTTTGAACGCACGATGCAAGAGATAGCTACGATTAGGCAGATGCAAATCTTCCGGCACTCGCTGTCCATTGGAAACGTATTGAAGCTTCAAACCGTGGCGCATGATGACATCCAGGACGGTAGCCAGACTTGCTGCCTCGTCGATCTTTGTCAAAATGCAACCAGCCAGCGTGTCACCCGCGTAGGCTCGAACGACGTCATCCAGCGTGTCACCTCGCGAAGTTGAGTTCAGCAACAACAATCGTTGTACGTCGCAGCCAGAAAGCATGTCGGTCAACTCAGGGACCAGCTTGTCTCTCTGACTCATACCCATTGTATCGATCAGCACCATATGCTTATGCTGCAACTCAATCAAGGTCTGACGTAGTTCATTAGCGTCCTTGACCAAGTGAACGGAGACGCCAAGGATACGACCATAGATACGCAGTTGCTCATGTGCACCAATTCGATACCCATCTGTTGTAACCAATGCCACCTTACTCGGGCCGTGGCGCAACACGCAGCGCGCAGCAAGCTTCGCAGTTGTCGTTGTTTTCCCTACACCGGTCGGTCCAACCAACGCATAGACGCCACCTCGGTCAACGATATCGTTTTCGTTGCCGATCGTCAGAAGCGAACGATCAGCCGCCCCCTTGACCCATGCCATTGCCTCCAAACCATTCATTTCACGCGGTAGGTCAGAAAGCAGTTCGCGGGAAAACTGAGGGGAAAACCCGGCATCGAGCATCTGACGCAAGATATCTGTCTTTACCGGCTCGGAGCGAGCAGACTCACCCCACGCGAAGCCAGCCAAGTGCTGCTCAACAATTTTGCGCAATGAGCGAATCTCGTCCATCACCTCCATCGGCACTACTTCCGCCTCCGGGCGGCGCGGCACACTCGTCTGAACCGCTGCAGAGGCTGGCGGGGTGGAAATCGGAGCTACTCTCGAGGGAGCCGCGGTCGTTGGGCTAGGGCGGCCATGTTCCATCTGCCGCATTGCCCCGGTTCTGGGAATGCCCGCATTGACCAGCATTGCTGCTTGCTTTGACACGTGCGCCTGATATTGCGCCGATGACGGCGGAGGAACCACGGTAGGCTGCGGCGGCTGTGAGACTCTTGCTCGCGCCGAACTCAGAACAACACGATAGTCGTCATCCGGATGGCTTTCCGGAACTTTTCTCTCCTGTAGTGTTTTTTCTTGAACCTGGGTGGGAACAATCATCGCCATGTCGCGCGCAGCCACAGCCATGATCTCGACACCGCCCGGCACGCCGCGATTCGAAAGAATGATCGCGTCGTTACCAAGAGTTTCTTTTACTTTACGCAAGGCGTCCCTTGCGTTGGCTGCGATGAATTTTCTGACGTTCATGTTCTACCTCCGATGATCGAGGTCACCTTAATAATTCGGGTTTCAGGCACTTCGTTATGGGACAGCACCTTCAACTGGGGAACGGTACGTCGCAAAAATCTGGATAACAGCAGGCGAAGACTGCCCGGCACCAGCAATACCGCCGGCAACCCCAGACCTTCCTGGCGCCCCGCTGCCAAGGCGGTCTCACGCAAAAGCGTATCAGCAAGCCCCGGCTCAAAGCTGGTATTTTCTGAGCCGCCAGCCACTGCCTGTGACAAGAGACGCTCCAAGGTCGGATCGAGCGACATGACCTGCATTTCGCTATTGCCCGGGAAAAGCTGCTGAGCAATGGCTCTACCAAGGGCTATACGTACCTGGCTCGACAGGTCGTCTGCATTTTGGGTGCGCGTTGCGTGGTCGGCGACAGTTTCGATAATGGTCCGCATGTCGCGGATATGAACCCCTTCTTCGAGCATCGACTGCAGAACTTTTTGCAACGTGCCGAGAGGCAGAACCTTGGGAACAAGATCCTCGACCAGCTTTGGCATTTCCTTGGCAAGATGATCCAGCAATTGCTGAACTTCCTGACGACCAAGCAGTTCGCCCGCATGGGTCAGGATCAGGTGGTTTAGGTGCGTAGCAACCACCGTTGAGGCATCCACCACGGTGTAGCCGTAGGCTTGTGCCTGCTCTCGCTGAGCGGGGTCGATCCAAACCGCTGGCAGCCCGAATGCCGGATCTTTAGTCACTGCGCCATTCAGCGTACCTGCCACACGGCCCGGATTAATTGCCATGAGTTGCCCCGCGTAGGCCTCGCCTTGCCCGACCTCAACACCCTTCAGAAGGATACGGTAGGCATTTGGCTTCAATTCAAGATTGTCGCGGATATGAACAGGGGAAACAAGGAAACCGACTTCCTGTGCAAACTTTTTGCGAATACCGCGAATACGACGCAACAATTCCCCATCCTGAGATTTATCGACTAAAGGTATCAGGCGATAACCAACCTCTAGCCCAAGAACGTCCAGCGGAGCCACATCACCCCATGTCGCTTCCATAGCCTCCTGAACAGGGGCAGCTGCGACCTTGACCGGCGCTTCGACAATCCGCTTCTCTTTCTCCATCATCCGCCAGGACATCCAGCCCATCCCCGAAGCCAACATCAGAAAGACCAGATTTGGCATGCCCGGAATCATCCCGAGAATTCCAATGATTCCCGCAGTGACACCGATCACCTTAGCGCTTCGGAACATCTGACCCATAACCTGTTGGCCGATATCACGATCATCCGACACCCGTGTAACGACCATGCCGGCCGCGATAGAGATGATCAGCCCCGGAATCTGTGCGACAAGGCCATCACCGATCGTCAGCAGGGTGTAATTTTTTGCCGCCTGGGCCAGTTCCATGTTGTGCTGAAGGACGCCGACAATCAGCCCTCCCACGACATTGAGCAGCATGATGATGATGCCAGCGACGGCGTCGCCACGAACAAACTTTGACGCACCATCCATTGAACCGAAAAACTCAGCTTCACGGGATATCTCGGAACGGCGCCTACGGGCATCTTCCTCGCCGATCAGACCGGCGTTTAGATCAGCATCAATGGCCATCTGTTTGCCAGGCATCGCATCCAGCGTGAAACGTGCCGACACCTCGGCAACACGTCCGGCGCCCTTGGTAATCACGACAAAATTGATGACCACGAGGATCATAAATACAAGAATACCAACGGCAAAGTTCCCGCCCACCATGAAATGCCCGAATGCCTCGATTACTTTCCCGGCTGCGTCAGGACCAGTATGCCCCTCAAGCATGACCACTCGGGTCGAAGCCACATTCAGCGACAAGCGAAGCAAAGTGGTAACCAGCAGCACCGTCGGAAAGACAGAAAACTCGAGTGTTTTTTGCGTGTTGACAGCAACAAGCAAGACCAGCACAGATATTGCAATGTTGAAGGTAAAGAACACATCGAGCGCAAAAGCCGGAAGTGGCAATACCATCATTGCCAAGATCATCATGATCAAGACCGGCGCGGCCAATTGCGAGACGTTGATGCGCGCCATGAAACTTTGCATACTGACTGATGAGGAAGCCATTTACGCCGCCTCCGGAACCAGCCCAGCAGGCACGGGCAGATCACGGGGAGGCACCGGATAGGTACCACCCACCTGCCGCCAGTTGGCGAGCTGGTAGACATACGCAAGAACCTCAGCGACCGCGCTGTACAGGGCTGAGGGGATTTCCGAGTCGAGTTCAGTATGCTTGTAGAGCGCCCTGGCCAGAGGCGGCGCCTCCATGATCGGCACCGCATTTTCGTTGGCTACTTCTCGTATTCTCAGAGCAATCATTCCCGCCCCCTTCGCCACCACCTTCGGTGCGGCCATCCCTGTTTGATAGGCAAGGGCCACTGCAAAATGAGTCGGATTAGTCACTACTACATTTGCCGTAGGGACTGCAGCCATCATGCGCTTCCGCGCAGCTTGCATCTGCAGACTGCGAATGCGACCTTTGACGTGCGGATCGCCCATCATTTCCTTCATTTCCTGCTTGACCTCTTCCTTGGTCATTTTCAACTTATCGAAGTATTGCCATAGCTGAAATGGAACATCTGCAGCAACAACCAGCACCAGCGTTGCGGCCATGATCAAAAAGGAAAAGGAAACCAGATTTCCGGCATGCACAAGCCCAGCATCCAACGGCTCGCCCAGCAATCCAAATATTTCGTCACGCTCGGCCCAGATCAGCGCAACGGCAACCCCACCAAGCAAACTCGCCTTCAAAACAGCCTTACCCAACTCCATCAGGCTATTCCAGGAAAACATCCGACCAAAACCGCTGAGTGGATTGAGCCGATTGAAATCAGGAGCCAGGGCCTGCGGCGAAAACACCCAGGCATTCAGGAAAAACGGGGGCAAGACCGCAGCCAGCAAAAGGAGGCCAAGCAGGGGAGAAAACGCAAACAATGCATCGCTAGAGATTTCGGCCAATCGGGGCAACATCAAGGCCGGCTCACGCATAACCTCGGATTCGATGGTGAAGCCTTTTTTGACAATAGCCATTGAGCGCTGGATGAACCAGCCGCCCATCATCCAAAAAGTAGCACCGGCAACGATTAAAACCAGAAAAGTACCGAGCTCACGGGAATGCGGGACCTGCCCCTTCTCCCGGGCCTGCTCGATTCGCCTACTAGTAGGCTCTTCAGTTTTCTCGAGGTCGCTATCTTCGGCCATAGCCATCTTTGGTTTATGTTATGGCTATTATAGGAAAAAACGAGAAAAATTATATAGGTACGTGTGTTTATTTACTCTCTTTCTCAGATGCCATTTGCAACCCCATGACAACAGAGTAAACACTCCAAAAAAAAGAGGGAGCAAAGCTCCCCCCTCAACTCGTTGACTGAAAACAGGAATCAGGCGAAATCGAGTGCCCGCACTGCGGAACCGAAATCGGAATGCTGACCGAGATCGGACAACAACTCTTTCATGTCCAAAATCAACACGATCTGCCCATTGGACAGCGTCGTAACGCCTGCCACACCCTTTGGACGGAAATCTTCAAGTGATTTAATCACCGCGTCGTCACGTCCAGCAAAGCTATCGACCGCCAAAATGAAGCTGCGCTCTGCCGTCTGCATGAACACCCCGTACTCGGGATATCGCTCAAGCGGCCAGCCGAGAAGGCGAGCCAACGTAATCACCGGTAGAACCTCTCCTCTGACGACCAAAGTTTCCTTGCCGCCCACCTCCTGAATTCGACTCTGCTCGATTGGCAATATTTCGCGCACGAGTGACAGCGGCAATGCAAATGGCTGATCGCCAAGCAGCACCAGCAGCACCGGCAAGATAGCCAGCGTTAGCGGCAGAGAAATGATGAAAACCGAACCCTTGCCTGGCTCCGAACGGATTTCAATCGAGCCATTCAGCTTCTGGATGTTGGTCTTGACCACATCCATACCCACGCCGCGCCCCGACACATCGGAAATCTGGGTTTTGGTCGAGAAACCTGGCATGAAAATCAGGTTGAGACTCTGGCGCTCATCGAGAGTGTTGGCCTCCTCCTCGGAAATCAGCCCTTTTTCCGTCGCCTTGGCACGAATACGCTCCGCATTCATACCCTTGCCGTCGTCTGCGATGATCAGGACGATATGATCGCCTTCCTGACGCGCCTCAAGGCGTACCAGGCTCTTTGGCGGTTTCCCTGCAGCCTGGCGCTCTTCGGGCATCTCGACCCCATGATCCACCGCATTGCGGATCAGGTGGATCAGCGGATCTGCAAGATCCTCGATCATGGTCTTGTCGACTTCGGTCTCCTCACCAGCGAGGACCAGTTCGACGTCCTTACCCAGTTGCCGGGCGAGATCGCGGGCAATTCGCGGATATTTTTGGAACAGCCGGCCAATCGGCTGCATCCGTGTCTTCATTACCGAATTCTGCAAATCCGACACCAGAAGATCGAGCTGGCTTACCGCCTGATCGAGCGCATGCAGGGTTTCAGAGTCATTTTTCCCGGCAAGTATATCGGCCCGCAAGCTGGTCAGTCGGTTCTTGGTCAAACCAATTTCACCCGACAGATTCAAGACCTGATCCAGTCGGGACGTATCAACACGAATCGTATTTTCTCGGCCACGCTCTTCGGCCCGCCGCGCAGAAGTCGGCTGACCACCCGGCTTGTCCGTTGTCCGCCGGCCAAACGGCGACGCGGCTACGGCCGACTGAGCCACAACCGCTGTCGGAGTAACAACCGACTCCACAATAGCCGCTTCAGCCTTAGTGATCACGTCGCTCTGAGCCGGTCCAACAGAAGCAGCTTTGCCAGTTACGGCAGCATGCAACGCATTCCAATCCGGTTCGCCAGGTGCAGAAACCGGCTCCTGCGCGACATCTGCAGCCGGAGAAGGGGCCACGGCGGCATGGGCAACGCCCGCTGAGTCACCGCTCAATACCCCCTTAAGTGCTGCGATCACCGCCGGATCGGCGGGCTGCGGCTGAACCATCTGCCCCAATTCACCGAACATTTCACGGACACCCTTGGTGGCATCCATGATGACATCCATCAACTCGGCAGTCAGTTCAAGTTCGCCATTGCGCAGACGATCGAAGAGATTTTCTGTCAGATGGCAAAGCGTCACCAACTCAGTGGCATTGAGAAAGCCTGCCCCCCCTTTGACAGTGTGAAACCCACGAAAAATGTCGTTCAGCAGCGCACGATCATCGGGCATCTTTTCGAGATCAACAAGTTTGTTGTCGACGTCTGACAACAGATCATTGGCCTCCTGCAGGAAATCCTGCAGCAGATCTTCCATTCCGCCAAAGTCGCTCATTTTTGTCCTCCTCAGAAACCGAGGCTGTCCAGCAGGTCATCGACCTGCTCTTGATTAACCACAACATCGGTACGCCCTTCGGCGTTGATTACCGGACCATTCATCAGACTGGCCACTTCTTCAGTGCGCTTGGTTTCGGGCAAGACCTCTATAAGGACAGTCATCAGTCCAGACTCAAGCTCATGGGCAAGGCCAACAATTTTCTTGATAACCTGTCCAGTCAAATCCTGGAAATCCTGAGCCATCATGATTTCAGTCAACTGAGCATGCGTTTCGCGAGTTTTCTGCGGAAGCTGCTCATTCAGGAATGCACGCGTGTCTGCCGCCAGCAACTTGAATTCGGCAGGC
This sequence comes from Ferribacterium limneticum, assembly GCF_020510585.1. GTDB lineage: Bacteria > Pseudomonadota > Gammaproteobacteria > Burkholderiales > Rhodocyclaceae > Azonexus. The sequence continues at coordinate 883,693 of NZ_CP075190.1, read as the reverse complement.
CCCATTTCATTGGCAAATACCTTATCCCAACGCTTGCCCAACACCAGCGCACCATTCTCCATGTCGTCGATGAGCGGATTGGCTATATCAGTCGCGTTAAGGACGCGGCAGGCAGCTTGCTCAGTCAGATTGGCCACGTATGCGAGGCGGTCCTTGGCGTCAGGAAGCGCCGATACGGTCTTCTCGATCAACTTGTCGTAGCCTAGCAAACCCAGGGTATCGTGCAGCGCACGTGCCATGTGCCCAATTCGATTGAAGACAGCCTCCTGTTGCGACCATCCCTCTCCGGAGCCCCCCGCTTGCTTGCCGACATCAGCGGATGTCTCGGGGCTGACATTTGCAACCTCGGCCTCAGCGACAACACTATCGAACAAGGCTTGCAAATCATCGCTATCAGCGTCAGACGATGCTATAGATGCCGGCGGCGTAACCTTCGGTTGATCTGGAACTGGCGCGCTACTCGCTGCAATTGAGTCGAAGAGGGCTTCGAGATCATCGGAATCGTTATTGGCAGACATATTTCCCCCTTACGCCTGACCCATTTTTTCGAAAATCTTGTTCAGCTTTTCCGAAAGCGTTCCCGCGGTAAAAGGCTTGACGATGTAGCCACTCGCCCCCGACTGAGCCGCTGCGATAATGTTTTCCTTCTTGGCTTCAGCAGTGATCATCAATACCGGCAGATGTTTCAGATTCGGCGTCGCACGAATTGACTGCAGCAGGGTCAGCCCATCCATATTCGGCATGTTCCAGTCGGTTACGACAAACTCGAAACCACCGCCCTGCAGTTTCTGCAACGCAATGGCGCCGTCTTCGGCTTCATCGACATTCGTAAAACCAAGCTCTTTCAGCAGGTTTCGGACAATTCGACGCATGGTGGAAAAATCGTCCACCACCAGAAATTTCATTTTGGGATCAGCTGCCATGCACTACTCCAGAAACTTGGTTTGTTATCGTTCAATTAGCGGACGCAAGGTATCAGCAAGCGCCTCGGCATCAAACTTTGCGACATAGGCGTCGACGCCGACCGACTTCCCCATGGCTCGATTGGCCTCGGAGGAGAGCGACGAGTGCATGACCACCGGTACGCCTTCAAAACGCGGGTCGGATTTGATGTTCTTGGTCAACACGTAGCCGTCCATTTCGGGCATCTCGGCGTCGACCAGAATCAAACGAATATCCTGGCGGATGTTTTGCCCCATCTGTACAGCATGAGCAGCAATCCCCTGCAGGCGCGTCCAAGCCTCCATGCCATTGGTCGCATGCTTGTGACGCACGCCAAGCTTATCAAGCACTTCGGCAATTTTGCGCCGCGCCACAATCGAGTCATCGACAAAAAACACGCTCGTATCCGGATCAACTCGTGCCGGACTAATGTCCACGATCATTGCTTCACCGAAGGCATTGGCGAGAATCTGCTCGACATCGAGGATGGAAACCAGGCCACCGCTTTCCAGTTCGATAACAGCGGTAATCAGCCCCTGATTTGTCGCCAGTACGCTTTCAGGCGCCTTCACCCGTTCCCAGTCAACACGGATGATCCGATCAACGTCATGCACCAGAAAGCCAAGGGTTCGTTTTGAATACTCAGCCACCATCATTGTCTTGCCGAGTCCGGCTGGCGCATCCAGTTGCATGAACGGGGCCAGCGAAAGGACCGGGATGACGTTCCCGCGCAAGGAAATCAGCCCCTCGACACCACGCGGCATATTGGGGGTTTTGGTTATGTGCGGCGTCCGTCCAACCTCTCTGACCTTGAACACATTAATGCCGAAAATCTCGCGGGTTCCGAGCGAGAAGAGCAGAATTTCCATCTTGTTGGAACCTGCCAGTCGCGTCCGAGCATCGACACTATCAAGCAGGTTTTTGTTTTCAACGAGTTCCATCGTCAACTCCCGCTATCTCTCAGGCCACGCGAACCGGCGTAGTTTCCACGCCTAGCCGCCGGGCCAATGTTTCGGACAGGCGCAAGGGCTCAAACTTTGGCACGTACTCGTCCACGCCGACCGATGCACCCAGCTTTTGATTGGACATCCCCGACAAGGACGAATGCATGATTACTGGAATCCCGTTGAATCGAGGATCGGACTTGATTTTCTTGGTCAGAATGTAGCCATCCATTTCAGGCATTTCGATGTCAGTCAGTATCAGGCTGATCATTGACGAAGCTGGTTTGCCGATCGACTGTGCATAGATCGCCACCTTCTCCATCTCCTCCCACATCTGACGACCATTTACCGCCGAGATGCCCCTGACCCCCATTGCAGCAAGTGTGCGCTCGATCTGCTTGCGCGCAACACTGGAGTCATCGCAATAAAAAACCGTGCAATCCGGCTTGTCGACCGCAACAACCCCGCGGAACATGATCTCGTTGTCGATACTAGAGGTTTCGGAAAGCACCTTCTCGACATCCATCATCATCACCAGACGGTTGTCCTCCAGTTCGGTCACTGCAGTCACCAGCCCGCCGGTCTGCGAAGTCAGCATTTCCGGCGGAACACGCATCTTGCTCCAGTCCAGACGAAGGATAGTATCGACGCCTTCGACCAGAAATCCTTGGGTGTGGCCGTTATATTCGGTCACGATCATTATTTCGCGCGGCGTCTCAGGGGATATCCCTGAGTATTTGGCGAGGTCAATCACCGGCACCAGAGCCCCGCGCAGACTAACCATGCCTTCAACGGAGGGCGGCATATCAGGGGCTGCAGTAATTACAGGCGTACGCATGACCTCACGAACCTTGAAGACGTTGATGCCATAGGTTTCACGACGCCCGGTACGGTGATCTACGCCGAGAAAGAACAAAAGAATCTCGAGCTTGTTGGTGCCCGCCAATTTTGTTCGCGCATCGATATTCTTCAATAACTCAGACATTGTCATCCTCTCGCATGTTGCGTATCCGGCTGCTTCGGCAGCAAGAAGCCATCCAACCTTCACTTCCTGCTCCGTCGTTACCCGGCGACGAACCTGCTATCAGCACCATCTGGGTGCTACCCCATCTTCCATTAACGGCGAACAACACCGAGCATTTAGGAAATTTGAAACAATTTACCAAAATTAGCAATATCTAGCACCTGTTTTACGTTACCCCGAACGCCGGTCAGTGCCACCTCCTTGTTTCCTCCACCCAATTTGTCGCGCAACATCAACAACATGCCCAATGCCGAGCTATCAAGATAATCGACCCCGGCGAAATCAACGGCGACCGAGCGAACGGTTGAATCGGTAATGAGGGGCTCATAGGCAGCACGAAATTCGCGGTGGGTATTGAAATCAAAACGTCCAGCCAGTTTGATGATCACCTTGCCGGATTCATTGAGAATACTTGCCTGCATTTGTTTTCCTATCCCAAAAAAGTCAGTCGAATCCTAGTTTAATCCTTTGACCATAGGCAACAAGCCCGACAGGCCTGTTACACACAAATTGCGCCAAGCACCCGGCGCGCCATGTCGTCCAGCGAACACTGCTCCTCTACCGCACCGATCAGAAAGGCTTCGCGCGGCATTCCATAGACAACACAACTCGTCTCATCCTGACCAAAGGTTCTTGCACCCGCCTGACGCAGGCGCAACAAACCTTGAGCGCCATCCTTGCCCATGCCGGTAAGAATAACGCCAACAGCCTTGCGTCCGACCAAGGCAGCAGCTGAATCAAATAGCATATCGACCGAAGGGCGATGGCGGTTGACGGGGGCGGTCGCTGCCAGTTCGGTGAGGAAACCGGAATTACCCCGCCGAATCAACAAATGGGAATGCCCTGGCGCAACATAGACGGTGCCCGGCTCGATCTTTTCATTGCCTTGCGCCTCGATGACGCGCGGTGCGCAGAGAGAATCGAGGCGACGGGCGAAGGAAGCCGTGAAGGATTCGGGCATATGCTGCACGATGAGGATGGGGGGACAATCAGCGGGAATACCCAGGAGAAACTCCTTGATTGCCTCGGTGCCGCCGGTCGAGGCGCCGACAAAGATGAGCTTTCCACTCGCGGCCAAGCCAGGTCTGGTCGGTGTCGACAACGACGGTGAAGCGGTGGACGAACTCATTGAGGTACGCAAACGCGCGCCTTTTGCGGCACGGATTTTTTCGACCAGATCTTCTCCATAGTTTTCCATGCTCCTGCCACTATCGGCCCGTGGCTTGCCTATAAAATCAATTGCGCCCAGCTCAAGGGCTTTCAGCGTGGTGTCGGAGCCAGACTCGGTAAACGACGAAACCATGACGACAGGCATGGGCCGCAAGCGCATCAGGCGCTCGAGAAACTCAAGCCCGCCCATTTTCGGCATCTGGACATCGAGGGTCACCACATCCGGATTGAGCGCCTTGATCATTTCACGGGCGGTTTGGGCATCAGGCGCCGCCCCCACCACCTCCATATCGGGCGCCATGCCGATCAGCTGGCTCAACAGACCGCGCATTAAGGCCGAATCGTCAACAACCAGGACGCGAGTTTTCATGAGTATCTATTGAGGTGGATTTTAAAATTGGCGCTTTTTTCCGGTTGACCGTATCAAACGAACAATTCGACATCGCCTTCGATGGTGGAGCCGCTCAAGCGTACCTTGTAATCGTTTTCGCGGCTGAACAGGGTCTCGTTATGCACCCGGTGCAGCTTTTTGACCAGAACACGCCCTGAGTGCGGAAAATAATAGACTTTCCGCGGATATGAATCCAGCAGGTCCTTGGCGACAACGGGAATCTTTTCCGTTGTCAGGAAATCAAGTACGAATTCCGCATTCTTGGCACCCACATTGCTGCTCGCCAGACTGGCCAGGACGGCTCCGCCACCAAACACCTTGGCCTCGAGACGGTTGCGTCGTGCGCCAAGCTTGAGCAGATGATTGATCAACACCTCCATGGCATAGGTGCCATAGCGGGCAGACATGCCCAGCGGGCTCCTGCCGCCATCGTCCGGCAACATGAAATGATTCATCCCGCCAATGCCCAAATCCGGATCCCGAATACAGGCAGCGACACAGGAACCGAGAACTGTCACCAACAGTGCATCCTTGCTGGAAACAAAGTACTCGCCCGGCAATATCTTGGCGGCCTCAAGGCCGAACTTTCGATCGAAGTATCGATTGCTGGCTAGTTGCTCGTCGTAGGAGTGTTGCACCAAGCCCCTTCCCTATCGGGCATTTGCCAGGGCGTAAACTGTCTTGCCCTGGGACTTGAAAAGATCGGCCGCATGCAGGAAGCTTTCCGAATGGCCGGCGAACATCAGGCCATCGGGCTGCATCATCGGTGCGAAGCGCGACAGAATCTTGTACTGCGTCGGCTTGTCGAAATAGATCATGACATTTCGGCAGAAGATGACGTCAAGCGGCCCCTTGACCGAATAATTGGCATCCAGAAGGTTGATCCGCTGAAACGAAACCATCCGCTTCAACTCGGGACGAACCGAGACAAAACCCTCCTGGCTACCGGTTCCGCGCAGAAAAAATTGACGCAAGCGTTCGGGCGAGAGCTTTTCAACCCGCTCGATCGGATAAACCCCTTTCTCTGCCGTCGCCAGCACATTGGTATCGAGATCAGAGGCCACGATAGAAATATGCGAAACGTTGGCACCAAAGGTTTCGGCCACGGTTATCGCGATCGAGTACGGCTCTTCGCCCGTCGACGCAGCCGAACACCAAACCCGGACCGGACGTTTGGTGCCGAGCTTGCGCAGATGATCGGCAAATATCGGGAAGTGATGCGGCTCGCGGAAAAACGAGGTCAAGTTTGTCGTCAGCGAATTGACAAAACGCTCCCACTCGTCGCCGCCATTGCGCTCGAGGGCATCAAGATACGCCGCGAAAGAAGGCATACCCGTCGCGCGAAGACGTCTGGCCAGGCGGGAATACACCATGTCTTGCTTGACCGGTGACAACGAAATGCCGGCGTGCTGATAGATCAGCTTGCGGACACGCTCAAAATCGGTCGTCGAAAACGTAAATTCCCGCGCACTTCCATCACGCGCCGGCAGGCCGGCCAACAACGATGAACGAAGGGGCGACGCTGGCGGTGCCGGATTTCGGAAATCAACCATGGCTAGAACTCCTCCCACTCATCGTCAAGACTGACCTGTAGCACCGGTGCCTTTGGGCCACGAGGCCGCTCGCTATTCGTTGTTGAGGCAGCTTCACGCTGGATGCGAAGCGGCGGCGCCAGACGGGGCGCCTCTTTCCTCTCGGCAATTCGAAAAACCGAGACGGTCATCGCCAGTTGATGCGCCTGCTCTTCCAGGCTCTCCGCAGCCGCAGCCGCCTGTTCGACGAGCGCCGCATTCTGCTGTGTCACCTCGTCCATCTGATTTACTGCGAAACTGACCTGTTCGATGCCTGCGCTTTGCTCATTGCTGGCATCGGCAATATCCCCCATTATCTTGGCCACGCGCTTGATGCTCGCGACGACCTCCTCCATCGTCCGCCCCGCCTGGTCGACCAGCTTGTTGCCCGTTTCGACTTTTTCGACCGAATCGGAGATCAGCCCCTTGATTTCCTTCGCCGCAGCAGCGCTGCGCTGGGCCAGATTGCGCACCTCGGTGGCAACCACTGCAAAACCACGCCCCTGTTCCCCCGCGCGCGCCGCCTCGACCGCCGCGTTGAGGGCGAGGATATTGGTCTGGAAGGCAATGCCGTCGATCACCCCGATGATGTCGGCAATCTTGCTGCTCGACTGATGGATTGCGCTCATCGTGTTGACCACCTGGCCGACAACCTCGCCCCCCTTATCGGCAACTTTTTGTGCCGCACCGGCCAGCTCGTTGGCCTGACGCGCGTTATCGGCATTCTGTTTCACCGTGCTGGTCAGCTCCTCCATGCTTGAAGCCGTCTCTTCGAGACTGCTCGCCTGCTCCTCCGTTCGCCCCGATAGATCGTGGTTGCCCGAGGCGATTTCCTTGGCGGCCGTATTTATTGCTTGGGCCGACAGTTGAATCTCGCCGACCAGATTGCGCAGCTTCGTGACTGTCTGGTTGGCATCATCGCGCAAACGGCCAAAGGTCCCTTGATACGTGCTGGTCAACGTCTGGGTCAGGTCTCCATCGGCCACTCGGGACAGCAAATTGGCAATCTCGCCAATCGCCGCCCCGCTGGTTTCGACCAAGCTATTGATGCCGGTACCAAGCTCCTTGTAGAACCCTTCCAGCGTCGAGGTGTCCAGGCGGGCCTCAAGATCCCCGGCCGACGCCTGTGAGACAAGCGCCGCCACCGAGCGCTGCGCATTCAGTTCAGCGGTGCGATCAACCCATTCGCCAACGGTGCCAAGGCGCTGGCCACGGTCATTCACGATCGGGTTGGTGATGATGTTATAGATCCGACGACCGATATCGAGCTCACTCTGGCGTGTTCCCTGTAGTTCGCGCAGGCTCTTGAGAGCGGCCTCCGGGTCCTGATAAAACACCCCGATATTGCTGCCGATAAACCCGTCGACCGTAAAGTTCGGCTGCTGTTCACGTAGACCGGGCTCGATCTGGCGCAATGTGCTCAGCAGCCCCTTGTTGGCGTAGATCACCGTGCCGTCGTCATCGGCAATCCGCAGATTGGCCGAGACGCAATCAAGCGCAATGCGAATACGCAGATTGTCGTTGGCTATTCGCTGCGCCTCGGCAACATTGAACCCTTGCTGCATTTGCATTGATTGAAGCCCCTGCAGCACTTGGCCGACCTCATCATTCGCCCCGACATCCAGTTGCGTATCGTATCGGCCTTCCGCCAACTCGTTAAATACCGGCAGAACCTTTTGCTGTAGTGGCCTGACAATCAGCTTTGTTATGAGCAGATAGAGGAAGGCTGCAAGCAGCAGCGCCAGGACAAATCCGCCCACCATGACAAAGCGAGTCACCTGGCTTGAAAGGGCGTGGAACTCTTCCAGATAAGTGCCGCCAGCAATCAGCCACTTGGTATCAGGCAAGGTATCGAATACGACAATTTTTTCCCGGGTTGCCGTATCGCCCAGTTCGGTATTGAGCCATGGATAACTGATATCACCGCTGCCACGTTCCAGCATTTCGCGAATGAACTCGCGACCACCCGCATCCTTGGCACCGAGAACATTGGTCCCCTCTTTGGCCGGATGCACGATGAGATTGCCAAAATCCTTGCCCGGACTGGCATCAAGCACGTAGTAGTAACCGGTTTCTCCGACTTTCAGTGAACGAATCTGCTTTTTGAGCGCTTCCAGCTCTGTCGAGATATCGAGCCCGATAAACGTGGCCCCGATCACCGTGCCATTCCTTGCAAAGATAGGTGTATAGCTGGTGAAGAACGCCTTGCCGAATAGATTGGCGCGCCCCACATAGGACTTCCCGGTTAATAGCTGAGCAAGCGCGGGGTGATCCTTGGCCAGACTTGTACCAACGGCACGCTCTCCATTCTCTTTTTTGACTGAGGTTGAGATCCTGGTGAAGTCATCACCCTTGCGAATGAAAATTGTTGAAACCGCACCTGTTTTTTCAGTAAAACGATCAACTATGTCGAACTTTCCATTCAGGACATCCCCTCTGGCCAGCCGCAACACAGCCAACTCATCAGCCCCCTCAAGAACGATCTCATCCTGAAACGACATTGCGAAGCCACGATTCAATTGAACAGCCTCTTTGCGGAGAGCCACAAGGTTCGTCTCAACCATGGCCCTGAGCAGCCCCACATCGTTTCTCAGACTTTCGCGCCCCTGGGCATCAAGCAGCGTCGCCAGATGATTCCCGAGCAACGTAGTTGCGCCACCAAGAATGACGCCGAACCCCAGCAACATGCCCAGTACGATTTTTTTAGACGACGATGCATTGGATATCCAGCGACGCATGAGACCTACAGGCCCACCGCTAACCACATTTCCGTGGCGGATCTCCTTGCCACCAGCACGTTTTTCACGGATCTCGGCGTACGCCGCCTGAGCAGCTGAAATCTGCTGCGCGCTCGCCTTCCGACGTACGGACATAAAACCAACCGCTGTACCGTTTTCACGTAATGGCGTTACGTTGGCCAGAACCCAGTAATAGTCCCCATTCTTGCAGCGATTCTTGACCACGCCGCTCCATGGACGGCCATCCTTGATATCCCGCCAAAGATCGGCAAAGGCCTCGGCTGGCATGTCCGGATGACGGAGAAGGTTGTGTGGCTGTCCGATCAGCTCCGATTCAGAAAAACCGCTGATGTCGATGAAGGCTTTGTTGACATAGGTAATCCGCCCCTCGAGGTCAGTCTTGGAGGCAATAAGGGTGTGCTCATCAAGTTCGACTTCCACATCGGTCACAGGCTGGTTATTTCGCATCGTTTTTCTCTATGAACCTGTCGTTTTAGAACTCTTCCCACTCGTCATCAGGCACGGCGTGCGCCGGCATCTTGACGGAGGAGATGTTCCGTGGAGCAGCTACAGCCAGCTGCAGGGGAGGAGCACTTTTTCCGCCATGGCGCATGCTCTGCAACAATCCGATGACCCGCGCCGATCTATTCGAAAACTCGCCGGAGATTTGCGCCCGTGCGCCATCACTATTGCCCGCCAATTGGGTACGTATTACATCCGCCGCACAACGATGGAAGCCCGCATGCTCGCCCTTGAGTTCGGTATATCCTGCATTGCCACGCAACGCGCGACCATCGCCGTGAATCCAGCAGCCGAGAGCACACTGGTCGTCACGACCAACTACAGCCGGATCAAGCTGTTCTCCACCACCTGCCACGTAATCAAGCAGGCGTTGCTTCCATTTGCCATGCGCGGCTATCGCGCCATCAAAGTCCAGCCCGGCAAGTTCTGCCTGCCCTTGAATAACCAGTCCACCAGAAAGACGGAATACAGCGACCGACTCTGCCAGGTTACGTGCCTGTTCTTCCAGGCTTTCGGCTGCTGCAGCTGCCTGCTCGACCAGTGCGGCATTTTGCTGAGTCATTTCATCCATCTGCCCTACTGCAAAACCAACCTGCTCTATACCCGCCGTCTGTTCACGGCTGGCATTAGAAATATCGGACATGATCCTGGCTACACGCTGGATGCTCGCCACAACCTCACCCATGGTTTGCCCCGCCTGATCGACCAAACGTCCACCGGTTTGCACCTTTTCGACGGAGTCGGAAATCAGGGTCTTGATTTCCTTGGCCGCTGCTGCGCTGCGCTGGGCGAGATTTCGTACCTCAGTCGCCACCACGGCAAAACCGCGACCCTGCTCTCCGGCGCGAGCCGCTTCAACCGCTGCATTGAGCGCCAAGATGTTGGTCTGGAAAGCGATACCGTCGATAACGCTGATGATGTCGGAAATCCTGTTTGAGGCCTGATGAATTGCCCCCATGGTTTCCACTACCTGCCCAACCACCTTCCCGCCTTTTTCTGCCACCCGCTGCGCACTGTTCGCCAGTTCGTTAGCCTGGCGGGCGTTGTCGGCATTCTGTTTAACCGTGCTGGTCAGTTGCTCCATGCTCGAGGCCGTTTCTTCAAGGCTCGACGCCTGCTGCTCGGTGCGCCCCGAAAGATCCTGGTTGCCGCTGGCAATTTCCTGTGCAGCTATATTGATCGCATCTGTTGCGCTCTTTATCGAGAAAATAATCTCCTGCAGGTTGTCGACCGTGACATTGGCATCATCCTTCAGCCGGCCAAGGACACCTTGATATTCGGTGTCGATCTTGCGGGTCAGGTCACCTTGCGAAAGACGGGTCAACATGGCTCCGACATCGCCCAAGGCCTGGCTATTCACTTCGAGGAGATCGTTGATGCCAGTAGAAATCTGCCGGAAAAAGCCACTCATCTCACTTGCATCGATACGCCGCGAGAAATCACCGGAAGCCGCAGCCGCAATAATGCTGCTGACCTCTTCCTCAACAGCCACCTCGGCGGTGCGATCAGTCCACTCGACAACCGTACCGAGACGCTCATTCCGCTCGTTGACTATAGGGCTGGCCACCAACTTGAAAGTACGACCACCGACCATTATTTGTGCGCGATGCATGCCCTTGAGTCCAGCCAGCAGCTTGCTCTGATACGCCGTATTCTTGTGATAGATATCGAAATTCGACCCAAGAATTGTATTGGCTCTGAACGACGGCAAATCCTTGCGGATATCAGCCTCGGCAACGCGCATCATTTCAAGTACAGCCGCGTTGCAATATACGATCACACCATCAGGATCGGCAACCATCACGCTATTTGAAGTCACATCCAGGGCTACTTTGATGCGAAGGGCCTCATTGGCCACCTTGCGTTCCGCTGCAGTACGCGCCCTGAGATCGTCCTGCATGCGGCTTAGCGCACTCATTAAATGCGCGGTTTCGTCTTTTCCGCTGACATCAATACTATTTTCCAGATTACCTGCCGCAACCGCATCGGCGACACCGACCGCCTCGTCCAGCGGGCCGGTAATCTTGCGAGTAACCCACAGACCTGCTGGAATCATAATGATCAGTGCCAAGCCTACCATTAGCGACATGATGGTTTGAACACGCGATTTGACCGTGTCTATCTCGGCTACATCCCGAAGATTGTTCTCTTTTTGCAGCTGTAGCATTTCGTCAGCCGCTTCGAACCAGACCTGCATTTTTGGGCGAAAGGCATTGAAGAAATGATCTTCAAGTTCCGGTCGGTTCCCTGCCCTGATCAGCACAAACATCCGGGAAATAGAAACTTCGGCCTCTTTTCTGGCCAGCACGATGCGCTCATGTATTCCCCTCCCGCGCGTCGAGCCCACTGATTCCCCGATCTGTTTTTCGGACTCCATGTAGGCCAGGAGTTCGGCGTTAACCTGCTTCTCCTCACCTAGCTGCTTGTCGATTTCCTCATGGATCATTGCCGTACGCACATGCCTGTCAATCAACAGATTGCGCGTACGCATGTTGACGGCCAGTTCGGTTTTCTTGATGTTGTTGTTCGCTATGTGATCGACTTTGCCGCTAATCGAATTCAGGCTGAGCCAAGCAATGGCCACAAAGGCGATCATCAGCGCCAAGGCACCGACTGTCGTCATGATCAGACGGGTGCCAATCTTGTAATTGCGTAAATTCAACATGCTACGGCTCCTGAATGAGGGCTGTGCGTTACTCGCTGGCCGAATCGATGAGCGCCATATCAGCACTGGTCATCAGCCGTTCGATATCCGTCACAATCATCATGCGTGAATCGACCGTGGCCAGGCCAAGGATGTATTTAGTATCGAAAGTCCCGGAAAAATCAGGTGCTTGGCGAATCTGCGAGCGCGTCAGAGAAAACACATCAGAAACGCTGTCGACCACAGCGCCGATGACACGCCCGGCAACATTTAGGATGATGACCACAGTGAAGGGGGTGTATTCGATCTTGCCGAGGTTGAACTTGATACGCAGATCAACGACGGGCACGATAATGCCGCGCAGATTGATCACCCCCTTTATAAATGGCGGGGCATTGGCGATCAGCGTTGGCGGCTCGTAGCCTCGAATCTCCTGAACCTTGAGGATATCGATTGCATACTCTTCGCTACCCAAGGTGAAGGTCAGGTACTCACTAGACACCAGGTCTTCTTCGTTTGCCGTGCTGCTGCCATGGCTCATCGTTTCCATCTCTTGCTCCTCAATTCAACCGTCAGCCAACTTCTGCAGACTTGTCTTCGCCATGCCGGCGATGGCCGACACATCCAGAATGAGCGCCACATGGCCATCGCCCATGATGGTCGCGCCGGAAATCCCCTGCACGCGGCGATAGTTTGCCTCCAGGCTCTTGATGACCACCTGGTGCTGTCCAACCAGCGCATCAACGAAGAGCGCGGCCTTAATGCCATCGGCATCAACAACAACCATGATGCCTTGTGCGAAATTGCTCGAATGCGACTTGATATTGAACAATTCGTGCAATACCACGACGGGCAGATACTCGCCGCGAACCTGAATGACGCGTGCCTGATTGGATAGCGTCTTGATGTCGCCAGTCTGTGGCTGAAACGACTCCATCACATAGGAAAGGGGCAAAATGTAGGTCTGGTCACCAACAGCGATGGACATTCCATCGAGAATGGCCAATGTCAGCGGCAAACGAACCGTCATCCGCGTGCCGACACCCAACATCGATTCAATCTCTACGCGCCCCCCCATAGACTGAATATTGCGGCGGACGACATCCATTCCCACGCCACGCCCCGATACGTCAGTCACCTGATCGGCCGTTGAGAAGCCTGCTTCGAAAATAAGATTAAAAACATCGGAATCAGTCATCTGATCGGAAACCGGTAGTCCGCGCTCACGAGCCTTGGCCAATATCTTGTTGCGTGGCAAGCCAGCCCCATCGTCACCCACCTCGATGACGATATTCCCGCCCTGATGGTAGGCCTTCAAGGTAATAGTCCCGACTGGACTCTTGCCTGCGGCAATCCGCGTTTCCGGCAATTCGATACCGTGATCCAGGCTATTGCGAATCAGGTGAGTCAGCGGATCGGCAATCCGCTCGATTAGCCCCTTATCGAGTTCAGTGGTTTCTCCGGATGTCTTCAACTCGACCTGCTTGCCTAACTTGCCTGAAAGATCACGGACCACGCGCGGAAAACGTGAAAACACGAAGGAAATCTGCATCATCCGGATGGACATTACCGATTCCTGCAAATCGCGGGTATTGCGCTCCAGTTGAGCCAAGCCGTTGACCAGACGCTCCGGCGCGCCTTCCTGCATCTGCGCTGCCGACTGGAGCAGCATGGCCTGCGTGATGACCAGTTCGCCAACCAGATTGATCAACTGGTCGACTTTCTCGACACTGACGCGAATCGACGAATCTCCCGCCGCCGTTGGGGTCGCCGACTTGGCTGCACGAGGAAGCGGTTCACTTGCTTTCTTTTCCGCAGGCATCTGAGCCGAAGCGCCACCAGTTGAGGTGACAGACGAAACAGGCTGCACCTGAGCAGGAACAGGTAGCAGCGGCTCAAAAAACCCGAATCCATCCCCCTCCTCGGCCAAGGGCTGTGCACAAGCATGAGAAGGGAGCGGCGCGAAGAAGCCGTAGCCATCTTCATCTTCGCTCAAGGCGGCATTGACGGCAGACACGCTGCCACCGGCCTGTGGCAGCGGATCGAAAAACCCATACGAATCATCTTCGGCCACTGTTGCCCCAGGAACAGCAGGAGCGCTTGTCGAAGCATCCAACGGGGCAAAGAAACCATAACCGGGGTCTTCCACTGGCGCCCCTGGCGAATCCCCAAAGAAACCGAAAGCCCCCCCCTCGTCGTCGGCTGCAGTTTCTTCAACTACACGCCATGCACCATTCTCCGCAATAAAATCAATTTGATCAGAAAAGGCATCCGGACCAGCCGCGGTAAGCAACCGAAGCTGCCAGTAGCCGACATTGTTCATATCAGATGCCGGCTGACTCAGTATTTCCAAAGCTCCCAGAGAGCGCAGCTCATCGAGAAGATTGGAAACACCGTGGCCGCGGGCTGACACATCGGTCGGGACAAACTGGATATCGAAAGTACGCTTGCTAACAAGGTTTTCCTGAGCGCTTGCCACATTGACTGACATCGCACGGGACGGCGGCGCGACAGGCGCAGCATCGTCAGCCGACAACTGACGAAGGCGAGCACAAATCGACTCAACTCGCTTTGGATCGACCACTCCTCGCCCCTGATGGGCCTCGAGCATGTCGCGCAGCAGATCGCCTGATTCAAGAAAGGCGTCCACCATATCGGCCCGCAATCCCAGCTCCTGCTTGCGAATGCGGTCGAGCAGGTTCTCCAGGATGTGAGTCGTCTCGGCCAGATCTGTAAAGCCGAACGTTCCCGCACTTCCCTTGATGGAGTGAGCAGCGCGAAAAATGGCATTGAGTTGCTCTGAATCCGGATTTTCGACGTCCAGTTCAAGCAGCAGCCCTTCCATTGTTGCCAAGTGCTCTGCCGATTCCTCAAAAAATACCTGGTAGAACTGACTCATATCGATAGTCATGCCACCCCCTGATCTCGGCACCTACAAATGGAAGACCGAAAATTGAATGCAAAAGACCTGCCCTGTTACAGGTCCGCCGGCTTCGCTTAGCCGATCACCTTGCGTACGACTTCAATCAGTTTTTGGGGGTCGAAGGGCTTGACCAGCCAACCGGTGGCACCGGCTGCACGCCCTTGCGATTTCATCGCATCCGAAGACTCGGTAGTCAGCATCAGAATGGGGGTCGATGCGTACTGCGGCAGTCCCCGAAGACTTTTTATCAAGGTCAGCCCATCCATCCGAGGCATGTTCTGGTCAGTCAAAACCAGATTGATACTTTTGGTTTTGGCTTTGTCGAGGCCATCCTGCCCATCGACGGCTTCAACCACGTCGTAACCGGCACTCTTCAAGGTAAAGGAGACCATCTGACGGATGGATGCGGAGTCGTCAACTGCAAGAATGGTTTTTGCCATTTTTTCCTCGTGAAAAATCAGAACAACGCAACTCCGCCGCTGGCGAAGCCGGTTTGACCAACAGGATTATTGTCCATTTTTTGCGAAGCGACACTGGTTTTTTGCGAAATATGGTCAACGTGCGAATAGATGACCGAGAGAGGAGCCTATATTTCCGGCTGATCCTTGTTTTCCCGGGATGGCTTGCCAACGCTGGCAGGGATCGGCCCAGTTCGATCAAACGAAGCTTTCTGTTGCCGCTTGATGGTGCAAGTCACTTGGCGCAAGACACCGACCTGCTATCCGGCGGTACCTTTTCCACTGGCAGGCAGCTTTAAACCCTCTGGAAGGAGCCCCTCCTCGCCGGACTCGGACTCGGGCCCTTCTTCCTGCAAAATGGCAAGCTCTGTCTTGCGATTCAGGACAACGATACTGATTCTGCGATTAACAGAATTCAGCGGGTCGTTTTTGTCGAAAAGAACTGTCGAAGCGAGGCCGACAACACGTATGACCTTGCTGTCGTCCATGCCACCAAGGACCAACTCGCGCCGGGACGCATTCGCCCGATTGGCAGAGAGCTCCCAGTTTGAGAAGCCCTTTTCGCCACCCGAAAACTGCGATGCATCGGTGTGTCCGGCCAGACTGATTCTATTTGCAACCCCGTTCAGCGCCTGACCGATCTGGCGCAGGATATCGCGCGTGTAAGGCTTGAGGTCCGCGCTACTGGAATCAAACATCGGCCGGTTCTGCTCGTCGATGATCTGGATGCGCAGGCCCTCGGAGGTTATATCAAGCAGCATCTGCTTCTTGAACTGAGCCAACTGCGGGCTTTGCTCGATCATTTTTTCGATATCGGCCTTCAGGCTCTCCAGGCGCTCCTGCTCCTTGCGGCGAAACTCGGCCTGAGCCTCCTTGGAGAATGAAGTCGATTTCTTGGCCTCGACATCGCCGCGCTTGACTTGCCCGGCCTGACGCGTCAAATCCTTCCCGCCTCCCTGAAGGACGCTGGTCGCATCGCCCGAACCACTACCGCCCTGCATGGAAACTTTCAGGGGATTCTGAAAATGATCGGCAATCCCCTGAAGGTCACCTTTGGCAGTCGAGCCAAGCAGCCACATCAACAGGAAGAAGGCCATCATTGCCGTCACGAAGTCGGCATAGGCGATCTTCCAGGCGCCACCATGCGCTCCGCCGGCAACAACCTTCTTGCGCTTGATTATTATGGGGCGTGTCGAATCGTCGCTCATCGTATTTATCTAATGACTGGCGACATGCTATTTGCCTTTGCGAGCTTTCAGCTCTTCCTCTAGTTCGATGAAGCTGGGGCGTTCGTGCGAACCCAGCGTCTTGCGACCGAACTCGATAGCCACCTGTGGCGCATAGCCGGACATGGAGGCCAATAGAACCATCTTGATAGTCTTGTAGATCGTCGCCCCTTCGGCGGCCTTTTGCTCCAGCAGTTTGGCAACCGGCTCGACGAAGCCGTAGGAAATCAGAATACCGAGAAAGGTTCCGACCAGCGCCCCACCGATCATTTTTCCCAGTACGGCCGGTGGGCTGCCCACCGATCCCATCACGTTCACAACCCCCATCACCGCCACCACGATACCGAAGGCCGGCACTGCACCGGCAATACTGGACACGACATGACCTGGTTCGGCCGCCTCGTGGTGATGGGTTTCCAGCTCGACATCCATCAAGCTTTCGATTTCAACCGTATTCAGATTCCCGCCGACCATCATTCGAAGGTAGTCGCAGGTAAATTCCATCACATGATGATCATGCACAAGGTTCGGATATTTGCTGAAAATCGGGCTGGCTTCGGGATTTTCGATATCGCCTTCGATGGACATCAAACCTTCCTTGCGCACTTTGCCAAGAATCTCGAAAAGCATGGCCAAGGCATCGACATAGAATGCCTTGTTGTATTTTGATCCTTTGAGAATGCCAGGAACGGCGCCAACCGTCGCCTTGATGATCTTGATGTCATTGGCCGCGACGAAGTAACCGATGGTCAAACCGATAATCGCGACGTACTCGGTCGGTACCCAGAGCGCGAGGAGACTCCCGTGCAGTGCATACGTTCCCAGCGCCGAGGCCAGAATGATGACGTAACCAACAATCAGAAACATGCAAAGCCCCCTGTCGCGCCAGCAAAAACCAGCGCAGATCCGCCCAGTAATTGGTTTTCGCTATTGTAGCCACTTGAATTGCCGGAGTGCAAAGAAAGAGAGAGCCGACTTGGCGCATCTTCGGCTTGGCAGAATACCCGGTGGTAGACTGAAGCACATTACGACATCGATCCACAGCCCATGATCCAATACTGCAACCACTGCGGCGCGCATGTAAGCTTGGCCATTCCTCCGGGAGATTCGCTACCGCGACACGTCTGTGATGCGTGCGGACACATCCATTATGAAAACCCCCGCCTGGTAGTCGGTTGCGTCGCTGAATGGGAGGATCGAATCCTGCTCTGCCGGCGTGCCATCGAACCACGACACGGTTTCTGGACGCTTCCCGCAGGCTTTATGGAGAACGGGGAAACCACCGCGCAGGCAGCGGCTCGGGAAACACACGAAGAAGCGGGAGCCAGGATTCTGATTGATGCGCCGTTTGCCATGATCAGCATCGCCCATATCAACCAGGTCCATCTGTTCTATCGCGGCCGCATGAGCAGCCCGCATTTTGCTCCTGGCGAGGAGAGTCTTGAAGTCAGCCTGTGCCATCCTGCGCAGATCCCCTGGAATGAGCTGGCATTTCGCAGCGTCAGCTTGTGCCTTGAACGATATCTAGCCGACCGAGCAAAAGGTGTATTCGGCTTTCACGAAACAGAAATTCCGGCAGCATAGGTTTCATTGCTTTGCCATCCGGTACTCGATCGGGAAGGAAATTGCCAAACGCCGGCCACGCATACCATCCGGCAAAATTGTCAAATTGACCGCCTGCGTAACCATTTCAAGTGCCTGACGATCAAGCACCTCGTAACCGGACGAGATAGCCAGCGAAACTATTGGAGCACCCTGGCCAATCGGCGTGACAACCGCGACCTGGACCACCCCCTCCCAGCCCTTCTCCCGCGCCAGAGGTGGATAGGCTTTGAACTGGCGGGCACTTCGCGCCACATTCAATCGATATTGCCCAATCTCCTCGACTGAAGCTCCTTGCGTATCAGTCGGCGTCACCTCAAGCGAACGGTCTGGCATCGCCTTTTCTGTAATGGCAGGCTCTACGGTCGACCGGAAAAAAGGGCCAAATTTGAAATGCTCTGTCTTCGATTCAGGTAGCGCGCCGGGGCGCCGAACGGCAGCCTGAGCTTTGACCATTACAGTCTGGCGAATTCCGGGCTCAAGCGAGTCATTCCCATCGCGCCGGGCAATCACCGCATTCAAGGCATTCGGTCCAACTCCGGTCATCGTTGTCCGTGGCAGCCCGTCAAGACGGCTCGGAGATATCAACATCACCAGATGCAAAAAAACGGAAATGAGCATGGCACGAATCAGCATGTACCAGTTTTACCGTTCTCGGCACAAAAAACAAACCCCCGATCTGCTAAGCAGATCGGGGGTTTATAGCTGCCATCACTCAAAGAGCGATGCGGTCGACAGCGCTTTACTTGCCGGCCTTGCGTGAATCTTCATCGATCTTGTTGGAGTACATCTTGCCCATGACCGCACCGATGATCAGAACGCCGACGATCACGGCAAAGCTCATCAGTCCAAAATCGCTGCTAAACAAAAGTTCCCACGCCATATGTCACCTCCCAGTAACAAATAAAAAACCAAAAACTACTTCCCCGAGCGCGCCGTCAGGCGCAACGGTTCCACCGAATCAGCCTGCCATTCGCCTTGAAGCCGCCATTGAGCAGCAGGATCCTCAATCGAAACAAGCCAACGCCCAGAGACTTCCGTAGCCAGCTTGCCACTATAGAAGCCCTGTCCTTCCAAAGTCATCCTGACCAACTGGTCCTGCCCGGCCCGCGTTGGATGCGCCAGCTTCAACGTAATCTCCGACGGGAACGCAGCGTCGCTTTCCGCATTCAACAACAGTCGCAAATTCAGGCCTGAACGCATTACATCACCATGCAAGCCAAGGCTGCCCGCCTTTTGGTCGCGCTGCAAGCTCTGGTTTACAGACAATCCCTGCTTGTAATAATCATCAGTCACCAAACCATCGTTACTGACGACAGCCAGCCATAGCGTAATAAATCCTGCGACGATAACAATACCCGGCCCGGCCATCAGAAACCACGGCCAGCGCTCCTTGTACCAAGGTTGATTGTCGTTCTTCAATGTCATTGCGTTACTCATGTCAGGGCATCAGGAATGAGGCCTTTTCGTGAACCGCGATTTTCTCGTGGTTCAGGGCCTTGATATCAAAATAAATGGTGTTCGCGCCTTTTTTCCCGGACTCCGGCGGCACACGAACGACGATGGTTACTTCATGGTTCTCGGCACTGGCAACCTCGACGATACGGTCACCAACAATCTCCACCCCCTCCATGCCTTCGACCGACAAGGCATAACGCTTGGGCTCTTCCGTGGTATTCATGACTTTCAAGTTATAGACGTTTTCAATACGCCCATCATCAGCCTCTCGCGCCAGAAGAGAACGGTCGCGAATCACATCCACCTTCAAGGGCACACGCACCGCCAGGGACCAGATTGCTGCAATCGTGATAGCCGTCAGAATCGTTGTGTAAAGGATGATCCGTGGCCGAACAAGATGCGCAATCACCTCCTTCGAGGTGAAATGCTTCGCCAGCGCATTCTCAGTAGTATAGCGGATCAATCCCCGGGGCAATCCCAGCTTGTCCATTACCGGGTCACAAGCATCAATACAGGCCCCGCAACCAATACATTCATATTGCTGCCCCTTGCGAATATCGATGCCGGTCGGGCAAACCACCACGCACAACCCGCAGTCCACACAATCTCCTTGGCCGGACGCCTTTGCATCCACGGCTTTTTTGCGGGCGCCGCGCGGCTCCCCACGTTCCGGGTCGTAAGTGATGATCAGCGTATCGGGATCGAACATAACCCCCTGAAAACGTGCATACGGGCACATATACTTGCAAACCTGTTCCCGAAGAAAACCGGCCTGCATATAACAAAAACCACCATAAAATAAGGTCCAGAACAGCTCCCACCCGGAAAACCCAAAAGGCAGCGCTGCAAGCAACTCGCTTACTGGCGTGAAATAGGCGACCAGCGTAAACCCAGTCCATAGCGAGATCAGCAACCATATGGCGTGCTTCACGGCCTTCAGACGAAACTTTCTAGCCGTCATCGGCGCCTTGTCCAACTTCATGCGCGCCGAACGATCTCCTTCGACCTTGTTTTCGACCCACATGAATATTTCGGTATATACGGTCTGCGGACATGCATACCCGCAGAACAAGCGCCCGGCTATCGCAGTAAACAAGAACAGCGCATAAGCAGAAACGATAAGCAGCAAGGCCAGGTAGAACACATCCTGGGGCCACAAGACAAGGCCAAACAAATAGAATTTTCGTTCAACCAGATGCAGCAAAACGGCCTGACGACCATTCCACTCCAGCCACGGTACGCAGTAAAAAAGAATTTGCGTAACCCAGACCAGAACCCATCGCCAGTTATTCCACCATCCCTTGACGTCACGGATATAGACCTTTTTGTGTTTCTCGTAAAAAGAAACTTCTGCCAGGGTATCGGCAGATTTGGCGTGAGAGCTGTTACTAGAGGGTTCCGTCATGGTCTTATCCGTATCTAAATTGCGCTGAACTTGCAATGCGGGCGTTTTTCAACGCAATTTAGATACAAATCAGTATTTTCAAATACAAAAGAAAAACGGGGCGGCTAGGCCGCCCCGTTTCGGCCAATTACTTGGCGCCTTGACTCAGGCTAATCACGTAAGCTGACAGCAGATGCACCTTGGCGTCGCCCAGGAATTCCTTCCAGGCAGGCATCTGGTTCTGACGACCCTTGGTAATCGTTTCAGTGATGGTCGCTTCTGAAGAACCATACAACCAAATCTTGTCAGTCAGGTTAGGAGCACCAACAGCATGCATGCCATGGGCGTCCATTCCGTGACAACCAACGCAACCAGCAGATTCAAAGGTTTCCTTACCCTTGGCAGCGCGGACGGAGTCATTCGGCAGACCAGACAGCGAACGGACGTAGTTGGCCAGATCCTTGATGCTATCTGCACCCAACTGCTCATGCGGTGGCATCACGCCCACACGACCGTTGGAAATGGTTTCCTTGATCTGCTCCGGCTCGCCGCCATACTGCCAGTCAGCGTCGGTCAGATTCGGGAAGCCCTTGGCACCACGCGCATCAGCACCGTGACACTGCATACAGTAGGTCAGATACAGGCGCTTACCCATTTCCATGGCTTGCTTGTCGCCGGCCACAGCCTTGACATCCATGGCCATGAACTTGTCAAACAAAGGCTTGACCGTGGCATCCATCTTGTCGACTTCTGCCTTGTGCTGACCGCCGGACGTCCAACCCAGCATGCCCTTGTAGTTACCCAGGCCCGGATACAGCGCGAGATAAACGAAGGCGAAAACCACGGTGATGATGAACATCCAACTCCACCATTTGGGCATCGGATTGTTGTATTCCTCCAATGTTTCATCCCAAACGTGCCCCATCGTCTTGCCTGGGGTGAAGGTCGCCTTGCCCTGCATGTAGAGAAGAATTGCGCAGGCGAGAATACTACCCACCACAATCACAATCACGTACATGTTCCAAAAATCGCTAACAAAATCGCTCATTTGCTTTCCTTTTTTCAGCGGGGGTGCGACGGCTTTGACGCCTCACCCTGATCATCATGCTCCGCGAACGGCAAGTTGGCAGCTTCCTCAAACCCCTTCTTGCTACCCTTGCCGTAGGCCCACCCCACGATCCCCAGGAAGCAAAGCAACCCGACAACCGTAACGATGGAACGCAGATCGTTGATGTCCATGGCTATTACTTGACGTTCTTCAGTGCCGTACCCATGCCCTGCAGGTACGCAATCAGGACGTCGAGTTCGGTCTTGTCGCCGATAGCTGCCTTGGCACCCTTGATCTCTTCATCAGAGTAGGTAGGAATACCGCGGACATTGGCGTAGGTGCGCATGACCTGCATCTTCTTCTCGATATCGGCGCCAACCGAATCCTTGGCCTTGGTGTTCCCCAGGAAGGCGAAAGCAGGCATGTTGGACTCGGGAACGACGTCACGAGGATTGATCAGGTGAGCACGCTGCCACTCGTCAGAGTAACGACCGCCAACGCGATGGATATCAGGACCGGTACGCTTGGAGCCCCACTGGAACGGGTGATCATAAACGTACTCGCCCGCAACTGAGTAGTGACCGTAGCGCTCGGTTTCGGCACGGAACGGACGAATCATCTGCGAATGGCAGTTGTAGCAGCCTTCACGGATATAAACGTCGCGACCAGCAAGACGCACAGCATCGTACGGCTTGGTGCCTTCAACCGGAGTTGTGGTGGATTTCTGGAAGAACAGCGGAACAATTTCCAGTAAACCACCCCAGATCACAACCAACAGCGTAAGAATGATAAGGAGCGTTACGCTCTTTTCAATTTGTTCGTGTTTGAGCATTGTTATTCCCCCCTAATCAGGCGTGATGACCAACCGGAACGATCACCGGCGTGTCCTTGGTGTTGCCACCAGCCATGGTCTTGAACATGTTGTAGGCCATGATCAGCATACCGCCCAGGAACAGAACACCACCCAACCAACGGATCGCCCAGAACGGGTAGGATCCCTTGACGGACTCTACGAAGCTGTAAGCCAGCGTGCCGTCAGCATTAACTGCACGCCACATCAGGCCCTGCATAACACCGGAAATCCAGGTAGAAGCGATATAAAGCACAGTACCAATGGTCGCGATCCAGAAGTGGGTCGTCATCAGCTTGGTGCTATACATTTCGGTCTTGCCAAAAAGCTTCGGCAGCAGGTAGTACATGGAGCCGATGGAAACCATCGCCACCCAGCCAAGAGCACCGGAGTGCACGTGACCAACAGTCCAGTCCGTGTAGTGCGACAGCGCATTGACCGTCTTGATCGACATCATCGGGCCTTCAAACGTGGACATACCGTAGAAGGAGAGCGAGGTGATCAGGAACTTCAGGACAGGATCGTCGCGCAGCTTATGCCAGGCGCCGGACAGGGTCATGATACCGTTGATCATGCCCCCCCAGGACGGAGCCAGCAGAATCAGCGAGAAGACCATACCGACAGACTGAGTCCAGTCAGGCAGAGCGGTGTAATGCAGATGGTGAGGGCCCGCCCACATGTACGTGAAGATCAGCGCCCAGAAGTGGACCACGGACAGGCGATAGGAGTAAACCGGGCGACCAGCTTGTTTCGGCACGAAGTAGTACATCATGCCGAGGAAGCCGGCTGTCAGGAAGAAGCCCACAGCGTTGTGGCCATACCACCACTGAATCATGGCATCCTGAACACCAGCGTAGGCCGAATAGGACTTCAGGTATGAGACCGGCAACGCGGCGCTATTACCCAGGTGCAACAGGGCAACGGCGATGATCATCGCGCCAAAGAACCAGTTCGCCACATAAATGTGGGAAACGGTCCGCTTGCCAATGGTGCCGAAGAAAACAATTGCGTAGGAAACCCAGACCAGCGTGATCAGGATATCAATTGGCCATTCCAGCTCGGCATATTCCTTACCCTGGGTAATACCTAGGGGCAAAGTAATTGCTGCCAACAGAATGACAAGTTGCCAACCCCAGAAAGTAAATGGAATCAGCGGACCACCCCACAAGCGGGTGTGCCCGGTGCGCTGAACACACCAGTAAGACGTTGCAAACAGAGCGCAGCCACCAAACGCGAAAATAACTGCGTTGGTATGCAACGGGCGTAAACGGCCAAAGTGCAGGAAGCCAATATTCAGCTCCGGCCAGACCAACTGCGCGGCAATGATGACACCAACCAGCATGCCAACAATGCCCCAAATAACAGTCATGACAGCGAATTGCCGTACGACTTTATCGTTATATGTGGTTTTCGTTCCAGACATGAACCCACCTCTCGTAAAGAAAAAACGGAATGCCCACCTCCCTTAACCCAAGGGGGCACATGGAAAGCGATGTTATTCTAGTTCAGCGGCGGTGTTTTGACCTAGATCAACCTACCTATTATCTAAGGCAGATAGTCCGAAATATCTAGGTGCAGCGCTTGACACGCGGGGCGTGGACAAAAAAAGGGTGCGTCGTAACGCACCCCAACCCCAACAGAGAATTGCTGTGAAGCGCTCGCTTCACAATGCAAGCATTTTGCCTAGCGTTGCCACCCCCAACGTTGACACAGGTCAAACATTGTCTCGTTTGTCGGGCTCAGGTGCATCCGCACTCGGTTTTGGCTGATCCTCATCCATCAGGACACGAAAACCCGGCCCTTCGAGGTCATCGAACTGGCCGCTGCGCACCGACCACCAGAAAGCCACGGCGATCCCGAAGACAAGGAGAACCGAAACCGGGATAAGCAGATACACACTTTCCATCAATCTATCTCCACACGCTGAATACGCAGTGAGTTGAGGACGACCAGCAACGAACTGGCCGACATGCCGATGCCGGCGATCCACGGGGTTACATATCCAGTGATGGCCAAAGGCAGGGCAACGAAATTGTACGCGAAGGACCACCAGAGATTCTGACGGATCACTTGCAGCGTTTTCCGAGCCCGCCGCAAACCGTGACGCAGATGGTCCAGGTTTTCGGAGAGCAGAATGAAATCGGATTGCGTTCGGGCCAGCTGAGCGCCCCCGCCCATGGCGACCGAAACCTGAGCCAGAGCCAGAACAGGTGCGTCATTGACGCCATCGCCGAGCATGGCGACAACGGCGCCTTCCTCCTGAAGCCCGGTGACGCAATCATGCTTGCCCTGCGGAGTAACACCAGCCCGAACGTCTGTGATACCCAGCTTGCTGGCAACACGATTAGCCACTGCCGGCGCATCACCTGTCAATAGAATGACTTTTTTTCCCGCCGCCCGAAGTTCCGCGATCAAGGCCGCCGACTCGTGGCGCAACTCGTCGCCAATCCGGAACAATGCCAAGCAACCGCTTTCATCGGCGAGAACAACAACGGTATCGCCGCTTTCCAGCCAGTCGACTGCAGCCGCCGGCAGTTTGGCAGCACTCAGAGCGAGCGAGTAGTCGGGGCGACCAATGCGGCAACGGCGACCGGCGACGAGCGCCTCGATGCCCTGCCCGGGCTCGCTGATTACCGCCGACGTTTCGGGCAATTGCCCTCCAGTCGCCTGGCGCAACGCGGTTGCCACCGGGTGTTCGGAGGCGTGCTCCAGAGCGGCAGCGATGGCGAGGCACTCTTCCCGACTTGCTCCAGCCATTGGAAAGACGTCTACCAGGTGCATGTGCCCAGTCGTCAAGGTACCCGTTTTATCGAAGACAAAATGGGTTGCTCGGGCCAAGGTTTCAATAGCATGCCCACGTGTAACCAGCAAACCATCCTTGGCTAGCGCCCCCGCCGATACAGTCAGTGCAATCGGCGTCGCCAGCGACAGGGCACACGGGCAAGTAACGACAAGGACCGAAACGGTAATCCACAACGCCTTCGAGGGATCGACAAAATACCAGCCGACCGCAACGAGAATCGCCACGGCGAGCAGCGCCGCGACGAAATAGCTGGCAATACGATCAGCCAGCACGACAATTTTCGGCTTTTCTGCCGCCGCCCGTTCCATCAACTGAATGATGGCCGACAGGCGCGTTCCCTCGCCGACCTGCTCAACCTGCACAACCAGCGGACTCTCGGCATTGATCGAGCCACCGGTGACGGCCTCGCCTGGCGATTTGGGTACGGGTTTGCTTTCGCCCGTCAGCAAGGCCTCGTTCGCACAACTAATGCCTTCGATGACCCGACCATCCGCCGGCACGATATCGCCAGCCCGGACCATGACGTAATCACCAGGGCGCAGATCGGCAACCACGCACTGCTCAGTGCTACGGTCAACCGGAAATTTTGGCAATTTTTGAGCAAAGGCCGGGAGCAGCCGGGCCAAGGCCTCCGTAACGCTGACCGCCTTCTGGCGGGCTGTCATTTCGAGGTAGCGGCCACCGAGCAGGAAGAAGATGAACATCGTGACCGAATCGAAATACACCTCGCCGGCCTGCACAAAGGTGGCCCAGCAACTGGCAATGAAGGCCGCGCCGACACCAAGCGCCACCGGCACATCCATGCCGACGCGGCGCAGCTTGATGTCGCGCCACGCGTTGCGGAAGAACGGTGCCGAGGAATAGAAAATGACCGGCATGGTCAGCAACAAGCTGGCCCAGCGCATCAGGCTTTCGATGTCGGGCGCCATTTCGCCATCGGCGATATAGACCGGATAGGCATACATCATCACCTGCATCATGCCGAAGCCAGCGACCCACAGGCGCCACATCGCGTCGCGCCGTTCCTTGCGGGAGATTTCCTCATTTTTGGCCGCATCGTACGGGTAGGCGCGATAACCGATGGCAGCAATGGCGCCGAGGATATCCGAGAGCTTGATGCGGGTTTCGTCCCAGCGCACGCGGGCTCGGCGGGTCGTGTAGTTGATATTGACCGCCGTCACGCCGGGCAATCGGCCGACATGCTGCTCATTGAGCCAGATGCAGGCGGAACAGGTAATGCCCTCGAGCAGCAACGACGCTTCGCGCTCGTTTTGGCCAAGCTCCTTGACGAAGCTTTTCTGGAATTCGGCGTGATCGTACATGACCAGTTGATCGAGGATCGCCGGCATCGCTTCGCGCGGCGACTCGGGCATCGCATCACGACTGCGGTAGTAGTCCGCCAGCCCGTTATCGACAATCGACTGGGCTACGGCCTGGCAACCGAAACAGCACATGGCCCGCGGCTCGCTGTCTATTTTTACCGACAGATCGACATCGTCGGGAATCGGCAGGCCACAGTGATAGCAGGAAGCGGGGGGCATCAAATAAAAAGGCACCGAAGTGCCTTTTGGGTCAAGGACGGAGCCGAAGTATAGTTTATTTGACGCCCATCCGGATGGCGCCATCCAGCCGAATGACTTCGCCATTGAGGTAGGCATTCTCGGCGATATGCCGGACCAGCGCCGCGTACTCGGCCGGTTTGCCCATGCGTGTCGGGAACGGCACCATCTTGTTCAGGGAGTCCTGCACTTCGGGCGGCATGCCGAGCAGCATCGGCGTTTCCATGATGCCCGGGGCGATGGTCATGCAGCGGATACCGCTACGCGCCAGTTCGCGAGCAACCGGCAAGGTCAGGGCGACGATGCCGCCCTTCGAGGCCGCATAGGCGGCCTGGCCAAGCTGGCCTTCGTAGGCGGCAACCGACGCAGTATTAATGATCACGCCGCGTTCGCCACCGGCATCCGGCTCGTGCTTCATCATCGCATCGGCGGCCAGGCGGATCATGTTGAAAGAGCCGACCAGATTGATATTGATGACCTTGGCGAAGCTCTCCAGGCGATGCGGCCCCTCCTTGCCGAGCACCTTCTCGGCCGGCGCCACGCCGGCGCAGTTCACCAGGCCATGCAGCGCGCCAAATTTCGAAATTGCCGTATTTATCGCGTTGACCGCAGAAGCCTCGTTCGCCACATCAGTTTCGACAAAACAGGTGTTCGCGCCCAGGTCTGCCGCCATCTTTTCGCCAGCTTGACGATTCAGATCGACCAGCACTACCTTCGCCCCGGCTTCCGCCAAAGCACTCGCCGTCGCTGCGCCCAGACCAGAGCCCGCACCGGTGACCAGAAATACCTTGTCGTTGATTTGCATTGCCACTCTCTCCTGAATAATTATCTTTTTCCAGACGGTACCGTATGGAAAGGAAGCACATATTACTCCTCGACGTCGCGATCGAAAATGGCCTCGCCATGTTCCCCCACCGCACCGTGATGCTATGATCGATAAATATCCCGACCAATCAAGGCGCTATCCGATCATGTCCGCGCAGGCCACATCTGACAGACGCAGGCCCTCCGTACTCGTCATCGACCCGTCGGCGAGCAACAGGGCATTGATCTGCGAGTGCCTTCGCCAGTTGCCGGAGATCCGGACGATGGCTACCGGCGATGCCGACCAGGCCCTGCAGATGTTCCGCGAAAACCTGCCCGGACTGGTACTGCTCGACACCACCCAGCAAGACACCAACGGCATCGAACTGACGCGGAAAATCCGCGCCTGGGAACTGTCCAGAATTGAAACGGGGATTTCGCCCTGGACACCGATCGTCTTCCTCTCCTCGGTCACCGATGAAGACACGCTCGCCCAAGGAATCCTGGCCGGCGGCGACGATTTCCTGAGCAAGCCCGTCTCGGAAGTCGTGCTACTGGCCAAGGTGCGCGCCATGCTGCGCATTTCGACCCGGCAACAGGAAATTTGCGAAGTCCATCGCCAGCTCAAGGAAATCGCCATTCTCGACAGCCTGACCGGCATACCCAATCGACGCCATTTTGACGACACGCTGGCCGTCGAATGGAAGCGTTGCATCCGCAACGACACGCCGCTCAGCATCGTCCTCAGCGACGTCGATTTCTTCAAGCAGTTCAACGATATCTATGGCCACCAGGCTGGCGATTTCTGCCTGAAGGCAGTAGCCAGTTCGCTCAGCGAATCGCTCTTTCGCGTCGAAGACACTGTCGCCCGTTACGGCGGCGAGGAATTCGTCGCCATCCTGCCCGGCACCGATGCCAATGGCGCCTACGCCGTCGCCGAACGCATGCGCCAATCAGCCTGCGACCTGCACATCCCGCATGAACGCGGCATTGACGGCCGGGTTTCCTGCAGTTTCGGTGTCGCCAGCACGCATCCGAGCACCGAAAAAGCGCCGCAGCAACTGGTCAAAACGGCCGATGCCAACCTTTACGCCGCCAAAAGCGCCGGTCGCAATCGGGTCATACTCAATCTCGAGTAATCGCGTCGCCGGAAATGAAAAAGCCCACACGAGGTGGGCTAAATCAAGATGGTGCCGCTTGCCGGAATCGAACTGGCGACCTTTTCATTACGAATGAACTGCTCTACCAACTGAGCTAAAGCGGCAAACCAAGGTCGCGAATTCTACAGCAGCAGATCTGTGCGGGCAACAAGGAGTGTTCCGAATCGCCATCCTGCGACGCGATCACGGCAGGCATCGCCCTCCCGGGAGCCTGGATATTCATTTCAAATGCCATTTGCAGCCTTCGTAGAAGCACAGCGTAGAATCACGGCTTTTCCGGTAATGCCCATATCGAATGAATCTCCTCCGCGCACTGGCCACGGTCAGTGGCATGACCCTTCTCTCAAGAATTCTCGGCTTTGCCCGTGACTTTGTCATCGCCCGCACCTTCGGCGCCGGGTTGGCCACTGATGCTTTCTTTGTCGCCTTCAAGCTGCCCAATCTGCTGCGCCGGATGTTTGCCGAAGGCGCGTTTTCCCAGGCATTCGTGCCCATCCTTGGCGAATACAAGAACAAGGGCAGCGAGGCGGATACCCGCACGCTGGTCGACCATGTCGCCAGCCTGCTGTCGATGGCTCTATTTGCCGTAACGGCGCTGGGCATCGCACTGGCCCCCGTGCTGGTCTGGATCTCGGCCCCGGGCTTTGCAGAAGACACGGGCAAGTTCGAACTGACAGTGACGCTGACCCGCATCACCTTCCCGTACATATTTTTCATGTCGCTCGTCGCGCTGTCGGGCGGAATACTCAATAGCTGGAGCCGTTTCGCCCTGCCGGCTTTCACGCCCGTCCTGCTTAACCTCGCGTTTATCGGCATGGCCCTGTTTGCCGCACCCTATTTCGATCCGCCGGTGCTGGTGCTGGGGTGGGCGGTTTTCCTCGGCGGCCTGCTGCAACTGGCGATTCAGATTCCGGCCCTGAAGAAAATCGCCATGCTGCCGCGCCCATCGCTCAACTGGCGCGCCGCCTGGGCCGACCCCGGGGTGCGCCGGATCACGACGCTGATGGCGCCGGCCATGATCGGCGTCTCGGTGTCGCAGATCAGCCTGCTCATCAACACCATATTTGCTTCCTTCCTGCAATCCGGCAGCGTGTCCTGGCTTTATTACGCCGACCGCCTGATGGAATTTCCGTCCGGCATGCTCGGCGCCACGCTGGGGACTATCCTGCTGCCCTCGCTGTCGCGCTACCATGCCAGTAACAACCCGGTTGAGTATTCACGACTGCTCGACTGGGGCCTGCGCCTGACCCTGTTGCTCGCCGCCCCGGCCGCGCTGGCCCTGGCCATCCTGGCCGTACCGCTGATCTCGGCCCTGTTCTACCACGGTGCCTTTTCAGCCGACGACGTTTTCCGCACCCGCGAAGCGCTGGTCGCCTACACCATTGGTCTGACCGGTATGATTCTCGTCAAGGTGCTGGCACCCGGCTTTTATGCCCGCCAGAACATCCGGACTCCGGTGAAAATTGCCCTGATTTCACTGGCCGCCACACAATTCATGAATCTCGCCTTCGTCGGCTGGCTGGAACACGCCGGACTGGCCCTGTCGATTGGCCTGGCGGCCTGCCTGAACGCCCTGATGCTTTATCGCGGCCTGCGCCGTCTGGAAATCTACCAGCCGCAGGCGGGATGGCTGATTTTCAGTGGCAAGCTGCTGCTCGCTTTGATCGTCATGGGCGCTGCACTGTGGTTTGGCATGGGTCAGGAAAAAAGCTGGTTGCAAAGGAGCTTCATCGACCGGACAATCCATTTGTCTTGGCTGGTACCCCTCGGCGCCAGTACTTATTTCGCCACATTATGGATTCTTGGCTTCCGCCCGCGGGATTTCAAACGCCAGGCGGCCTAATCAGGAGAGGTTACGATGAAACTGACCAGCACCAGCTTTTCGGATGGGCAAGAGATTCCAGGCAAGTTTTCCTTTTGCACCCCTGACCCGGCCCATCACGTCTGCCTCGGCAACAATATCAATCCCCATCTGGCGTGGAGCGACGCCCCCGCAGACACCAAATCCTTCGTCGTCATCTGTCACGATCCGGATGTCCCCAGCCAAGGCGACGATGTCAATCAGGAAGGCCGAAGCGTTCCCGCCGCCCTGCCCCGTGTCGATTTTTTTCACTGGGTTCTGATCGACCTGCCAGCGACGGTCAATGCGATTGCCGAAGGCGAGTTCAGCAATAAGGTCACGCCGCGCGGCAAACCCGGGCTGCAGGCAGCCGAAGGCAGCCGGCAAGGCATCAACAATTACACCGACTGGTTCGCCAATGACCACGACATGAGCGGTGATTACTACGGCTACGACGGCCCCTGCCCGCCATGGAACGACGAGATCATCCATCACTACATCTTCACGGCGTATGCGCTGGATATTGAAAAGCTGCCGCTCGACGGCAAGTTCGGCGGGCCGGAAGTCCGTGCCGCCATGCAGGGCCACATTCTGGCCGAAGCCTGCCTGACCGGCACCTATACGCTGAACGCCAGCCTGCTAGCCTGATTTCCCGCCGCCGTTAACGCCAAAGGCCATGCATCTGCATGGCCTTTGTCTTGGTTGTCCGGTTTTCAGCCGAACACTATGGGAGCCTTACTTGACCAGCCCCTTGCAGCCCCCGACGGTGTTGCCGTTACACGGGATGGACGTCTCACGGTTGATCAGCCACTTGCCGTTCACCTTGATCATCTCCAGCGTCTTCTGCGTCGTGTCGTTGTAGCCCTTGGACTGGTAGACCTGGCGGAATTCGGCGAAGGCACGGTCGTTGCCGTCCATCCTGACTTTCATGTCTTGGATGTCGACGTTGATGCTGTCACGGGTGGCGATGCGACCCCGGCGCAGTTGCGCCCAGTCTTCGCGGGTCAGACCGCCGTCCGGGGTGAAGGTCGGGGCGTAGAAGGCGCTATAGGCGGCGTAATCTCTGGCCGACCAGGCGGCAGCCCAGGATTTGACCTGGCTCTGGATGCCGGCTTCGGGGCTGAGGGCGATGGGTGCGGCAGCAACGAGCGGGGCGCGGCTGGCGTTGAGGGCAGCGGCTTTGGCGTTGAGTGCATCGCGATCGGGCAGGCCGAGGGCGATGGGGTCGTTCGGGCAGAGTTGGCTCGGATCGACGTCGGCCAGTTCGCTGTTGTCCGGGGTAGCGGCGTCGAGGCGTTGCAGGCCGAGTTGTTCGAGCAGGGTGCCCATACCGGCGTAGGTGCGCAGGTAGGCGAGCGTCAGGTCGGTGTCGGCGTTGATGTTGGCGCGCCGGGCGGCGAGGAGTTCGTTTTCGGTATCGAGGAGGTCGAGCAGGGTGCGCTGGCCGACGTTGAACTGGTCGCGGTAGGCGTCACGGGTCTTTTCGAGCAGGGTGACCTGGCGGGCGTTGAAGGTGGTTTGTTCCTTGAGGCGCTGGACGTCGTTGTAGGCGATGAGGAGGGTCTGTCTCGTGTCGCGGCAGGCTTTTTCGCGGAGGTCGAAGGCGAGGTTTTTCTTTTCGATGGTCTGCTTTTCGCGGGCGCGGTCGGAGCCGCCGTTGAAGAGGTTCCAGCTGACGACGAGTTCGGCGACGTTGTGGTTTCGATCGCCGGTGTCGCCGAGGTAGTTGCGGGTGTTGTCAGTACGGGCGCGGAAGTCGAGCTTCGGTGAGTAGGCGGCGCGCCGGGTGTTGATTTCGTATTGGCTGGCTTCGATGTTTTCAGTAGCGGCGAGGAGCGCCGGGTTTTTGCGGTGCAGGGTGGCGAGGGCGACTGTGGCCTGGGCCGGGATGGCGTTGTTGAGCTCGGATGGCGGGACGATGGCGTCGGCGGGGTGCTGGCCGATGAGGCGCTGGTAGCGGGCGCTGACGTCGTGGAGGTTGGCGCTTTCGGTGATCAGGTTGATTTCGGCCAGGGCGAGACGGCTGCCGGCTTGTTCGAAGTCGACGCGACGGCCGACGCCGCTTTGGGTGCGCCGTTCGATCTGGTCGTAGGTGGCTTTGTGCTGGATGTAGTTGTCTTTGGCGAGGTCGACGAGGTGGCGGTAGCGCAGGACGTCGAGATAGGCGCGGCCGGCTTCGAGGGCGGTGGTTTCGGAGGCGTCGAGGAGTTCGTAGTAGCGCACCAGCCTGGCTTTGTCGAGGCGGCGGACTTCGTTACGGGTGGCGAAGCCGTCGAAGAGCATCTGGTTGAGGCTCAGGAGGACGCCGGTGCGGGTGTAGTCACGGT
Organism: Ferribacterium limneticum; assembly: GCF_020510585.1. GTDB lineage: Bacteria > Pseudomonadota > Gammaproteobacteria > Burkholderiales > Rhodocyclaceae > Azonexus. The sequence continues at coordinate 850,305 of NZ_CP075190.1, read as the reverse complement.
CGGCGGTGGTCGGCTGGCGCAGGCTTTCGCGACCGGAGCCGGCAGTGAGGTCGACGCGCGGCAGGTAGCCACCACGGGCGACGCCGATTTCTTCGTCGGCGGCGCGGTAGGCGTGCCATTTGGACGTGACTTCAGGGCTGTTGAGGACAGCGCGTTGGGCTACTTCTTTCAGGGTCGCGGGGGCTGACATTTGCGCTGACGAAACCTGCCCGATGGCAGGAAAAACAGCGGAGACAAGAAGCGCGACAAGCGTTATTTTTTTCATGTGCAGTATTTTTTATTTGAGCAAAAAGACGGCAATTCCTCACGCCAGCGCAAATTTGCACCCCCGACGCCCAGGAAAAACCGAAGAAACAGGCGTCCGCGATTATAGGGAGCGCGGCCAGGCTGAATGTAAGAAATGGTAAAGCTGGCCAGGGCTACATTTACACTTTGCCGTCTGGATGGCTCACAGGGGGCTACTTCATGTTTTTTGACGCTTGCTACGGTCAACCGGAATTTTTGCCCAAAACTGAAATCCCCGAAGCGCCACACCCCCGTGCGGATGAAGCGCTCAATTGCCTTTCAAGCCCTGCAACTTGCGATACAAGGTGCGCGGACTAACGCCGAGGCGCGCCGCCAACTCGACGGCGTCGAGTCCATTGCGGTCCCTCGCCCAGTTCAGGTAGCGTCGTTCCAGCGTATCCAGCTCGATGACCTGTTCAACGTGGAAGGCATTGTCGTTCACCAGCAAGGCGGGGGGCAGATCTTCAGCCATTTCCTCAAGATGGGGCAGGTCGATGAGATCGCCATCGGCCAGCAAGGTGGCGCGTTCGATCAGGTTGCGCAGCTCCCGGATGTTGCCGCTGTAACGTCGGCCGCTCAGCCAGGCCAGCGCTGCCGGCGTAAATTTTCGGCCCGACTCTCGATCAACACGTTCGAGCAGGGAAACCGCCAGCAAGGGAATATCGGCCGGTCGTTCGTGCAGGGCCGGCGTGTACACCGGGAAGGTGTTGATCCGGAAATACAGGTCGCGGCGGAAGGTTTCGGCCTGAACCATGGCACGAAGATCGCGATGCGTCGCCGCGACCAGCCGGAAATCCGCCGGCAACCAGTCCAGCCCGCCAACCCGCCGATAAGTCCCGGTTTCAAGCAGACGCAACAGCTTGACCTGGAGGACCAGTGGCAGCTCGCCGATTTCGTCGAGAAACAGCGTTCCGCCCGAGGCCGCTTCGACCAGGCCCTGCTTGCGGTGCGTGGCGCCGGTAAATGCCCCTTTTTCGTAGCCGAAAAGTTCGCTCTCGAACAAGGTTTCAGTCATCCCCGCGCAGTCGACCGCAACAAAGGGGCCATCCTCCCGAGCGCTGGCTTCGTGGACGGCGCGGGCAACCAGCTCCTTGCCGGTTCCCGTTTCACCAAGCAGCAGCACGGAGGCGTTCGAGTTGGCGACGCGCAATACCTTTTCCAGCATGCCGACAAATGCCGGCGAGCGGCCAACCAGCCCCTGCGCCGCCGGACGGCTGCTCGCCTGGCGAACAACGCGCATGGTCTCGACGAAATAGACGACCTGTCCGTTTTCGTCGCGAATGGGCGTGGTTTCAACGGCGACATGCTCTTCGCCACGCGGCGTATGGTGCAGGTGGAGGACGCGTTGCGGCGATCCTGATTTTTGACTCTGCTTAAGCGGGCAGGACTCGCCAGCCTGATCGCAGGGCACATCGAAATGATGCGAAACCTCGTAGCACGTCCGCCCGGTGATCAGCTGGCCACCGCCAAAATCGCGGACATAGGCGGCGTTGGCCGCAATAATCCGGTACTCGGCATTCATCACGATACGCGGCTCAGGCAAGCCGTCGAGGAAAGAAATCAGTTCACCCAAAGAATGTTCGCTCATGCCAACTCCGTCAATTACGTCACTCGCGCCTGCCAATATTGACACAATTTGCCAACGAGCACCTTAATGCGATATATAAGCAAATGATTTTTAAGCAACTTGAGCCAGAAAGCCCCCAGGCACGCATCTTGATAGTAAGAACCCCAGGAAACCGGCAATACTTGGGTCTCCGCGCTATTGCGATACATTGCAGTGGGCGGCCGCCTTGGCAGCGACGTGTCTGACTGCGACTATTCCCCTCGCCCCGCAGGCTTGCTTTGCGCAGTCGCTTGTCGTTGTCGGTAGCGCCGGTTTCCAACCTCATCATTCATCTTCACGAAAACGTCAATGAATCAGCCCCAAGAAAATACGGAAGAACTTAAAGCGGCCAAGGTTTCCTTTTACGAAAAGCACAAGATCATCTACGCCAAAGGCGTTCGTGGCTATTTCGACAATTGGCGAATTGCCCTGGTGATATTCACCCAGGTGCTGTTTTACGGCGGCCTGTGGCTGACCTGGAACGACCGGCAAGCAATTCTTCTGCATCTGGTCGAACGCAAGTTCTACATTTTCGGGGTCGTATTCTGGCCGCAGGATGTCATCTACCTGACAGCATTGCTGATCGTTTCCGCCTATGGGCTATTCCTCGTCACCGCCATCGCCGGGCGACTGTTCTGCGGCTACGCCTGCCCGCAAACGGTATACACCCAGATCTTCATGTGGATCGAGAACTGGGTCGAAGGCGACCGCAATGCGCGGATCAAGCTCGACAAGGCCCCGATGGATGCGCGCAAGTTCCGCATCAAGGCGACCAAACACCTGCTTTGGGGCATCATTGGCTTGTGGACCGGCTTTACGCTGGTCGGCTATTTCACGCCCGTCCAGGAACTCATCAACAACGTCCTGACCGGCCAGCTAGGCCCCTGGGAGACCTTCTGGATCTTCTTCTACGGCGGCTTCACGATCCTCATGGCCGGTTTCATGCGCGAACAGGTGTGCAAACACATGTGCCCGTATGCCCGCTTCCAGAGCGTGATGTTTGACCCGGACACGATGATCATCACCTATGACGAGGAACGCGGCGAGCCGCGTGGCGCGCGCAAGAAAAACGTGGCCCCGAACGCCCCCAAACTGGGCGATTGTATCGATTGCAACCAGTGCGTGATCGTCTGCCCGACCGGCATCGACATCCGCAAGGGCCTGCAATACGAGTGCATCGGCTGTGCCGCCTGCGTCGACGTCTGCGACCAGGTCATGGAGAAGGTTGGCTTGCCGAAGGGCCTGGTCCGTTACTCGACCGAAAACGCCATGGCGAAGCATCAGGGCAAGCAGGAAATCCTTGCCCACATCATCCGCCCGCGCATTCTGCTCTACACCTTCATCCTGATCGTCATCACCGGGCTGGCCATCTGGTTCCTGACCACCCGCATACCGCTCAAGGTCGACATCATTCGCGACCGTTCAACGCTGGCCCGCGAAGCCGACGACGGCCGGATCGAGAACGTCTACATGCTGCAGATCATGAATACCGAAGAACAGTCGCATCGTTACAAGGTCACGGTCGACGGCCTGCCCGGCGCCGAAATCACCGGCGACGTTGAAGTCGACGTCGCGCCGGCCTCGCTGCAATCGTTCAACACCGTGGTTGCCGTACCGCCCGACGCCGGCAAGACGGGCTCGAACCCGATTCACTTCGAGATCGTCGCGCTGGACAACCCGGACATCAAGGTTCGCGAAAAAGCGGCTTTCCTGCTGCCCAGGTAGTCCTCTGCCAGATAGCGATAAAGCGGGAGCGTGTCTCCCGCTTTTTTTCGTCCATATATTAGCGAAAAGCCCGATCGAGAAAGCTGCTCAGCAAGCCAACCTGCGCCACCAGATCCCCATAGTCGTCATGGCTACCGGGCACCAGCAGCAGTTCGACCGCGTCGCAGGTCCGGGCCGCGTAAATCTGCCGGGCCTCGGCGACCGGAACGGTATCGTCCGCCAGACCATGGACGATCAACGTCGGACAACAAATCCTGGCAATCGTGGCGCACGGCGCGATGTCGTCGAAACGATGGCCGATGACCCGCTGCACATAAGCCAGGATGTAAGCGCCGAGCGGCCAGAACGGGATGTGCATGCCGGCCAGCCAGCGCCGCATCATGGCCGCCGGATGGGCAAAGGCCGCCAGGCTGACGACGGCGCGGATGGACGGCTGGCGCGAGGCGGCGAGCAAGGCCGCGCCCGCCCCCACCGAATGGCCGATCACCCCCAGCGCCAGCGGATCGACCTCCGGCCGCCCAGCCAACCAGACCAATGCCGCCTCGATATCCTCAGCAAAGCGGGGTAGCGAGGCAAAACTGTCGTCATCGCTCTGGCCATGACAACGGGCATCGACCAGCAACAGCGAATACCCTGCCGCGTGCAGCGGTGCCGCCAGCGGCAGCATCATTCCGGCGTTACCGCCCCAGCCATGCATGACGACCAGGGCTGGCCGCCCCGCCCCGGCCGGTATGTACCAGCCGTAAAGACTTTTGTCATTGGCCGTCGGTACCTTCACCTCAAGCCATGGCAAGCCCTCCGGGCGCTCCGTTTCGACGATACGCGGCGCCGCCAGGCCACGCCGAATAAAAAAATTCAGCGCGCCGACACAGCCGGCCAGCAACGGAATGCCCCATAGCCAGGTCATCCCGGGCTCAGGGGTGAGGCTGAAAAATGGCGCCGCTAGCCACGCCACGTACCGTCCGGTACAGCGTGATGCCCCAGAAGAAGCCAAGCAGCAGCCAGGCGGCGACGCCGATGGCGAAGGTGCTGCTCCAGCCGAGAAGCTGGGTCAGGCGCAGGCTTTCGGCGACGAAAGCGCCGAGCGGAAAGGTGAAGCCCCACCATGACAAGGCGAATGGCAGTTGCCCCGCCCGCCGTGCCGACAGAGTCAGCAGAGTGGCCATGACCAACCACCAGACACCGAAGCCCCAGACCAGCAGCATGAGTACCGTGGCCGCTTCACGGGCGGCCGGATAGGGTAGCTGCTCGACGACGTTCATCAGGCTGAGCGGGATGACACCGATCGGGGCGAGATGAATCCATACCGTCGGCGTCAGGATGCCCAGCGCCGGTTTGTGCAGGTATTTGCGCTGCAGCGTCAGGCCGAGCAAGCCAAGATACATCATGCTGCCCGCCCCCAGACCGATGGCATTGATGGTCAGCGCCCACTCGCGCAACGCGCCATCCATGTGTGCAAGCAGCGGCACGCCGGCCAGCGGCATGACAACAAGGCCGACAGCGGGGATGAACTGGGCCGGCGTGACGTGCTCGGCCGCCACATGCTCGCCGCGAAAAATAATGGAGAGCACGGCAAAGCTGAAGATGAAATGGACGATGACGCCGAGCCACCACAGGACCATGGCCACGGCGCTGCCTGAGGTAAAGGTCAGCCATTGCGCGGCGAGGACGAGCAGGGCAATCGAGAAGGTGGGGTAGAAATTGGCCTGCACCGGATGCTGCATCGTCTGCATGGCAGCCGCCGGGAAGCGCAACCAGCGGGTCAGCCAGGGCACAGCCAGGAGCAGAAAAAGTGCGCTGTTGAACCAGTGCAGCACTTCGGCCGGCAAGCCCAGCCACGGCCAGCGCAAGGCCAGGCTGTGCGTCGTCATGGCGAAGACGCCGGTACCCATCACGGCGGCAAACCAGCCGGGCGCGAAGCTGCGGGAAATATCTGCAAAACGGGGATAACTCATGGTGTCTCTTTCTGGCATTTCAAATTTGGCGATTTTTTCCGGTTGACCGTAGCAAACGGCCACAGGCCGGCCGAAAACGCGCGCTTCGGCGATATACTGGCTTAAAACAAGATAAACCGAAACGGAGACCGGGCCTGCCCTCCACAGGCCGAAGCGCATGGACACCCTCTTCCTGCTCGCTGTCGCCACTGTCGTCATCGTCCTGGTGTTCGACTACACCAACGGTTTTCACGATGCCGCCAACATTGTCGCCACCGTTATCGCCTCGCGCGCCATGACTCCGGCGCAAGCCGTGCTGATCGTCGGCGTATTCGAATTCCTCGGCCCGCTGCTCGGCGGCACGGCGGTGGCCAACACCATCGGCAAGTTCGTTGCCCTCGACGGCGTCGCGCCGGTGCTTTCGCTATCGATCCTGCTCTGCGGGTTGCTCGGCGCCATCGCCTGGAACCTCGGCACCTGGTATTTCGGCATCCCGTCATCGTCGTCGCACGCCCTGGTCGGCGGGCTGATCGGCGCCGTTGTCGTCGCCGTCGGCCCCGACCATGTCGCCTGGGGCTTTGCCGAACTGGGCGAGGGACATCTGACCGGCATCGTCAAGGTACTCGCCGCGCTGGTTCTCTCGCCACTTATTGGTTTCTGGGTCGGCTTTCTCGTCCACCGCCTGCTCAGCGCCCTGCTCGTCGCCGCCAACCCGGCTGCCAATTCGCGGCTGCGCGGCCTGCAATACGTCACCGCCGCCGGCCTGGCCTTCTCGCACGGCGCCAACGACGCCCAAAAAAGCATGGGCATCCTGACCCTCGTCCTGCTCCTCGGCGGCTTCATCCCGACTTTCGAAGTGCCGTTCTGGGTCATGCTCGCCTGTGCCTCGGCCATCACGCTCGGCATCATGTCGGGCGGCTGGCGCATTGTCCGCACCCTCGGCTTCGCCATCTACCGCGTTCGCCCCATCCACGCCCTCGGCTCGCAACTGACCTCGGCCGGCGTCATCATGGCCGCCTCGATCGCCGGCGCCCCAGTGTCCACCACCCACGTCGTCGCCACCTCGATCATGGGCATCGGCGCCTCCGAGCGACCGCGCGCCGTGCGCTGGGCCAAGGCCAAGGACATCGCGATGACCTGGCTGATCACCATTCCCGGCGCCGCCATCGTCGCCATTCAGGCCTATGCGCTGATCAATCTTTTTATCGGAGGCACGCCATGAGCGAAGAAAGCAATCAGTCAGTCTTCCGCCGCCTGTTCGAGCGCGTTTTCCCCAAAATGCCGGATTTCTTCACGCTGCTCACCGAGCAGTGCCAGCATGTCGGGATAACCGCCGGCCGGCTAGTCGAATTCATGGAAACCGGCGACCAGAGCGTCGGTCAGCTCATTCGCCAGGACGAGCACGAAGCCGACCGCGTCAAGATCCGCAACCTGCACACGCTCAACGAAGCATTCTCGACGCCGATCGACCGCGAAGATCTCTACCGCGCCATCATCGACCTCGACGAAATCGTCAATTACTGCAAGACCACCGTCAGCGAAATGGAAGTCCTTTGCCTGGCACCCGACAAGCATTGCCTGGAAATGGCCATGCACATCAAACTCGGCGCCGATGCCCTGTCCCAGGGCTACGCCCGGCTGGCCAAGGAACCGGCGGCCGCGGCAGCCGATGCCGACGCCGCGCGCAAGGCCGAACGCCGGGTCGAAAAGAACTACCGCCGGGCCATCGCCGAACTGTTCGTCGGCGACGACTACATCCACATGTTCAAGCGCCGCGAAATCTACCGCCACCTGTCCAACGCCGCCGACCGCATGGCCAATTGCGCCAACACCCTGCACGACATCGTCGTCAAAATGTGCTGAGCCCGTGCTGAAACCCGTGGCCCGCGGCCTGCTCAAACTCTTCGGCTGGACCGTGAGCGAACCACCGGCGCGCCCGGCCCGCGCCGTGCTGGTCGGCTACCCGCACACCTCGAACTGGGATGGCGTCATCGCCCTGTTCACCAAGCTGGCGCTCGGCCTCGACGCCCGCTGGGTGGCCAAGGACGCCCTGTTTCGCGGGCCGCTGGACTGGATATTTCGCCGACTCGGCGGCATCCCGATCCAGCGCGACGTGCGCAACGGCTTCGTCGCCGAAATGGCTACCCAATTCGCCGCCAACCCGAACTTCCTGCTGGTCATCGCCCCGGAAGGCACACGCAGCCTGACCAATGGCTGGAAAAGCGGCTTCTACCGCATCGCGCTAGCCGCCAAAGTGCCCGTGGCACTTTCTTTCGTCGATTACTCACGGCGTGAAGCCGGCATCCTCACCTACCTGACAATGACCGGCGATCCAGCCGCCGACATCGCTGCCATCGCCGCGCACTACGCAGGCCGACAAGGCAAACACCCTGAACTCGCCGCTCCGGTCCGCTGGCTCGACTAAGCCCTACTGCAATCGGTAACAGTCATACCCACACAAGCGGGAATCCGGTCCAGCCATGGACTCCCGCCTGCGCGGGAGTGACGATTTGAACGACGCCTATTCGGCGACGAGTACCACTTCTTCGCCGGCGAAACTGACCACCTGACCGGGTTTCATTTTTGCCCGTTTTCTCGTGTCGACCGCGGCATCGACCTTGACGCGCCCTTCGGCGATGGCTGCATGGGCTGCGCCGCCCGACTCGCACAAGCCGGTGGCCTTGAGCAGTTGGTCCAGTTGAATGTATTCGCCGCGAATGGCAAAGGTGATGCTCATGGGTATTCCTGTCGGTAACGGGGACAAGTGAGCGGATGGCCTCGCTTGTCGAAGGCGCTCATTGTATATCCATCGCCATTTTGCTTCCTGTTGGGAAGGGATACGCCTCATCGCGGTGCGCCGCGTCATAAACAGCACCATCAAGACGCCCCAACGTCATAAAACCCCATTTTTAATGGCAGGTACGATATTTGCTGAAGTCACCATATATTCCATATTCGTCAGCCATTACCGTGCATTTTCGTCCCAAACGCCACAATCAATACGGCGTCACCCCTTCGCGACTGAATCACTCCCGAGTTCTCGACACCCTGGTCAAGAACCTGGAGGGCATGGCCTACCGTTGTCTCCACGATGCTGGCTGGACGATGGTTTTCGTCAGCGACGGGTGCCGCGAACTATGTGGCTACGCCTCTTCCGAAATCCTCGGCAAGACCGGGATTTCATGGGAAGAGATCACCCACCCGGAAGACCGCGGGCTGGTCCGCGATTGTATCGAAGGCGCCATCCGTAGCGGCCAGCGTTTTGCCGTCCAGTACCGGATCGCCGACAAGTCCGGGCAAGTCAAATGGGTCGTCGAGCGCGGCATCGCGATCCGGGACGAGTTGGGCGAAAGCGTGATCGAAGGCTTCATCGAGGACATCACGGCGCGACGATTGACGCTCGAAGCACTGGAGGCGGCCGAGTTGCGCTACCGCCAAATTTTTGAACATGCCTCCGAAGGCATCTTCCAGTCCACGCGCGACGGCCGCTACCTGGCCGCCAACCCGGCGCTGGCGAAACTTTATGGTTACGACAATGCCCAGGCGCTGATCGCCGACCTGGCTGACATCGAACGCCGGCTCTACGTCCAGCCCAATCGCCGGGAAGAGTTTCTCGCGCTGATCGAAAAAGATGGCGCAGTCCTCAATTTCGAGTCGGAGGTTTACCGCCGCGACGGTTCGCGCCTCTGGATTTCCGAAAACGCCCACGTCGTATATGGCCCCAAGGGCGAGTTCGTTTGCTACGAAGGCACGGTGCAAGACATTTCGGAACGCAAGCAGAGCGAGGCGCATCTCCAGCTCATGGCCATGGTCTTCTCGAACAGCAACGAAGCCATCATCGTGACCGACGCCAGCAACCGGATCATCGCCACCAACCCGGCCTTCACCACGCTGACCGGCTACCTGCCGGAAGAAGTGATCGGCAAAAATCCGCGCGTGCTGTCGGCCGGCACCACGCCGACTGACGTTTTCTCCGACATGTGGACCTGTCTGCATCGGGATGGCGCCTGGCAGGGCGAGTTGTGGGACCGGCGAAAAACCGGTGAGGCCTACCCGAAATGGCTGTCGATCTCGCTGGTCCGCGATGAAGAAGGACGAATTCGCAACCACATCGGCAGCTTTATCGACATTTCGGAACTCAAGGCGACGCAGGAGCGTATCCGTCATCTCGCCCACCACGATACGCTGACCAACCTGCCCAACCGCTTCAGCCTGCACGAAAAACTCGACCAGGCCGTCGCCTTCTGCAAACGCAACCAGATGCAGTTGGCCCTGATGCTGATAGATCTTGATCGCTTCAAGAGCATCAACGATACCCTCGGCCACCAGGCCGGCGATGAATTGCTGATCCAGGTTGCCCAGCGCCTCTCGGCGGCCGTCCGCGAGAGCGACATCGTGGCCCGTCTGGGCGGCGATGAATTCGTTGTCGCCCTGCCCGGCATCGGCTCGCCGGCCGACGCGGCCCACCTGGCCGACAAAATCACCCGCGAGATTTCCGCCCCCTACCTGATCAACGGCCAGGAGCTACGAACCTCGCCGAGCATCGGCATCTGCGTCTATCCCGGAGACGGCACGGAAATCGGCGACCTCCTGAAAAATGCAGATGTCGCGATGTACCACGCCAAGGCCAAGGGACGCGGCAATTACCAGTTTTTCACCGAGGACATGAACATTGCGACGACCGAACGCATGAGCATCGAATCGGACTTGCGTCTGGCCATCACCCGCGGCGAGTTCCTGCTCTACTACCAGCCCCAGCTCGATCTGCGCAGCGGCACCATCGTCGGCGTCGAGGCGCTGATCCGCTGGCAGCACCCGACCCGCGGCCTGGTCTCGCCGGCCGACTTCATCCCGATCGCCGAAGAGAGCGGGATGATCACGGCCATCGGCGACTGGGTACTCGAAGAAGCCTGCCGCCAGCTCAAGGCGTGGCAGACAAGAGGCATTACCCATATCCGCATGTCGATCAACCTGAGTACCGGACAGTTTCTCGACAAGACGTTGCCCGCCCGCATCCACGAACTGCTGGCCAGCAATGGCCTGAGCGCCGACCGGCTCGACCTGGAGGTCACCGAATCGATGTCGATGGCCTCGCCGGACGAATCGATCAGCGTCATGAAAACCCTGAGCAGCAGCGGTCTGACGCTGTCGATTGATGATTTCGGCACGGGCTATTCGTCGCTGGCCTATCTCAAGCTGTTGCCGATCCACACGCTGAAGATCGACCGCTCCTTCGTCAAGGACATCGAGTCCGACCCCAACGATGCCGACATCTGCGACGTCACCGTGCTGCTCGCCCACAAGCTCGGCCTGGAAGTTGTCGCCGAGGGCGTCGAGACCGAGGCGCAACTGAAATTCCTGCTCAGCATCGGCTGCGAAAAAATCCAGGGCTACCTGATCAGCAAACCGTTACCGGCCGATCAAGCGGAGCTGTTCCTCCGCAACAATGCGCCGATGAACGAGCTGGGGACCGTCGACCTGTGGCCATCCTCCAAACAATCCACCCCGATCGAAGAGAACTGCCATGCGTAACAACCTGCCTGTCACCAACGTTGAAACACGATTGCCGGAAGGCCAGTTCATCTACTCCCGTACCGATCTCAAGGGCATCATCACCGAAGCCAACGAGGCCTTTGCGCAGATCAGCGCCTATCGGCGCGAGGAGATGCTGGGCGAGAGCCACAACATGGTACGTCACCCGGAGATGCCGGCCGAAGCCTTTGCCGACATGTGGAACGACCTCCGCTCAGGCCGTCCCTGGCGCGGCGTGGTCAAGAACCGGCGCAAGGATGGTGGCTACTACTGGGTAGTCGCCAATGCCTCGCCGATCAGGGAAGACGGGCAGATTGTCGGCTATCAGTCGGTCAGGACCACCCCCAGCCGCGAGGAAATCAAGGCGGCGGAGGGCGCCTACCAGCGCATCCGCCAGGGCGACACGTCAATCGCCGTCAAGCACGGCCGGGTTGTCGCGGCCCGAAAATCCCTGCTGACCCGCTTTGCCGGCCTCGGTTTCCAGTTACCGCTGATGGGCGTTCTCGGCTGCCTGCTCAGCCTTGTCGCTTTGCTCGGCAGCCTCAATCCGGGTCCGGCGCTAACCCCGCTGCTCCAGACGATAAGTGGCATCGGCATCGTGCTCAGTCTCAATTTCCTGCTCGCCTTCTCCCCACGCCTGAAAACCGATCTCGGCGAAACTTTCACGGCGCTCGAGAAAATGCTGGCCAGCGGCGACCTGCGCCAGCGCATTGAGCATAGACGGCACGACCTGGTCGGCGACATGGTCGGCAACATCGACCGCGTCATTTCCTCCTTCCAGTCCACCGTGCAGGGCATGGCCGACACGGCTTCGCAAGTGCATCGGGTTGCCTCGGAGGTCAAGGAAGGCGTTGGCAATGTTCGCGAATCGGCGCGTGTGCAGAGCGATGCCACAGCCACCGCAGCCGCCGGCATCGAACAGATTACCGTCTCGATCGGCGAAGTAGCGGCTCATGCCGGCTCGACACGGGAAGCTGCCGCCCAGGCTTCGGCTCTGTCCGAGGAAGGCGCCCGACTCTCGGCCCAGGCGTGCAGCACCATCCTGTCGCTGGCCGATACGGTCAAGGGATCGGCCGTTCAAGTCGAGCGCCTCGGTCAGCAATCGGAAGAAATATCCCGCATCACCAGCGTCATCAAAGGCATTGCCGACCAGACCAACCTGCTGGCGCTCAATGCCGCCATCGAGGCCGCCCGCGCCGGCGATGCCGGCCGCGGCTTTTCCGTGGTTGCCGACGAGGTCCGCAAACTGGCTGAAAGCACCGCCAAGGCAACCGGCGAAATTGCCGCAATGACCCAGTCGGTGCAGCACGAAACCGGCAAGGCGGTGGACTCCATGCGCCACGGCGCACAGCAGGTCGAGCGCGGCGTCCAGCTCGTCCAGGAGGCGCAAAACGCCTTGCAGGAGATTAATACCCAGATGAGCCTGACGGTCGGCATGGTCAACGACATTTCCCACTCATCCGTCGAGCAGGAGCAAGGCATGACGGTGATGGCACAAAGCGTCGAACGGGTGGCCGCAATGACCGAGCAGAACATGGCGGTGGTCAGCCAGACGACGAATACGACAGACTATCTGACCGAACTGGTCGAGCGGATGACCAAATCGGTGAATCAGTACCGGATCTAGCCGATCAGGATCAGATGCACCCGGCACGGCCCGTGGGCGCCGAGCACGATGGTTTGTTCGATGTCGCCGGTGCGCGAAGGCCCGGAGATGAAATTGACGGCGCGTGGCAGGCTGCCACGTTCGGTCCGGAGAAGCGCGAAGGCGTCTTCCATGGTCGCCACGATACGCGAAACGTCGACCAGCGCGATGTGGGTTTCCGGCAGCAGGCTGACCGTGGCCGGTGTTTGCGGGCCGGAGAGCAGCACCAGCGTGCCGGTTTCGGCGATGGCGCAGAAGCAGCCGGAAATGCCTGTTTTATCGGCGTCGACCGCAGCACGTACCGCGACATTCAATCCGCTGCCCGCCCAGTCCAGACTGCCGACATCGGCCGTTGCCACCGCCTCGCCGGCCAGCCCCTTCGCTGCAAGATAGGCCGCCACCGCTGCCGGCACCTCGGCCAGCGAGGCAACGCCCGCGACGGTGCTCGCCAGGTATTCGGCCTTGGCGCGGAAGCGAGCGACGAGATCGGCGTTCATCACCGGCTGCGGCCCGCGCTCTGCTGATATCAACGAAGCAATGGCAGCCGCCCGCCGTTTGGCAAAATCATCCTTGCCGACACCGCGCCGGACGCGCCCAAGAATCTCGTCTTTAGCGCTCATGCCACGCGGTTCTTCGGCGCCCCGGCAACGAAGGCTTCGATGTTGTCGATCAACTGATCGGCCAGCGTCTGCATGGCCGGCCGGCTCGACCACGCGACATGCGGCGTCAGCAAAAAATTGGGCAGGGCAAGCAGGGCCGGATCGACCATCGGGTGATTGGCCGGTGGCGGCTCGGCAGTAATCGCGTCGAATCCAGCCCCAGCAATCCAGCCTTCCTTGAGGGCGCTGATCAGCGCCAGTTCATCGACGATACCGCCGCGCGCCGTGTTGATGAGCAAGGCCGAACGCTTCATCGCGCGCAGCTCGGCTTCGCCGATCAGGTTGAGGGTGTCAGCCGTCAGCGGGCAATGCAGGCTGATCGCATCCGACTCAGCCAGTACCTCGGCGAATGCCGTGTAGCCAGGGCGAACGACCGTCGCCCCCTTGCGCTCGGCGCGCCGGACGCGCATGCCGAAGGCTTCGGCCAGCCGCGCCACGCCGTTGCCCAGCGTGCCGCTGCCGATCAGGCCAAGCGTCGCGCCGTGCAGGTCGCGGATCGGATGATCGAACAGACAGAATTGTTCGGAACGCTGCCAGCCGCCGGCCAGCAGGGTTTCGCGCCAGGCGACGAGGTTACGCGAGAGAGCCAGGAGCAGGGCCATGACGTGCTCGGGCACGGTGTGCACCGCATAGCCGCGGATATTGGAAACAATAATGCCACGCGCCCGGCAGGCCTCGAGATCAACGTTGTTGGTGCCGGTCGCCGAGACGGCGATCATTTTGAGATCGGGCAGCGCGGCGACGGCAGCGGCATCGATCGCCACCTTGTTGGTGATGGCTATCGTCGCCCCGGCCAGACGCTCGATGACCTGGGCCGGTGCCGTTTTGGCATGCTCGACCCAGTCGTGGGCGAAAGCCGGCCGCCGAACCTCGGCAATCAGCGATTCGCCTTCGAGCTGGACGATACGCAGCATCAGGTGGCTTTCATCTCGAAAGGCGTACCGGCCGTTTCGGCAATCGCACCAACTTGAACGCCGAGGGCCGCGTGGCCGGCATAGACAAGCCGATCAATGCCGGCGGCGCACAAGCCTTCGATCGCCGCCGTATCGCCCTGCAACAAATTAAGCACGCCGGCTGGCCAATCGGCTCGCCCGGAGAGTTCGCACAGGGCGTAGGCCGCCGACGGCGCCTTCGGGCTCGGCTTGACAACCACCGTTGCGCCGGCCATGAGCGCCGGCGCAACGATTTCGGCCAGGCCAGCCAAGGGCCGCGAGGCATCGAGGACCAAGCCGAAAATCCCGGTTTCGCCGACCGAAGCGCCATGCAAGGCGGCGACCGCCTCGCCGACTTCAGCGATGGCCCGTGCTTCGTCGAAACCGCAGTCCTGCATCAGCAGTTTGGCGAAGTGCCCGGTATAGCTGTCGAGCGCATCGCCCAGCGCCACCAGGCAAAGGCGCCGCGCCGGCATGCCCATCATCGCCCACGCCGGCTGCGCCGCCTGCGCCGCAGCGACGGCCTCGGCCGCCTCGCTCGCCCCACACAGCGGCACGCGACGAATCGCCTCGCCGGTGGCCGGATTGGTCACGTCAAAAAAGGCGTCGGTCACAGTCAAAAAGGCATGACCGTTGATCCACAGGGGGATGGCTTTCGGGCCTTCGGCGGCAAATTCCATGTTCAGGGCTTCTTTCTTGCTGAGTAAAGTTCGTGAAATGTCCGGCCGGAGGATACCGGCAGATCGCGTCCTGCGGTCCACTCCGGGGCCAGGCCAAAAATGCGGATGCGGCCGCTGCCGTCGGCCAGCCAGTTGAGGTAGCGCGCCGCGCGCCGGGCGAACCAGCGGTAGAGCGCCGGCCGACCGGCCACCCAGGCCCAGGCCTTGAGCGCCAGCCGCTCGGACCACGGGCGCAGGCCGCGCTCGTTCTGTTCCTCGCGCAGGCGATGCATGAGGGCAGGCAGCGGAATGTCGACCGGGCAGACGGCGCCGCACTGGTTGCAGCCGGTGGAGGCGTGCGGCAGGTCGAGGGCGTTCTCGATGCCTGTGTACAGCGGCGTCAGCACCGAACCCATGGGGCCGGGATAGACCCAGCCGTAGGCGTGGCCACCGAGCGAAAAATAGACCGGGCAGTGATTCATGCAGGCGCCGCAGCGAATGCAGCGCAGCATGTCCTGGTAGTCGGAGCCGAGCAGGTTGGCCCGGCCGTTGTCGACGAGGATGAAGACGGTTTTTTCCGGACCGTCGTGGTCGCCTTCGCGCTTGGTACCGGTCAGCAGCGAGACATAATTGGAGATCGACTGGCCGGTGGCCGAACGTGGCAGCAGGCGCATGAGCGTCGCAAAGTCTTCCAGCGTCGGGACAACTTTCTCGATGCCGGTGATCACCACATGGACTTTCGGCAGCGTCGTCACCATGCGGCCGTTGCCTTCGTTGGTGACGAGCGCCGCGCTGCCGGTTTCGGCAATCAGGAAATTGGCACCGGAAATGCCAATCTCAGCGCTCAGGAAATGCTGGCGCAGCACGGCGCGGGCCTCTTGCGCCATGGCCGGGATATCGGCCGAGGTCCGCGTTTCGAGCGGCCGACCATGCTCCGTGGCAAACAGCGCCTCAATCTCGCCGATTGTCTTGTGCACGGCCGGCGCAATGATATGCGACGGTGTCTCGCCGGCCAGTTGGACGATGTATTCGCCGAGGTCGGTCTCGACCGGGCGGATGCCGGCAGCGGCCAACGCCTCGTTGAGATGCGCCTCCTCGGAGAGCATCGATTTCGACTTGACCGCCTTGCTCACGCCATGGCGACGGGCGATGTCGACGACCAACCGGCTGACCTCGGCACCATCGCGCGCCCACAGCACCTCGGCGCCGGTCGCCGTGGCCCGCTCCTCGAAAATATCGAGCCAGACATCGAGATCGGCGAGATTTCGATTTCGGATGTTTTTTCCGGTTGACCGTAGCATTTCGAAATCGAGGCCATCCTCGGCCAGCGAAGCGATGCCCTTGGCGCGCTTACCGACAAATAGCGGCTTGGCCTTCTGCAAAGCGCGTTGCAGCACGGCATTCCGGACTTTTTCCCCGGCCCTGGCGTGAAAATGCATGGCTTGCGAACGACCGGCTGCCAACATCAGCCTTCGCCCCCGCCGGCCAGTACTTCGGCAATGTGCAAAACGCGCGTCGTCTCGTTGCCGCGCCGGCGCATACGGCCTTCGATATTGATCAGGCAGCCGAGGTCGCCGCCGACCACGGCATCGGCCCCGGCGGCCGCTATCGCATCGCATTTGCGGTCGACAATCTGGGTCGACACCTCGCCAAATTTGACCGAAAACGCGCCACCAAAGCCGCAGCACTCCTCGCAATCGGGCATTTCCTTGAGGCTCAGGCCGCGTACCTTGAGCAGCAGTTCACGCGGCTGATGCTTGATGCCCAGGCCGCGCAGGCCCTTGCAGGCGTCGTGGTAGGTGACGCTGCCGGCGAAGTCGGGCGCGGCGAAATCGCTCTTCATGACGTCGGCCAGAAAGCTCGTCAGCTCATGCGTCCGCTCGGCCAGCACCCGCGCTCTCCCGGCCCAGTGCGGATCGTCAGCAAACAACTGCGGATAGACATTCCGTATCTGGTCGGCGCACGATCCGGACGGAATCACCACGGCATCGTAAGCCTCCAGCTCGGCCATCGCCTTCTTCGCCAGAGCGACGGCAAGCGGCCGATTTCCGGCACTCCAGGCTGGTTGACCGCAGCACGTCTGGCCCTCCGGCACAACAACCTCGGCGCCAGTCGCTTCGAGCAAGCGCAAGGCGGCAAAGCCGACTGAAGGACGCATCAGATCGACCAGACAGGTGACGTAGAGGGCTAAGCGCATGCTAATATTGCGGCGCACAAGAAAACGAAGTGGCTAATGCTACTCAAAGCACACCAATAAAGGAATCCAGTTGTCCGAAGCTGCCAGCGGGCCGGCCAAAACGCCAGGCACCATCCAGGTCATCGAGCGCATGATGTCGCTGCTCGACGCTCTCGCCACGTCCCCCGACTCGGCAAGCCTCAAGCATCTGGCCCAGGCCACCGAACTCCATCCGTCGACTGCGCACCGCATCCTGGCCGCCATGAGCGCCGCTCGCTTCGTCGAACGCGATGACTCCGGCAGCTATCGCCTCGGCATCCGCCTGCTGGAACTCGGCGGCATCGTCAAATCCCGCATCAACATGCGGGAAGTCGCCCTGCCTTTCATGCAGGAATTGCACGAGAAAATTGGCGAGGCGATCAATCTCGGCGCCCGTCACGAAGACGAAATCGTCTATCTCGAACGCACCTCCTCGGGTCGCGCCCTGGTCCGTGTTGTCTATCTGGTCGGCGGCCGCGCCCCACTGCATCTGACTTCGCTCGGCAAGCTCTTCCTCGCAGCCGAAAGCTCGCAAAAAGTGCGCGACTACGCCAAGCGGACCGGGCTGCCGGGCAAGACACCGCATTCGCTGACCACCCTTGTCGCGCTCGAAAAGGAACTCGACAAGGTGCGTCGCCACGGCGTCGCCTACGACGATGAAGAAGCCGAACTTGGCCTCAAGTGCGTCGCCGCCCCCATCCATGACGATGAAGGCAACGTCGTAGCGGCTCTTTCGGTTTCTGCTCCAGCCGACCGGCACGATCCCGACTGGGCTCGTCTGGTCAAGCAGACAGCCGACGCCGTCTCGCAAACCCTCGGCTACACCGGCCCAAAAAAATAAAGGCCGCACACGGCGGCCTTTGGTGCACAGTCAGGCTATCAGACCCGGCGGCGCTCCACCGTCACACTGGCGCTTTCCATCCAGCGCTTGATCCGGTTTGCATCGCCGACCCGCGTCATCTTGCCCTGTGAATCGAGCAGCACGATGACTACCGGGCGGTCAGCCACCCTGGCCTGCATGACCAGACAACGACCGGCTTCGGAAATGTAACCGGTCTTCGAAACACCGATTTCCCAGTTGTCGCTGCGCACCAGCGCATTGGTATTGTGGAAGTCACGGATGTGCCCGTTCAACTCAACCTTGGCTTCCGCCGTCGTCGAAAAATTGCGGATTTCCGGATAGCGTGCCGCCGCAGCGACCATGCGAGCCAGATCATGCGCGGTCGACACGTTGTTGCTGGAAAGCCCCGTCGGCTCTTCGAAGCGACTGTTGTACATACCCAAGGCCTGGGCCTTTTTGTTCATCGCCAGGACAAACGCATGCATGCCGCCCGGATAGTGCCGGCCCAGCGCGTGCGCGGCGCGGTTTTCCGAGGACATCAGCGCCAGCAGCATGGCTGCTTCACGCGTCATCGTCGTGCCGACCGGCAAGCGGGAACGCGTGCCTTTGAGGCCGTCCACATCGTCGTCGCCAATGGCGATGACTTCCTGCAGATCAAGCTTGGCATCGAGCACCACCATCGCCGTCATCAGTTTGGAGATCGAGGCAATCGGCACCACCATGTCCGGTTGTTTCTCCAGCATTACCTGACCGTTGCTTTGATCGATGACCAAGGCCGAAGCTGAATAGAGCGCCAAACGTCCCGGATCCATATCGGCCATGGAGGCATGGCGAGCATGCCTTCCCGACAACCCGTGCGCAACCTGTGATTTCCTTGCATCGCTAGCTGATGCCTTCTTGCCCGGAACAGCCTTCCGAGCCAGTTTCCGGGGCGATTTTTCTGCCGCCGACTTGGCTTGCGCGGGCGCCTTTTTGGCTGCCGTCACGTGACCTTTTTTCGCCGTCTGTGGCTCTGCCTTATTGGCCGGCGCCGCCGCCAGCGGCATTTGGGCGCCAAGTCCCAGCATGGCTACGGCCAGCAAGGCTGCCTTCAATTTGTGCTTCATTCACCACCTCCTGCCAACATCGCGCGGATTTTACCTTAGTTTAGCAGGAGGCCGTGAAATATCAATAAAAATAGATAGATACAAGAATAACTTAAGAATGCACTTATACGGCATCAACCACGGTCAGTGCCGTCATATTGACAATCCGTCGCACCGTCGCGGTCGGCGTCAGGATATTGACCGGCTTGGCCGCGCCGAGCAGGATGGGGCCGATGGTCAGGTTGTCACCGGCGGCCACTTTCAGCAGGTTGAACGAGATGTTGGCAGCATCCAGCGTCGGCATGACCAGCAGGTTGGCCTGCCCCTTGAGCCGGGAGTTCGGGAAGGCACTCTGGCGGATGCGTTCATCGAGCGCCGCGTCCCCGTGCATTTCACCTTCGACTTCGAGATCCGGTGCCCGCTGGTTGAGAATTGCCAGCACCTCACGCATTTTCAGCGAGGTCGGTGTGTTTGCCGTGCCGAAGGTCGAATGCGAGAGCAGCGCCACCTTGGGCTGGATACCGAAATTGCGGATTTCCTGAGCGGCGAGCAGGGTCATGTCGGCTAGCTGCTCAGCTGTTGGGTCGTAATTGACGTAGGTGTCACCAATGAACACCGTGCGGCCGGGTAGCATGAGCAGATTCATCGCGTAGCAACGATCCACCCCTTGCTGCTTGCCGATGACGCTTTCGACGTAGTCACGGTGTGTCTCATGGCGGCCGAAGGTCCCGCAAATCAGCCCGTCGGCATAGCCGAGGTGAACCATCAACGAACCGTACAGCGTGGCGCGACGACGAATTTCTCTGCGGGCAAATTCGGGCGAAACGCCCTTGCGTTCCATCAGGCGGTGATAGGTGGTCGCGAATTCCTCGAAATGCTCGTCGAAGAAGGCGCAGTTATCGCCGTGGATAACCTCGAAATCCTCGCCCTCACGGATGCGCAAACCAGCTGCCTCGATGCTGCGATTGATTTCGCTGGTCCGCCCGATCAGGATGGGGCTGGCGATGCCTTCATCGCGAATCACCTGCACGGCACGCAGCACGCGCTCATCCTCGCCCTCGGCAAAGACGATGCGCTTCGGCGCCATCTTGGCCTGCGAGAAGACCGGCTTCATGATCATGCCGGAGTGGTAAACAAATTCGTTCAAGCCCTGGATGTAAGCATCCCAGTCCTTGATCGGCCGCGTCGCGACACCGGAATCCATACCGGCCTTGGCGACAGCCGGTGCGATCTTGACGATCAGGCGCGGGTCGAACGGATTCGGGATTAGGTACTCAGGACCAAAGCTGGCGACCTTTTCACCATAGGCGCGGGCGGCGACCTCGGATTGCTCGGCGCGGGCCAGTTCGGCAATGGCCTTGACGGCAGCCATCTTCATTTCCTCGGTAATGGTCGTCGCGCCGACATCAAGCGCGCCGCGGAAAATGAAGGGGAAGCACAGCACGTTGTTAACTTGATTCGGATAGTCCGAGCGGCCGGTACAAATAATGGCGTCGTTACGAACGCTCTTGACCAGTTCTGGCGTAATTTCCGGCGTCGGGTTGGCCAGCGCCATGATCAGCGGGTTAGCCGCCATCTTGGCGACCATGTCCGGCTTCAGCACGCCACCGGCCGACAGGCCAAGGAAGACATCGGCATCGGCGATCACTTCGCCGAGCGTCCGGGCATCCGTCACCTTGGCGTAGCGTGCCTTGATTTCATCCATCTCTTCAATACGGCCTTCATAGACCAGACCCTTGATATCGGTCACCCAGATATTGCTGGGCGGCGCGCCGAGCATGACCAGCAGGTCGAGACAGGCCAGGGCGGCAGCGCCCGCGCCGGAAGTAACGATCTTGACCTTGGACAAATCCTTGCCGATCAGATGCAGGCCATTGAGGATGGCGGCACCGACAACAATCGCCGTGCCGTGCTGGTCGTCATGGAAGACGGGGATCTTCATGCGCTCGCGCAGCTTCTTCTCGATGTAGAAGCACTCGGGGGCCTTGATGTCTTCCAGATTGATGCCGCCGAAGGTCGGCTCGAGCGAGGCGATGGTGTCGATCAGCTTGTCGGGGTCGCGCTCTTCGATTTCGATATCGAAGACGTCGATGTTGGCGAACTTCTTGAACAGGACGCCCTTGCCTTCCATGACCGGTTTGGCAGCGAGCGGACCAATGGCACCGAGGCCGAGAACGGCCGTGCCGTTGGTGATGACGCCAACCAGATTGGCCCGCGAAGTCAGCGTGCTGGCTTCGCGCGGATCGGCGACGATTTCCTCGCAGGCGAAGGCCACGCCGGGGGAGTAGGCCATCGACAGATCGTATTGATTTGTAAGCTGTTTGATCGGGGTGACCGCGATCTTGCCCGGCTTGGGCTCGCGGTGATAGTAGAGCGCTGCTTCACGTAGTTGCCGAGAATCCATGATTGTCTCCATTTTGTATTGTGAAATGCAATTTCAAATCGCGGAACATAATACCATGCAACACCAGCGCTTTCACCCGTGGAAATCACGTAGCCCAGTTAAGTCAAGTGGATGTTTACCCTACTTTGATGCATAATTACGGGCTTCCCAGCCGACGGCCTCAGCGCCGCTCGAAGTCTTGGCAGCAGCTCCCGGCGACTGGCGTGAAACTTATCTAATATCAGCCACTTGGAGAGAGACACCGCCATGACCGCACCGCTGAACGCCCCTGCATACGTCAAACACGAAGCCCTGAAACAATGGGTTGCCGAAATCGCCGAACTGACCCAGCCAGACCGAATCTACTGGGCCGACGGGTCGCAGGAAGAGTATGACCGCCTGTGCGGTGAAATGGTAGAGGCCGGCATTTTCGTTAAGCTCAACGATGCCAAGCGCCCGAACTCCTACCTGGCTTGCTCGGACCCTTCCGACGTCGCCCGCGTCGAAGACCGCACCTATATCTGCTCAGCCAAAAAAGAGGACGCCGGCCCGACCAACAACTGGGAAGATCCTGCCGTCATGCGTACCACCCTGAACGGCGTGTTCAAGGGCTGCATGAAGGGCCGTACGATGTACGTCATCCCATTCAGCATGGGTCCGCTCGGTTCGCCAATCGCCCACATCGGTTTCGAAATTACCGACTCGGCCTACGTCGTCACCAACATGCGCACGATGACCCGCATGGGCAAGGCCGTCTTTGATGTGCTCGGCAGCGATGGCGAGTTCGTGCCTTGCATCCACTCCGTCGGCGCCCCGCTCGAAGCCGGCCAGCAAGACAGCAAGTGGCCGTGCAACCCGACCGTCAAGTACATCGTGCATTACCCGGAAACCCGCGAAATCTGGTCCTACGGTTCCGGCTACGGTGGCAACGCCCTGCTCGGCAAGAAGTGCTTCGCCCTGCGCATTGCCTCCAACATGGCACGCGATCAAGGCTGGCTGGCCGAACACATGCTCATCCTCGGCGTTGAATCGCCGGAGGGTGAAAAGAACTACGTTGCGGCCGCTTTCCCGTCGGCCTGTGGCAAGACCAATTTTGCCATGCTGATCCCGCCGAAGACCTTGGACGGCTGGAAGATCACCACCATCGGCGACGACATCGCCTGGATCAAGCCGCGTGTCGACACGGATGGCACCACCCGTTTCTACGCCATTAACCCGGAAGCCGGTTTCTTCGGGGTCGCTCCGGGCACCTCGGAAAAGACCAACTTCAACGCGCTGGCCACGCTGAAGGAAAACATCATTTTCACCAACGTCGCTCTGACCGATGATGGCGACGTGTGGTGGGAAGGCCTGACCAAGCAGGCGCCGGATCACCTGATCGACTGGCAAGGCAACGACTGGACGCCGGCAGACGGCAAGGCCGGCAAGAAGGCCGCCCACGCCAATTCGCGCTTCACCGCGCCGGCCAGCCAGTGCCCGTCCGTTGATGCCGCCTGGGAAGACCCGGCCGGCGTGCCGATTTCCGCCTTCATCTTCGGCGGCCGTCGCGCTACCACCGTGCCGCTGGTATACGAAGCCTTCAACTGGAACTACGGCGTCTATATGGCCGCCACCCTCGGCTCCGAAACCACTGCGGCCGCCTTCGGCCAGCAAGGCGTTGTCCGCCGCGACCCGTTCGCCATGCTGCCGTTCTGCGGTTACCACATGGGCGACTACTTCAACCACTGGTTGAAGATGGGCAAGACCGTCGATGCCGCTCCGAAGATCTTCTGCGTGAACTGGTTCCGCATGAACGAAAAGGGCGAATTCATGTGGCCGGGCTTCGGCGACAACATGCGCGTCCTGAAGTGGATCGTTCAGCGTTGCAAGGGCAAGGTTGCTGCCAAGGAAACCGCACTGGGCTGGATGCCGAAATTCGAAGACATCGACTGGACCGGTCTGGACATCACCAAGGTTGAATTCGAAGGCCTGACCAACATTGACGCCGATGCCTGGAAATCCGAACTAGCCGGCCACAAGGAGTGGTTCGACAAGATGGGCGAAAAGTTGCCGCGCGAATTCACCCTGAAGCGCGAACTGTTCGAAATGGCGCTGTTCAAGAGCGCAGCCTGATCTAAGCTAGTGCTTTGATGAACGGCCACCGGGGTTCGCCAAACCCGGTGGCCGTTCTGTTTTGGAGAGCCGCATGTATCGCCCCGCCCAACGCCTTGCCGACATTGAACCCTTCCACGTCGTCGAACTGCTGACCCGCGCCCGCCAGCTCGAAGCCGAAGGGCGCGACATCATTCACATGGAAGTCGGCGAACCGGACTTCCCGACACCGGAGCCCATCACGAATGCTGCGGTCAACGCGATAAAAAGCGGAAAAACGAAATATACCGAGGCGCTTGGTTTGCCGGAATTGCGTCAAGCGATCAGCGCCTTTTACCACAAACGCTACGGCGTTAGCGTACCGGCCAGTCGCATTGCCGTGACCAATGGCGCCTCCGGTGCCTTGAATCTGGCTTTTGCCTGCCTGGCCGATCCCGGCAGCGAGTGGTTGCTGACCGATCCGGGCTACCCGTGTAATCGCCATATTTTGCGCACTTTTGACGGGCGACCGCAGAACATCCCGGTCGGCCCCGAAACCAACTTTCAGCCGACACCGGAATTGCTTCGTCAGCACTGGAAGCCGAGCACCGCCGGTCTGCTCGTCGCCTCGCCGGCCAACCCGACAGGCACCCTGCTAACGCTGGCCGAGATCGAGGCCTTGGCCGAGGTTTGCCGCGAGAACAACGGGCATTTTCTGGTCGACGAGATTTACCACGGGCTGACCTACGAAATCGACGCCCCAACGGCCTGCTCCGCCGGCGACGATATCTGGGTTTTGAACAGCTTTTCCAAGTATTTTCAGATGACGGGCTGGCGATTGGGCTGGATGGTCATCCCTGAGCCCTACCTGCGCGACGTCGAAAAACTGGCGCAGAACCTGACACTCTGCCCCTCGACACCCGCCCAGTACGGCGCGCTGGCAGCCTTCGAGCCGGAAACCATCGCCCTCCTCGAAATCCGACGTGCCGAGTTTCGTCGCCGCCGCGACTTCCTCGCCCCGGCGCTGGAGCAGATCGGCTTTCGCGTCACCGCCCGTCCTGAAGGCGCCTTCTATCTCTATTGCGACTGTTCGGCGCTGGCCGATGACAGCTACACGCTGGCCAAGGATTTGCTGGAGAAAACCGGAGTTGCCGCAACACCCGGCCTTGATTTCGGCAGCAACGAACCGGAAAAATATATCCGCTTCGCCTACACGACAGATGTAGCCCGGCTGGCCGAAGCGGCGGAACGCCTAAGCCGTTATTTCGGCCGGTAAGTCCACATCCGGATAGCGCGTTTTCAAAGCCGGCCAGTCGAAATATGGCCCGGGATCGGTCTTCCGTCCGGGCGCGATGTGGCAATGGCCGGCGATGGCCGCAATCGGGTAACGCGCGCGCAAGGCATCGAGCACACCCCACAGGGCCGCGTACTGCTCGGCCGTGAACGGCTGCGTATCCGAGCCTTCCAGTTCGATACCGACCGAGTAGTCGTTGCAGTTGTCACGCTCACACCAGCACGACTGCCCGGCATGCCAGGCCCGCTGGTCGCAGCCGACGAACTGGACGACCCGGCCATCGCGTCGAACGTAAAAATGGGCCGAGACCTGCAATTTGAAAATTGTCGAAAAATACCGGTTGACCGTAGGATCGAGCCGATTAAGGAAAAAATCCTCGACCCAGTCACCACCGAACTCGTCAGGCGGCAGGCTGATGTTGTGAATGACCACCAGCGACACTGGCTCGCCAGCCGGCCGCTCACCAAAGTTGGGAGAAGGCAGCCAGCCCACCCCATCCAGCCAACCATCAGGCTGCCACGACATCACTCGATGCCCAAGCGCTCAAGACGATAGCGCATCGAGCGGAAGGTCACCCCGAGTAGGCGAGCTGCCGCGGTGCGGTTGCCTTCGGCTTTCTGCAGGGCTTCGAGAATGGCCTGACGCTCGAGGCGATTGAGGTATTCGTCGAGCGTTTCACTGCCACGCCCTTGATCCTCGACTCCTGACATCTCTTCCGGGCCAAGATGTAAGTCCTCGACCTCAATCAGGTCACCAGAACAAAGCGCCGTTGCCCGCTCGAGAATATTTTCCAGTTCGCGGACATTGCCCGGAAAGGAGTAAAACGACAGCGCCTTGACCGCACCGCTCGACAGCTTGGGTGGCGCATCGCCGAAGACCCGGCGCAGGATGGCATCGACCAGCGGCACGATATCCTCCATACGCTCGCGCAACGGCGGCATCCGTAGCTCGATGACATTTAGCCGGTAATACAAGTCCTGACGGAAGGCGCCCCGGTCCACCAGCTCACGCAGATTTTTGTGCGTGGCACAGATGATCCGGACATCGACCGGCTCCTCGGCAACGCTCCCCACCTTGCGCACGCGCTTTTCCTGAATGGCGCGCAACAGCTTGACCTGCATGGCCAGCGGCAGATCGGCGACTTCATCAAGGAATAGCGTGCCACCATGGGCGGCCTGGAAAAAGCCCTCGCGCTCACTATCGGCACCGGTAAAGGCGCCTTTGCGATAGCCAAAGAACTCGCTTTCCATGAGGTTTTCCGGAATCGCCCCGCAGTTCACCGGGACAAAAGTGCCGGCCGCCCGCGCGCTTCGGCCATGGATCAGCCGTGCCGCCAGTTCCTTGCCGCTACCCGACTCTCCGGAAATATAAATTGGCGCCTGGCTACGCGCCAGCTTTTCGATCATCGCCCGTACCTGTTGCATGCTTGGCGAATCGCCGATCAGAGACTGCAGCGGATTCTCGCTATCCTGCCCGCCACCCGGCAGACGCAGTGCCGACTTGACGAGGGCGCGCAACTGCTCAAGGCCCACCGGCTTGGCCAAATAATCGAAGGCACCGGCCTTCAGGGCAGCCACTGCATTTTCCGCACTGCCGTAAGCAGTAATCACGGCCACCGGCGTCTGCTGATGATGTTCGGTAATACAGCGAACAATCTCCAGACCATCGCCATCCGGCAGGCGCATATCGGTCAGGCAAAGCTGAAAGACATCGCTATCGAGGGCAGCCCGCGCCTCGGCAACCGAGCCGACGCACACTGTAGCCAGCCCCATGCGGACCAGCGTCAGATCGATCAGTTCGCGAATATCCGCCTCGTCGTCAATGACGAGGACCCGGCTCATTTCGCCGCGCGGGCGCCGTTCGGTTCTGGCAACAGACACTTGTCATTTCTCCCTGCAACAATAAAATGCGCCCCGGCTAACGACTCCGCCAGCGCCAGGCTCGCCCCGTTGGTCGCACACAATTCGCGAGCGATGAACAGGCCCAAACCCGTTCCCTGCGTATGCGTCGTGAAGAATGGCTCGAAAATCTGCTCACGTACGTTTTCCGGAACGCCGGGGCCGTCATCGATCACATGCAATTCTACCCGGCCGTCGCCATGGCTGCTGCCCAGTTCGATCCGGACAGCCCCAGGGCCTCGGCTCGAATGGCGCAGCGCGTTGCTGACGAGGTTCCACAACACCTGATGCAAATGGGAGCGATCAAAGCAGATATTGAGCGGCGACATCTCTTTAAGCTGGACGATGCCAGGCGACAGGCTTTCTGTCGCGTTGAAATGCTCGACAAAGCTGACACAAAACTCGTCGGCACGCAGCAACTCGGGCTCGGCCCGGCTCTGGCGACCCAATTCAAGAATATCGCCGACAATTCGGTCAAGCCGAATCACATTGTCGTTGAGAATACGCAAAAGGCGATCCTGCATCTCGCCGCGACGTTCCTCGCGCAGCAACTCGCCGGCATGGCCAATGGCCGACAAAGGGTTGCGGATTTCGTGGGCAATGCTTGCGGTCAACCGGCCCAAAGAGGCCAATTTCAACTGCTGGGCACGCTCCTTGATACGCCCGACGTCGTCAAGAAAAACCAGTACTTCACCATCTAAACTCGCCGTCCGTTCGAACCGCGCCCGCAATTCACGCCCGTCCGCACCGCAAAAATGCAGGCCTTCATCGCCGCCATCCTTATCCCATGCCTGCAGTGCGCGCGCCAGGATCGGCGCCTGCTCGGCCAACTCGACTTGCCCGTCCTCTCCTGGCAGGCCCAGCATTGCCCTGGCGACCGGATTGCAATGACTCACCACACCACGCTTGGCAATGATCAGCACACCGTCCTGCATTCGCTCCACAACACGTTGGCTGATCAGTATCTGGTTACCGAGCGCCTCGCCGCGTCGGCGCGCCAGATCCTCGTTTACCATCGCCCGCTGCCCAAGCAACCGGGCAAGTATCGCGGTTGCGAAGAAACCGGCGGAAATTAACCCGGCCTGAACAATCGACGATTCGTCAAAATCTTTGGTAACAATCCCGTATATCTGGGTCAGCAAAATTGCCAACGTCGCAAGCGCCGCATAGAACAAGACCAGGCGCCCGCGTCCAACCAGGCTGGCCGCCGCCAGCGACACCAGCAGCAACACGCTCAATCCACTGCTGACACCGCCCGCCAAGTACATCAACGAGCTGACGACGCCGACATCGACCACCATCTGAGCCGACAACTGGCTGTTGAACCGCCGCTGCCAATGCGTTGCCAGTAACAAGCCCGCGACCGTGACCAGCATGTATCCGCCAGTCAGCCCGAACATCAACGGGGAAGGCAGCAAATTTAGGCGGGCCGTCCAGTCGTGGGGAAATACAATGGCCAGAAAAAACAGCGCAGCCAACACCAGCCGGTACAGGTTGAAATACTGGAATGAACGCCAGTTGGCCTCCCAGGTCGAAGAAAGCCAGTTCCGCATCAATGCTCCGTGTCGCTAGCCGCCAAGCGATGTGCTTCGCTGCAATAGACCCGATTCCCCCCTACGATGCTCTCACTCTCGGGCAGGTGCACGCCACAATGTGCGCAGGCCACCATTTTCTCAGGTGCTGGATCCTGCTGCGGCGAGGCATCAGAGCCCCCCGTCACCTGACGCTTGGACCATAACCACCAGACTATCGCCAGGAAGGCAAACAAAAGCAGGTATTTCATCGTTTATCCCGGATACAAAAAAAGCTTACGAAAAATCCGTAAGCTTCTATTTTTACCACACTTCAATACCCTGCCCGCTTCTCCGAAGATACGAATGCAGGCACCCGGACAATCTGGCAGCGGACTGCGACCAGAAAGTGATTGTCTGAATTTAGGCAGTCGGTAACCCGACTGTCTCCTATGAGTCACACTGATAAGCGATGAGGAGGCTCGAAGGAGCATTAAAAGGCTGAATCCAGAAAGCAAAAAGCCACCCCGAGGGATGGCTAAGTGCTTTTTCTTTGCAGTGTTTTGGTCGGAGTGACAGGATTCGAACTTGCGACCCCTGCGTCCCGAACCCGTTTTGGCCGCCTTTAGCCATACGGTACAAAAATAAAAACGACGTAAATTCAGTGACCTATTGTGCAGCAACGTGCAACTACATGCAACAAAATGCACGATTTTTCTGGAGCATTGGCACACGATTGGAGCACAAAATCGCACAAAAATAGAACATTGGCATTTTTGACTTTTGGTTGGCTGTTATGTTCATGCACTCCCTATACTGAGTTTTGGATGCTCAGCATGGATACCCTCCAACCTCAAAAATTGGTCACAAAGGAAGCCGCCGCGGAACTGCTCTCCGTCTCAAAACGTACTATCGATAATTGGATTGCCGACGGGACACTGCCACCGCCCACGAGTATCGGGCGAAGGGTGTATTGGCACCCAGAAGCATTTCGCTCTTGGCAGGACAACCTGTTTGGCGTTCAGCAATGCCGCCAACCAGAAAACACGCTGCCACGCCGGGGCAGACCCCGAGCATTCCTGTCCAACTGAAGGCTCGGAAGTTTGCCACGGGCAACTAGCCCGTACAGCGATCAAGCTCAAACTCGCTTCCAACAATAGAAAACAAATATTCAGCCTTCGTTGATGTCAGCGATTTTCGTTCGCACGAAATCTAACAAAGTCGGCCCAACCCACATCATAGTCGGTTTTACCACGATGATTTGATAGTCGGCCTTGCTCACCAACCGCCAGACGGATTTCCGCCACCAGCAGGACAACCTTCGGGAGGTCATTACGCTTAAGCGCCGCTTTCAATTCGTATTTCCGGCTTATGAAGAAACACACCCGATCAACCCCGAGCCGCTTGGTTTCTGCATTGATAGCCTCGGGATCGGAATACGCCAATAAGGCTTCGGCCATTGCCCGAACTGTTGGGGGGTCAATGGTCTCGCCAAACGTCAGGCGAACAGCCTCCGTGATCTCGATTTCCCGTCTAACTTTCGATTCCACTTCAGCATGTGCGTTTGCCAGCTTGGCTTTACCTTGGGCAGTCCGGAGCAACCCATTCATCGATTCGAAGAATTCTGAGGTGCCCCCGGATTTAGTGCCAAGGGCCTTTTAGTAAAAGTCCTTGGGTTGCACTGCTAAAGACACTCTTCCACGGCCGGCAGGTCGGAACGCGTTGTCCGATGCTTGGCCGCAAACTCTGCCGGAGTTTGGTAACCCAGCGCACTGTGGGGCCGGTGCTGGTTGTAATCCCGGCGCCAGACAGCGATCAGGATACGAGCCTCAGCCAGACTCGTAAACCAGTGGTCATTCAGACACTCGTCCCGGAATCGGCCATTGAAGCTCTCGATGAAAGCATTCTGGGTCGGTTTGCCTGCCTGGATCAGTTTGAGCTGAACGCCATGCTGACAAGCCCACTGGTCGAGTGCCTTGCCGGTAAATTCAGGCCCTTGGTCGGTCCGGATGGCCTTGGGGTAGCCACGGAACCGGGCTGCCTGATCAAGCACCCGCGTGACGTAATGCCCCGAGATGCCGAAGTCGACTGCCAGATCGACAGATTCCTTGCTGAAATCATCGACGATGGTCAGCACCTTGATTCGTCGGCCGCTGGCCAAGGCATCACTGACAAAATCCATCGACCAGACCTCGTTCGGACCCGAGGGCAGCTCAAGTGCTTGCCGTTCGACCGCGACACCATGCCGCCTCTTGCGCCGCCTGACCGTCAGGCCGGCATCGCTGTAGAGCCGATAGAGTCGTTTGTGATTGACCGCAACACCTTCCCGTCGAACCAGAGCGTGCAGGCGCCGATAGCCGAACCGGCGCCGCTCTCCGGCGAGTTCGACCAGTCTGGCCTGTAATTGCTCATTCTCTGGCTGCGCCTTTGACGCGTAGTGCAGCACCGTGCGCGATAGACCCACCAGCTGGCAGGCACGGCGTTCGGAAATCTTCGTCGATTCCTGCATCACCATGACTGCCTCACGCTTTTGCTGGGGGCTCAGCGTTTTCGGCCTAAAGCCGCTTTCAGCGCCTCCGCATCGAGGATCGATTCGGCCAGCAGCCGCTTGAGCTTGCCATTCTCGGCTTCGAGCTCCTTCAGCCTCTTGGCATCCGGAACCGTCATCCCGCCGAACTTCGCTCGCCAGTTGTAGAACGATCCGTCACTGAAGCCATGTTGCCGGCACAGCTCCTTGATCGGTATTCCGGCTTCCGCCTGCTGCAAGAAACCGATGATCTGCTCTTCTGAAAACCGCTTCTTCAAGTCCATTCTCCTTCTCGAAAACGGACTTTACTAAATTCCCCGTGGCACTGTTTATTGGGGGCACCTCAATTCAACTATATCGCGCAGGAAACTCTGTTCGGTATTAGGAATATTGGCTTTGTGATCCAGCATACGGAGAATCTCACGCGCCGTACCGGCTGCCTTAGCGGCATTGGCACCTAATCGCTTGGCGGACTCTTCGCCGCCGTAGGCGCCAAAGTTATCCTGCAGTACCGCGAATAGCCTAGATGCTTGCGCCTTGGTTTTGGCCCCGCCTACCCGCTCGCCAAGGCCAGGGGGAACGGGCACCTCGATCACTTTCTCTACTACTTTCTCGATCACAACAGGCTCGGCTGGTTGCTGCGCCTGTGCAATCAACTCCTTTTGCCGTTGCCTCCAAGCGCTAGCGCGCTCAGCTGCACTGGCATAAGTTGCCGGTCGGCCACGACGCTTGGGCATTTCAAGATCAGCCATACTCCCTCAGCAATTTCGTTCGCACGAAATCATTGTAGCCTCAAAAAAAGACAAATTCAATATCGTTCGAACGAAATTGAATGGAGAAAATGGGCGAATGTGTGTAGGCGGCAGTTCGGCCATTGCTGACGGTGGCCGGGGGCGCCAAATCGGGCTGTAATCCGCCGCTTACCAGCCTTTCAGCCAATGGTTGCTTTCTTCATCACCGTAGGACGGCCTGCTTCTCCACAAATAGGCGACTCAATCATCACTCGCTTAAGAACTGCGCGACTACATCAATTCGCCGTCCGATAACATCTAGGTTAGCTGTCATCGAACCATGGCGCTGACTCGCAATGCCTGTAACCGTATGCCCTTCCTCCGGAATTTCAGTCGACTTGGATGTCTCTCTTTCCCCGAGCATGTCTCGAGGGTTTTTATTTGCCGATGGTTTTAGGCATCGAAACGCGGAAGAGACCAAATGCCACAAAACCAATTGCAAGCGTCGATATTGAGTTTGCATTTTAAAAATAAGGCGCAAAATGCCTTCTGCATTGCTATGCTGTCAGAGATTTCGATGGCAAGACGTTTTTTTTTGACAAACTGAATATCTTTAATATCGTTGAATTATCGATTTCGCGTAGAAATTAAGCGGCATGATCGCCTTTTAATTGCACCTGATTCTTTCGAGTTCACGATGCACGAATCAACCATTACCGCATAAAAAATAAATATGGCCGACCGTTCAGCACACGCTACCATCAAGGGATATTTCTACCAATTCGACAAGACCATTCTCGAACTGTTGAATGCGGTCTCTGCTAACGCGTCGGTGGTTGTCGAAGGGATCGAAGATATCGATCTTACCGATTGTGCGGAGGATGTCCTGATCCAATGCAAATACTATGAAGAAACTGCTTTCACGCCTTCTGTGATCAAGGACGCGGTGATCGCCATGTTGAAGCACTTTGCGGCGGCAGGCTGCCCAGCGACGCAGACACTCAAATACCGGATTTTCGGCAACTACAAAAGTGGACAGGGCTCGTTGCCGTCGCCCCTAAAGCTCGACTACTTGAAGAAATCTTTGCTGACCTTCAAGAAAGAAAAGGTAACGCATGAAGTCCATGAGGATCTTTTGCTCAACGACAAGCAACTTGGACTTTTTCTCAAGCTATTAGAAATCAACGTCAACGCACCGACTTACGACAAGCAGCAAGCCGCCATTCTGAAGGCCATGACGAGCGCTATTCCGGGATGCCTTCCGGACGATGCCGAGGCATTTTTCTATCCGCGTGCCATCAACGCGATTCAGAACCTGGCCGTGAAAAAAAAGATGAGCCAGCGGAAGATTACCAAGGCTGATTTCATCGCCGAGATCAACAAAAAGGAAATCGTCTTCAGCCGGTGGCTTCTGGCAAAGTTCGGCGATGCGAATTACGCGAAAAGCCTAAAGCGACAACATATCCGGTTTCTCGGCACGGGCGTACCAGTGGCGAACCGGGTGTTTTCTATCGAATTTTCCGGGACTGTCGACTTGCCCAGAACCATCAAGATGCTGAAAACAACCGCTGATTATTTTTCGAACAAAGTGTCGGGAACGCGCCCTGCCCATGAATGGTTTTGCCCTTTCGTCCTGTTGCGTGGCATTTCGGATCAAGACCTCATTACGCTGAAAGCGATGCTGTATCACGATCAAGTGTGTTTTGAAGACGGATATCCGTTCTTGGGTGCAGATTTTCGCCCTGAACGGATGCAGATCCTACCGACGAAGGAGCGCAAGCTCACACTGAAATTCATTCCGTCTGTGGAAAAGCTCGCGTCTTGTTTCAATGGTGGCCACATCGAAGTATTCGATCTCTTTCAGTCCGCGCCGATCACCGCCAGTCATCGAATCCGCGACAGCTCACACGCAGAAATCCCCGTCCCCCATCCCTATTTCCTAGCCGAGATTATTCACCCATGAGCACTAACCCAGAATTCAAGGCAGAGGTAATCGCCGTCTTCCCGGACAAGGTAAAGATATCCGTTGACGACATCGCGTCGTTTTCCGATAGCAAAAGTATCAAAGTGGGTTCCTACCTGCGAATCACCGACAACGACCAATGCGCGCTCATCGCGATCATCGAAAACTTCTGCATCGAAGTGAATGACAAGCAGGAGCGGCGCCACCTCATCGAGGCGCTTCCTCTCGGTATCATCCGTGACGGAAAATTCATTCGTGGCGGCGATACGCTGACCATTCCCCCGACCGGTGTCGCGCCGGCGACAGAAGACGATATCCGCAAGATATTCTCTGATTCCGTACCGACCGAACGGAAATTCCAGTTCTGTTCGCTCGCTTCGAATACGAGCATCGGCGTGCCGATCGATGGAAACCGTTTTTTCAACAAGCACATCGCTGTTGTCGGTTCGACTGGCGCCGGCAAGTCCCACACGATCACCAAGATTATCCAGAACGCGGTCGCGGCGAAGGATGGCCACACGAAGCGGAACAACTCCCACGTCGTGATTTTCGACATCCACTCGGAATACAAAAGCGCGTTTCCTGACGCCAACTTCCTCGATGTCGCTAACCTCAATCTGCCGTATTGGCTGTTGAACAGCGAAGAGCTCGAAGAGATCCTCCTGGATACCGGTGAGCGGGACAATTACAACCAATCGTCTGTGTTCCGCACCTTGGTGACTGAAAACAAGCGCAAACACAATCCGACGCTAACGTCGGTTTTCTACGACAGCCCGATCAAATTCAATATCCAAGAAGTTCTGAACGGCCTCTACAACATCAAGAACGAGACGGTGAACGCGAAAACCGAAACGAACTACATGGTTGTCGATCCGGCCTACCCCCTGCTCACGGACGGAAAAACCGATGCGACGACCGGGAAGGCGATGACGCAACAACAGCGTTCTAATGCTTATTTCGCTGCCCGTTTGACTTTCCATCCCACCAAGGCGCAACACATTACCAACGGGAGTTATGCCGACAAATCACTCGACAAGTTCTTCACCCGATTCGAATCGAAGGTGAATCAAGACCGTTTGAGCTTCCTGTTCGGCCCAGCATCAGAAACCGCCACCCTGGAGAGCGCTGTCAAAAGTCTGATGGGCTATGGGGCAACCCAGTCGAACGTGACGGTGATCGACCTCAGCGGCGTTCCGTTCGAGGTGCTTAGCATCACGGTATCGCTCATCTCGCGGATCGTCTTTGAATACGGCTACTACTACAAAGTGCTGCGCAGTGCAGCCGGCGAAACCATCAACAACGATGCGCCTATCCTGCTCGTCTATGAAGAAGCGCATAAATACGTTCCGAACAGTGACCTGGCCAAATTCAGGGCATCCAAGCAATCGATTGAACGTATCGCCAAGGAGGGCCGCAAATACGGCGTTACGCTCCTGCTTTCCAGTCAGCGTCCTTCCGAAATTTCCGAGACGATTTTTTCGCAGTGCGCCAACTTCGTATCGATGCGCCTCACCAACCCCAGCGACCAAAGTTACGTTTCCCGACTCCTGCCGGATACCCTCGGCAACCTGTGCGACAAATTGCCGACATTGGGCGCCGGTGAAGCCTTGCTGATCGGTGAAGCGGTCGTGATGCCATCGCTTGTTCAGATTGAACCATGCGACCCGGCGCCGTCATCGAACGACATTCCCTATTTCGAGCTTTGGAAAAAGCAATGGAAAAACGTCGATTTCAACGCAATCAAAGACACTTGGCTCAAAAACTAAACTATAGGGTATCGATGGGTGGATAGCCGTTAAAAGCTGTCGTTTAGTCCTTGAAATTGCCAATGGCCGGTCCGAAATCAGAACCGGCCATTTTTCTTGGTGAGGCCACCGGCCGCTTAGGTTGGCCGAGATCCGGCCTCATGCCAACGACAACAGACAGCACCTCGGCTTTAGCGGCCGTCGGCATTGGGTCAGATGAGCGACCGGTATAAGCCAAGTAACCGACTTTAACGCTCCCCCTTCCACCAACGCTTCAGTTGTGTAAACCAACCAGAATGTTGCTCTCGGAAATATCGATCTCGACGCCGCACCTCCGCGTGACGCCCATATAGCACCTCGCCTTCCGTCAGAGCATGCGCCCAAACCACAATGCCACTCTTAATGAAGTAGTGCGAGCGACAAGGCTTTTGCCAGTTGCCGATCGATGGATTGAGGCTGGGGCCAGAGCGCCCATTGGAAAATTTCCAACCCAATGGACCCAACTGCGTGCGTATTTTCTCGCCGCAACCGCACGCGCACAGATGTGCTGCCGTCTGATATTTTTGCGAGACGTAAAGCACTCCCGGCTCTAGTGTCGAAGGCATGAACTCGACAAGTTCTAGCCGCAAGCGATCAATCTTCATTGGCGACCAATAGCGAAAGGTTATCCAGCGTCAAGAGTAACTGATTCAATGGGGCTGGCCCCGCATAGAACCCGCGAATCTGCTTGAAGCGGAGCACGGCCAACGCCGCATTCAGGGCGTTGAGCTCGGCGATCTGGATATTGCTCTTGTAAACGTCGTCCGGCGGATCAGTTTCCGGCACATAGCCTTTGTTCCGTATGGAGTCACCGGTGTCGTGGGGAAAGTACGTCGTTCTCACAGTTCCGCTGATCGACACGCCATGTCGCTTCAGGCCCATCCCTACGTCGATGAACGGAATGTTCTTCGCGATCAGCAAGTCGATGATGCTCTTACGCGAACTTCCTTTGTCGACGGACACGAATGCGAAGGTGACGCCGTCGAGCTCCGAAGCCGACATCTCGTCAATGAACAGCGGCTTGATGGTGAGTCCATGGCGAAAATTCTCGTAGCGCTTGCGGTAAACATCGGCCTTGGATTGCCGCAGTTCGGCGCCATCCTCCATGTCCAGGCGCCCTGGTGAGCGAAAGGCATTATGCACAAAGAAGCTGTCCGGATCGAACCCTCGAATTTCATGAACCGGCGTCTTCACCATGAAATCGAGCAAGTAACCGCCGGTTCCACCCAAGCCGATGATGGCTATCACGTCGTTTTCAAGCAACCTGGCCAAATCCGAGATCTCCGCCCGACTGGTCAACGTGTCACGCAGCTTGAAAACCGTATTTGATGTTTCCCCTTCGCAATCACGGAAGGTATACGGGGTGACCTCGAACCGCGCCATCGCGGGACCGCAGACCATCGCGACGTAGCTTTCGATCTTTTCAAAGTGATCGACGTAGGGGCGAGGCTGGCCGCCCTCCTTGTGCTTGTGCGAGAAACGCTGGTTGACGACAACATCCCGACAACGTTCGCTCAGGTTGAGCTGCGCCTCCCCGCCACCCAGGCCGCGAACAACCTGACCATCGAGTCCAAACGGGCGCGGCGCCGCAAAATGGATCTGGTGATCCTCGGCGCGAACCCTAGTCTGATCCTCGAAGACCAGCTTCCCGACAAAGGCTGACCACTGCAATTGTCCAGCTGAATCGAGATAGGGAATGTCCCGTACGATTAAGTAATCGCTGTCGATCGCCAGGGCATAGCCCTTTTCGAGAAGCCGCTGCAGGTCCGGATTATGACTCGCCAGTGTCTTTAGCATAGAACACCATCCCGTCCTTGACCTTGACTGAACCGCCCGGAGACAGCACGCCGCTCTTGTTGCCGTGCGCCTTCTCGTAGGTGACTGAATAGACCCGTTCCGGGTGCTGCGGGAAGTCCGGGTCCTCCAGGGTGACTACCTCGGAGTACGTGATTTCGTCCTTCGGCCACTCATGGGCTGTGGCCTCGACGATGATGGTGACGGCTTTCTTTGGATGTTCTGACATGAAAATCTCCTTTACTAGGGGGCGACGCGGCAATGGGCCGCATGACGATGCTGAGGTTTGTCGAGTTGACTCACAATTACTCCTTAAAGATGTGGTGGGGATAGAAATCTGGCTTCGGTCCCCTTGCTGCTTTCCTAGGGTTGGTCACCTTAAGTGTCTAGATAAGTGGTCTGATGAAATTACTTTTCCTTGCGTACCCCCTTGAACGGTTGCTTGTCTGCCTTTTGGTCGATGAAACGACCGGTTTCGGCATCGCGCTTTGTCCAACGGTCATTGGTCGGGTTGTAGGCCTGGGATCGTCCCTTAACCTGACCGATACGATGACCATCTCCGTACGGGGCATTTTTAGCCATTGAAATCTCTCCAAAATGGAAGTGTTGATCGGAGTGCGTACTTTACAAAATCTTTGATAACACAGTCAACTGTAAAGTTCGTAAACCTTTTTCTTGACCCAGGCGCAGGCCGTGTATAGAATTTCTTTACTTTGGGGGATAACGTAGTGATTCTTTTGTATGCTTGGTAGCCGCCTTAAGTTGGCGCGAACTGCCGCAGGCCTTTCATTGCGTGACTTGGAGGCCAAAATAAATAGGGCTGTCAGTGCCCAGGCAATTGGCATGTATGAGCGAGACGAGACCACTCCTCGTTCTGACGTTCTGATCACACTGGCAGATGCTTTGCAAATATCTGTCAGTTGGTTGTCGAGCGCCGAGCAACTGACGCTCGACAAAGTTGATTTCCGTAAGCGAAAACTAACGTCGCCCAAAGATGAGGCAGCGGTTCGCGCTTCCGTCAGTGAGCGCCTTGAGAGATATCTCGAGGTCGAGGACGTACTAGGTCTTGATAGCCGCTGGTGGCGACAGCCCAAAGCACCTCAGTACAAGATCAAAACTAGCATTGAGGACGTCGAGGCGGCCGCTGAGAAGCTGCGCCAGGATTGGGGTTTAGGTCTAGACCCCTTGCCATCTCTTGGTGAGTTTCTAGAGGAAGAGGGGATCAAAGTCCTCTGTGTCGAACTGCCTGAAAAGATATCCGGCATATCTTGTACGGCGACCCAGAAAACGTCCAACGGGTCGTTTCATGCTATCGTCGTTAATTCAGTGCACCCTGGTGAGCGACAGCGATTTACTCTTTGTCATGAGTTGGGACATCTGGTTCTCTCGGTTTCGGAGAATTTTGACGACGAGAAGGTGGCCGATCGGTTTGCCGGTGCTTTTTTGATGCCGAGAGAAACTATCGAGAAGGAAGTTGGAACAAGGCGACGCCAATTGAGTTTGGGAGAATTGCTTGCGCTGAAGAAGGTGTTTGGTGCGAGTGCGGCAGCAGTGTTGTATCGCTGCAAGCAGCTAGAAATCATTTCCGAAGATTTTTACAAACAGACTTATACGGTTTTTGCTCGTCGCGGCTGGACGCGCCCCCCTTACGAACCAGAGCCAGTGAAAGAAGAGCCGTCCCGACGTTTTGAACGCCTTTGTTTTCGCGGTGTGGCCGAAGGAGTAATGAGCCACTCTAAAGCTGCTGAACTATTAGGCAAGACCGTTGAGGTTTTTATTCAGGGAATGGATGTGACAGGTATATTGGCCAGCACAGAGGCATAATCCGCGTGACATCTTCGGTAATAATCGATTCAATGGCCTTGGTGTCCACGGGAAAGGCTTCCATCACCAGCCAAAAGGCTCTGGACAAAATCCATCAGGTTTTCGTCGCGGACTTAGTGTGCCGTCACTGTTGGGGGCCAAATTGGAAGCAGCGCTTGTCGGAAATGGCATCAAACAGTAATTCGCCCCAATTGATCTCATTTACTGACTTTTCTAGGGCAACGATGATCCAGAGAACACTTGGGAGGCAGTTGGCAGCGGCGGATTGTGCAACCCTGGCGCTGGCTGAAGAAAAAGGCTGGGTCGTCGTCGCGGGCTGTAAGCATGTCCTTATGGCAGCAAAGCAGCTACAACTCAAGCACATCTCGGTTGTTTGATTTTCAGTAGAAAGCGCCGCAGTCCGGCACTACCAAAGGCCGAAATACAGAACGAAGCTCATTTGCAATCCAAAAGATCTTCCGAGCGCTATCGATATTTCCTCCCGCCCGCCACAGTAACGCAATAGATCCCCCTTCGGGCCAATACAAGTCGTTCCTTAGGGGTGAGCCGGGAGACGATCACGCCTCGTGAAGAAGCATAACTGGATTGGCTTCAAAAGCCGCCTCTAGCCGCTGTTGCCAACCCTCTTCTGCCATTGCAGCCCGAAGATTGGTTGTCGCTTCATGCTCTTGCAGAAGCCATCTAGACCTGGGTAGATGTTGGCGGCGTTGATGTTCATTTGGTTCAGCTTTCGCAGCCCGGTCAATCGCAAGCGCGCGGGGATGATTAGTTTTGTGAAATCCCCGTCAGTAACTGTGTACTCTTTGAGAATCCTTTCGTGGGTATGCTCCAGGGTGTTCGTGGTGACGAATAGTCCCTGTTGTGACAGCAGCCGATGGTTCGAGAATGTCGGCTCGAAGGCGAAAAGGCACATGTCTTCGCTCTTTTGTGCACCATCGAGAATTTTGGAATGGACCTCAAGGCGCCTCGTTCCAAAATACTCGTCGTCCTCAGCTATTAGAGCATGGTGATTCAGGACGTAAACTGCCGCATCTCCCGTGCCATCCTCAAGAGCAAAATACAGCGCTATGTACGGCGAGAACGTGAAATCGAGCAGCCTTGTCGGAGCACCATGGTGTTGCATGATTGAAAGCCAGCTAAGGTCATCATCGGGCTCCGGCAGGTGGTTCAAGAACAGGTGCGCATTACACTTGAACCGGTCAATCATTACTTTTTCGTGCTCTCGCTTGTTGAGATTTTTCTCCTCCCCACTCCCGGCCTTGTGAATGCTCTGAGCATCCTTGAAAGCGCGAGCAAGCGAACTCTCAAGTTCGAAATTGGCGTTCGATTGCCCCCGGAATATCCATTTCCTGTAATTTTTTGAACCGACCAATTTGTCGAACTCCCCCCAATTCTTGATCGTGTGCGTTTCCATGCCCCCCTCCAAATAGATTTCTTCCTATCCGTGGATTATTGCACTCGGCAGGCGGTTTGCCGACGCATTGCAGACTGAATCAGGTGCTCACTTGAATGTCGGCTTCGGCCGATATCCGTTTTTGACTCTTGTTCTGGCTCAAGCCACTGTTTGGCATTTAGGTCATACCAGTGCCCCCTGTTATCTGGGAGCTCGACACCACTAATAGTACGGTCACGGTAAAATGCTACTTGAATCGCCCCGGATTTGGTGGAGGCTCTAACTCTTGCGAAGATAGAGCCATGAAGAAGTCAGTTAAGTTCTCCCCCGAATTCCGTGATCTCGCCGTGCGCATGGTAGCTGAATGCCGTGCCCATCATCCTTCGCTATGGTCAGCCGTTGAATCCATTGCCGCCAAGATCGGTTGCACGCCGCAGACGCTGCTGACTTGGGTGCGTCAGCACGAACGAGATAGCGGCCAGCGTGAAGAACCGACCACGGCAGACCAGAAGCGCGTGAAAGAACTGGAGCGCGAGGTCAAGGAGCTGCGCAAAGCCAACGATATCCTCAAGCTTGCCAACGCGTTTTTCGCCCAGGCGGAGCTCGACCGCCGATTCAAGTCTTGAGGTCAGTCGTCGACGAGCATCGTGATGCCTTCGGGGTCGAGCCGATCTGCAGGCAATTGCAGATTGCCCCGTCTGGCTACCGGCGCCATGTCGCTCTGCGGCGTAATCCTGAACAGCGCAGCCAGAGAGTACGGCGAGATGAGGTCTTGGTGCCCGAGATCGAACGCGTCTGGCAGGCCAACCTGCAGGACTATGGTGCCGACAAAGTCTGGCGGGACTTGGACCGGGAAGGTGTCGCGGTGGCCCGTTGTACGGTCGAGCGACTCATGCGGCGGTAAGGATTGCGGGGTGTTGTGCGTGGCAAGGTGGTGCGCACCACGATCAGCGACAGCAAAGCGGTTTGCCCGCTGGATCGGGTCAATCGGCAGTTCAAGGCTGAGCGGCCCAATCAGTTGTGGGTCTCGGACTTCACCTATGTCTCAACCTGGCAAGGCTGGCTGTACGTTGCCTTTGTTATCGATGTTTTTGCCCGCCGCATCGTCGGGTGGCGCGTCAGCAGTTCCATGCACACGGACTTCGTGCTCGACGCCCTGGAACAGGCCCTGTACGCCCGCCAGCCGAATCCCGACGAAGCCTTGATCCACCATTCAGACAGAGGCTCGCAGTACGGCTCGATCCACTACAGCGACCGACTGGCCGAAGCCGGGATTGATCCTTCAGTCGGCGGCAAGGGCGACAGCTACGACAACGCCTTGGCTGAGACGATTAATGGCTTGTACAAGGCCGAGATGATCCACCGGCGGGCACCCTGGAAAACCCGGGAATCCGTGGAGTTGGCAACCCTGGAATGGGTGTCTTGGTTTAACCGCCACAGGCTGCTTGAGCCAATTGGTTATATCCCGCCCGCAGAAGCTGAGGCAAACTACTACGGGCAACTCGCCAATCAGGCCGCCATTGTGGCCTGACTTAAACCAACCAGCCTCCACGGAACCCGGGGCGATTCATACTACTACCAGACACACGAGCAGTTAAAAGCCCATTTGCGGACCTTTTTGATGGCTTACACCTTCGCCAGGCGATTGAAGACGCTGAAGGGCCTGACGCCCTATGAGTTCATCTGCAAAACTTGGACAAAAGAGCCTGAGCGCTTCAGGGTCAATCCGATCCAGCACACTGAGGGACTAAACATCTAGTTGTTCCTTGAAAGCTTTTATCAGCACGTTGCGCTTTGCACGAAACTGTTCCGTCGATATCTCTCCGTAAAGCATCAGACATGTTGCATGCTTCAGTTCGAGACAGATATCGTGTGCCGATTTGTCCAAGCAGGTCATACGAGCATACGTACCGTACTGATTGATTTCGGCAATGTGTCTAGGATTAGTTACAAGCATCGAGGACCTCCTGCTGTCGCTGCCAGAGTCGTGTCATCGAGAGACAAACACCTTGAACTTGGCCGCAAAAAACAATGTCAAATACCGTCGTATCATTCACATATTCGGATAGGTTGGACCCTCGCCCCCCTGCGGCACCACCCAGTTGATGTTCTGGGTCGGATCCTTGATATCGCAGGTCTTGCAATGCACGCAATTTTGGGCGTTGATCTGCAGGCGCGGGTTGGCGCCGTTCTCGTCGCGGACAATCTCATAGACGCCGGCCGGGCAAAAGCGCTGTTCCGGGGCATCGTAGGTCGCCAGATTGACGCGGATCGGGATATCGGCATCCTTCAGTTGCAGATGGCAGGGCTGATCTTCCTCGTGGTTGGTGCTGGAGAGGAAGACCGAGGACAGGCGGTCGAAGGTAATCACCCCGTCCGGTTTCGGGTAGGCGATCGGGGCGCATTCGCTGGCCGGCTTCAATTTGGCAGGGTCGGGGATGGTGTTGTGCAGGGTCCACGGGGCCTTGCCGCCGAAGACCAACTGGTCGACGCCGAACATCACCGAGCCGAGTTTCAGGCCCTTGTTCATCCACGGCTTGAAATTGCGCGCCTGATGCAGTTCCTGATACAGCCAGCTCTGCTTGAAGGCTTCCGGGTAGGCGGTCAGCTCGTCGCGCTGGCGTTCGCCGTTGAGCGCGGCGAAACAGGCTTCGGCGGCCAGGGCGCCGGACTTGATGGCGCAATGCGAGCCCTTGATGCGGGCGGCATTGAGGAAGCCGGCATCGTCGCCGACCAGAACGCCGCCGGGGAAGGTCAGCTTGGGCAGCGACTGCAGGCCGCCGGCAGTCAGGGCGCGGGCGCCGTAGGCGATGCGCTTGCCGCCTTCGAGGAAGGCGCGGATGTTGGGGTGCGTCTTGAAGCGCTGGAATTCCTCATAGGGCGCGAGGTGCGGATTGCTGTAGCCGAGGCCGACGACGAAACCGACGGCGACCTGGTTGTTTTCCAGGTGATAAAGGAAGCCGCCGCCGTAGGTGGCCGAATCCATCGGCCAGCCGCCGCTATGGACAACGAGGCCGAGCTGGTGTTTTTCGGGCGAAATTTCCCAGAGCTCCTTAAGACCGACGCCGTAGGTCTGAGGATCAACGCCCTCGTTCAAGTTGAATTGGGCCTGCAGTTGTTTGCCGAGATGGCCGCGGCAGCCTTCGGCGAAGAAGGTGTACTTGGCATGCAGTTCCATGCCCGGCTGGAAATTGGGACCTTCCGAACCATCGCGCAGCCGCCCCATATCGCCGGTGGCGACGCCCATCACGGCGCCGCTCTCATCGAACAGCACTTCGGCGCCGGCAAAGCCCGGGTAGATTTCGACGCCGAGGGCTTCGGCCTGTTCGCCGAGCCAGCGGCAGACGTTGCCGAGCGAGATGACGTAATTGCCCTCGTTGTGGAAGCACTTGGGGAGCACGCTGTTCGGTACTTTAGTGGCGCCGGTTTCGGAGAAAATGAAGAAGCGGTCTTCGGAGACCGGGACGTTGAGCGGCGCTCCGTCTGTTTTCCAGTTGGGTAGCAGTTCGGTTAGTGCGCGGGGGTCCATG
This sequence comes from Ferribacterium limneticum, assembly GCF_020510585.1. Lineage (GTDB taxonomy): Bacteria > Pseudomonadota > Gammaproteobacteria > Burkholderiales > Rhodocyclaceae > Azonexus. The sequence continues at coordinate 806,485 of NZ_CP075190.1, read as the reverse complement.
ACGGCGCCGGAGAGGATGTGGGCACCGATTTCGGCCCCTTTCTCGATCAGGCAGACAGCGATTTCGCTGCCTCTCTCGGCCGCCAGTTGTTTCAGGCGAATGGCCGAGGCCAGTCCGGCCGGGCCGCCGCCCACGATGACGACGTCGAATTCCATGGCTTCGCGCTGCATGTTGTCTCTCCCTGCTCCATTTGGATATACGGTAATTAACAGTATCGTATGCTTCCATATAAATCAAGCTTCAAATGAAACAGGGCAACTTACATAATTACGAATCCAATGGATAGCGAATAGGGAGATGACCTAGGAATTTCTACCGACATCGCTGTTGTTAGAAATACAGTAAGAATATCCTGGCGTTGAACCAAGGTTGATTGATGTCAGGCGCCTCCCCATACGACTTCCGGCCGCTTACCCTTCCTGCGCCAGACTTGCAATATCCCTTGATTCCAGCACGAAACGACCAGATCCGCGCCTCGCTGCGTTGAGCATTGCCTGACCGACTTCTTCCGTAGTCACGACAATGGTGGGAAATAACCTTGTCATCACGTGCAACAAGGGCCTCGTCAACCTGGAGAAGCGTCGATAGCTCGGCATTTTCGATTGAAAACCGTTCCTGACGAACCTGTCTGTCGCCAGCATCACACGCTACCTGAAACGTTTGCGTGACTTTGGATTGATCAAAAAGGTCGTCGGCACTTATTGCTATTACCTTACTCTCGCTGGCCGCAACGCCGTCGCCGCCGCTTGCTGTATCTCTCACGAACTCATCGTTCCAGTTCTCGACTCATGACCCATTCTGCTCAGAATTGGTGAAGAGTTGAGTCATAAGAGACTATCGGGATGGCCATCCTCTGCTCGTCCCTGGCCACGACCCGGAACATGACAATGGACATGACCACCATCCACAGGAAGAAATCAACCGCCACCAGCCAGAACGCCAGCAGACCATCGTAGGCGAATGGTCCGGTTTTGAAAAAGCCCATAAAACTAGCCGGTGCCATCAGCACCCCCGCCCAGAGATTGTAGAAGGCCACCCAGCGGGGAAAGGTTTGTTCCGGATTGATATCACGCAGGATCGCAATAGCGATAATGAACATCCAGATGGCGAAGGGCGGCCAAGTGTAAAGGAACAGGAAAAATCCCAAATCGTTGAAGGCCTGAACGATAGCGGCATCCTCGACGCGGTAGGCCATCACAGTCCAGCTGACGGCGATCGTAGTGATCACCGCAGCGCCGCCACCGACGTTGGCAATTGAGGCAAAGGTCAGCAAGGGCGCCCGCTCCATGCGGCGGATATAGATGATCAAGGGCGCCGCCCAAGTCACCCAGAACGACCAGAAGAAAGTACAGAGGGCGGCGCCGATCAGGATCGAGGTCTTGTGTTCACGCACGTAAAGCAGGAGGTCATCGGCGCTCATTGCCGCGGCCGGCGGCGGCACATAGCCCATGAAGCAGCCAAAACCCACCGCCGTCATGGCGACCAAGGCCAGGCCAGTCCATAGGCATACCCGCATCAAGAACGGATCGAATTCATAGGGCTCTCGGGCCATGCTTAGATTCATGCTTTCCTCGTGTTTTTAAATTCAAACAAGCTCTTTCCGTGCCTATCACATGCAGATCAGATGCCAACCAGTTTCAAAGCGTCATGGTCGTTGATGGCATTGGCGGTCCGCTCGATGATGGCCATGGAGATATGGTCCGGCTGCATATTGGGTTGGAGCGTTCCGGCGCCGATCGTGTAGACCCAGGCAAAGTAGGGATAGAACGTGTGCTGGCGATAACTCAACCAGGCCTCGTCGAACGGAATCTGGGCGCCTCCAGCAGCCTGCAGCCGGTCCAGATAGAAGTGAAGCAGGTCCTGCTCCCAGAGCCTGCGATCCTCCACCGTCAAGGCCGAGGTCACTAAGTAGGCGAAGTCATAGGCCCAACCGCCACGCAGGATCGCTTGCCAGTCGGTAAGCCCCATCCGTCCATCCCTGGTGATATAAGTCTGGCCGACATGGGAATCCCCATGCAGCAGGGTCTGCGGCTGCTGCATATTCAAACTGAACGACAACAGTACGGCATTCCACAGGTCATCCTGGCGGTTGACAATGGCGGCCGGAATCACGGCTGCGGCTCGTTGGGCGCCAATAAGCGAGCGGCCCTTGAAGCCAATCTTGCTCAGCAGCTTCCATCGGTCCACCGTTGTGGGCAGAAAATTGAAGTCATGCTGCAGGGCATTGCTGTTCCAGTAATGGCCATGTAGCTTGGCCATGTCGGCCAGCAGGTTCTCGACCTGTGCCTTGGTGATATAGGTGTCGGCTGAAACGAATTTGGCGCCCTTGGTATGGACGATGTCTTCCATCACCACCATGGACCGGAACGACGAAGCGCACGCACAGGCGAAGTAGCCTTTGGGCGCCTCGATATCGAGCGGCTTGCGCAGATGGTTGTAGAACGCAACTTCGCCCCAGATCACATCCGACAAGCCTAGGACGAGACGCTGGGTGTAGTTGGTTGTCGCTTTGGTAAAAACCCGATCCGGCCATCCGGCATGTTTAGCCTCGGCATTCAGGGACAGCTGCAGCCCGTGGCGACTCGATGTGCCGACACTGCCGCCGGTTGATTTGATGGCTAGAACCTTGGCCCCGGCCCACCCGTCGCCCATAACGGTGCTCAGCCATTCGGGGGTAATGTCAAGGTAGGAACGGGGCACATCATCCGCATTCCAGGCCTTGCGCCGATAGATGTGTTCGCCCATGACATGCAAGCCGACGCTGGCCGCTTTGCCGAATAGCTTCGCCTTCTCTTTCCAAGTCAGCTGCGATGTGGTCATTGCTTAATACCTTCCATTCCAAATATCGACGACGACTGACGACCATTGGATTCAGTCCAATGAATAGAGGACGGGTCACAAAAAAATCCGCATCAGGAATGTTGATGCGGCTGAAAGCTTAGCAAAGCCAAGGATAGCTTTCTTCTGCGGGAGAACGACCACATCGGCTCAAGCAAGAGCGATGCGGCCGGACCCGATCAACAAGATGAGGAAAATTCAACCGTCCTCATCTTCCATTACATTCCTTAACGAACACCCTCGCCGGCAAGGGCATCCGGGTTGAAGAAGCTGGCTGGCTTAGGGGCGATCGGATACCAGCCGCCATAGTCGGCGCCGTGACCATTTCCGTTGTACATGCCACTGGTCAGGTCATGGACGAAGAATTCATCGGATATCATTCCCTGTGCTTCATACATGGGATAGAAGGTAGAGAAACCGAAACGATACATGCGGCCCACGGAGTCATAAGCTTCCGCCATGCCGGCACCCGGCGCATCCTCATCCACGTAAATGATCCGCTTGGAGTACACATGGCGCTGTCCTGCCTTCAGGGTACCGGCGACGACCCATACCCGGTGTAGCTCCCAGCGGACACAGTCGGGATTGGCATGGTTGGGTGTAAAAAGTTGTTCCGTACTGCAAGACGCCTTGTCGGTAATCTTGAAATTGTTGTACGGGATGTACATCTCCTTCTTGCCCAGCAGCTTAAAGTCGAAGCGGTCCTGGGCACCCATGAAATTCTGCGCCTCATCCATGACTGATGCGCCGCCGGCCTGGGGATTGGGAGTGTCATAGGCGATATCGGGCGCCAGCTTGACCCGACGCTGGCCGGGCAGGTACTGATAAACGCGCCGTCCGACATTGAGCGTGTCCAGGGCATCAATGATCATCAGTTTTTCGCCAGCCTTGCGGGCGGGGCCGGAGGTATCAAGGCGAATCTGCCAATAGACGGTGTTATTTGGGGCGGGCCCGGTGCGCTTGGGATCAAAGAACGGTGCTTCCTGCACCATGGCATTGATGCCCTGATTGATGGCCTTGCCACTCGCAGTCACCATGACGGAGTCGTTGGTGCCGCCCCAGGAATGGGCGGTATACCGCGCCACATGGTTCCATATCACCTGATTACCTGACTTGGGAATAGGGAAGAGCACACCGCCGTAGCAGCCTTCCACCTGCAATTCATTGTTAACTGCCTTGCAGGCAGTGGCGTTCTTGAGCGTGTTGTCGAGAACGTACTTGGGATAGTCCGCCGTGCGATGGCTGGGATAGACATCGATGCGGAAAGTGGGATATTTCTTGAGCATGGCCTTCTGCCCTTCACTCAACTTGTCCTCGTACTTGTCCATGTTCTGTGCAGTAATCACGAACAGGGGCTTCTCGCTGGCAAAGGGGTCGGGACGAACCCCCGGCTTCTTGGGGTCGTAGCTGGCAGGCACTTTCACCGGGCCTGAGTATTCGGGGATTAAGCCGTCCTTGCTTCCGGCTTTTTCCGCGCCCCAGAGCGTTAGACTGGTCCCCAGCTGCTTAGCCTCGTCAGCACTGACTGCTGCTTGGGCGGCCCCGGCAACTGCTGCCATCAAGGCCGCCAGGCCAACCGATGCCAACCGATTTCGGTGTTTCATGTTTGTCTCCTTTATCTTTTTGCAAGAAAATCTCTTGCTTCCTGTGCCTGCTCACTGGGAACTCCCCCAGCACCTGCTGTCATTTTGTTTTTAGCGTTCATGGCAAACCGCCAAGTTCACTAAGCGGCTTATCTAATCACGGCTGTTCGTCACGAACTAGAGGCAACTCAAGCCAATTAATTGCAATCTAAGACACTATTTTTTAAATATTGCGTTGCATTGAATTTGGGGAAGTTGTACGGTGCTTCAGAGCACTTGACCAGTATCAGAACCTCAAAGGTACTTTTCTACCCTACCCAAAGAAAAATAGATTTGAGAAATTCTTCAGGTTGAGAATTCTTTTAGTGACTGGCGTATATGTATGCTTAACCCTACATCCATAAAGCATTATTTATCCCTGATGAAAGCCCGCGGGTATAAAGATGAAGACGTTTTTTGCGGTACTGTTGTTGATCCAATCGCCTTGAGCGACCCCGACTGCCTGATCAGCCACGAAGACCACCAGACACTGCTCGGCAATATGATCCGATTGACTGGGGATTCTGGTTTGGGCCTTGAACTTGGCAGTACAGTTGATATTCCTAACTTCAGCGTATTGGCCTACGCTGGAATGTCTTGCCGAACCATCCGTGATGGAATGAAGGAAATTTGGTCTCGTTACGGTAGGGCTTTCGGCGTTAATGTTGATCCGAGTGTGGTTGAAGAAAACGAGGACTGGTCTGTCATCGAACTCTCGGCACCACGCATCAACGATGCGATTTACCGTTTCAGCATTGAGGAGGCCCTGTTCGCACTGAGCCGGTTCGGCGGCGCCTTGACCGGTGATTCCATTCCTTTCATTGCTATTTCTTTCGCTTACCCCAAACCGTCATACAGTGACCGATATACTGAATTTTTTCATTGTCCGATTACCTTCGGAGCACCATGTACCTTTATTACAGTCCACCGTCGCTGGCTCGATAGTGAATTTAAGACCAATGACGCCGCACTCAATCAGGCCTGCCGCGACTACCTTGATCGCGCGCTTAAGCAAGCCCAGAAGAACAGTCCCCTTAGCCTCCGGCTGCGCCAATATCTGCTGGCTCGCGTCGATGGAATGCCATCGATAAGCGAGGCGGCCAAAGCCTTTGGCATGAGTTCCCGTACCCTGGCTCGCCAACTGCAGCAACAAGGTTGCACCTACCGCGTCCTGACCGAAGAAATTCGTATTGAATTGGCGCAACGCTGGTTGAATTCCGGTCAGCTCTCGGCCAAGGAAGTCGGCTATCGCCTGGGTTTCAGCGATGTGGTGACCTTCCGTCGTGCATTTAAAGGCTGGACGGGGAAGACCATTGGCGAGTACTGCACGGCTCCCCATAACGCCGATACTTCCTCGGCAAACGACAGCCGCTAACGACTTCGACGCTCAGGCCGCACCGAGTCCTGCTGCGGCGTAACATATGTCGACCACGCAAAAGCAGCACCAAAAACTTGTCCGGGTTTGCCGTCAAATGGCAGGAATCGCATCTGGTGACTCACACTGGCTAATGATTTACTTCATGGCTCGATAACTCACATCCAACGATTGCTCGCAACAGGAACATCGTGGATGGCCAAGATCAGGAGCAACCATGAAGCAAACAGAAATGAACACCTCGGTCCTGCGGGTTTTCCTATGGTCGGGCGTTGTCCTCGTGGCAGCGTTGATCATTGCCCAGGGCTGGTTGATGGGCTTCCTGCCCGGCCCTTCACCATCACTCAGCGCCAAGGAAATCGCGCAGATCTTCATCGAGCGCAAGGACAACATCCTGCTCGGCTGTCTGCTCCAGATCATTACTTGGTGTTTCTATGGCACCTGGGCCATCCCAATCATCATGTTCATCCGCAAGATGGAACGCAGCATGCCTGCCCTGACCTACGCCTCCCTGGTCAACGTCGGCGGCGGCTGGGTGTTTTTCATTCTGATTCCCATGACCTGGGCGGTGATTGCATTCCGGGCGGAAACCCTCGATCCGGGCATCATCCAGATCATGAACGATTGGGTCTGGTTCGACTGGCTGTACACCTGGCCGTCGTTCTCGGTCTGGATGTTCATCATCGCCGCCGCCATTTTCTTTGATCACAACGTGCCCACCATCTATCCGCGCTGGGTTGCTTTTTTCAACGTCTGGTGCGGCATCCTGATCTTCCCCGCCGGCATGATCGGTTTCTTCAAGAAGGGCCCCTTCGCCTACGATGGCCTGCTCGCCTTCTGGTTCGCTGTGTCCGTGTTCTTCGGCTGGATGCTGGTAATGACGGTGACCACCTTCCGCGTCATTTCCAGCGAGGACAAGCGGCTGAATGAAGAGGCCGCCAAGGCGGCGAACTAGCGCTGTAACGCCGTTCGCGACCTAGTCGGTGGCGAACGGCTTTTGGCTAGGAGAGGTATCCCGGATAAGCAATGGATGCCCCTTTTGGTACCGGCCATAGAAAATCCTGTCCGGTCTCTGCAGCATGCATTGCTGTCTCTTCGCACGGATCGCACGATTAGCCAAGCCACTGCCCCGATGGCTAAATCCGTCCCTCTTACAAGTTCTAACTTTCCTGTCTCTGGGGAGAAATACGCATGCCGACACATCAACAAAATAGCCGATTCAAAAATCAAATGTTCCACACTTGGTGTGCTCCCCTATACATTGTGGGCATCCTCGTTGGCCTAGTCTTGGTCGCCCGCTTTATTCCGCCCCCACCGGCCTATCTGACAGCTGAGCAGGTGGCCGCGTTATATCAGGAGAACACGATGTCGATTCGTATTGGCCTGTTTCTCGCCATGGCCTTTACGTCTCTGCTGGCACCATTTTCGGCGGGTATTGCCGTGCAGATGATGCGCAGCGAAGGCGATCGACCAGTGCTAGCAATGACGCAGCTTATCAATGGTGCCATCGGTTCCCTCGTATTGTTGATCGCATTCATGATTATGATGATCGCAGCATTTGATCCTTCGCGCCCGCCAGAGATCACCAAGGCGATTCACGACATGGGGTGGTTGATGCTGTTGTTGCCATTTCCGCCATTCTGTATTCAATATGTGGCGATCGCCATGCAAATTTTCCAGGACAAGGCGCCGAAACCGTTGTTCCCCCGTTGGGTGGCTTATTTCAACTTGTGGATTGCGATCTCGTTTCTCCCCACGGGAATCGTGGGATTCTTCAAAATTGGTCCATTCACTTGGCACGGCCTGATCGGTTTCTGGATTCCCACTATCAGTTACGCCATTTGGTTCATGGTTATGTTCTTCACATTAAGAACCGCGATTAGGCAAGACCAAAATGAGTTGTAGAAGATTTAAAGAACCGCTGAACGCTATGAGTGCCAAGTCATTCATGTTCCATGCCCTCGAGCACCAGGCTGCAACGAAGGCTTATTGAACCTGGGCCGATTCAAATCAGAGAGACCCATATACCCTGAAAGTTCGGAGACAGACAATGGCTAAAAGTATGAGAGAACAAACGCGGTCGGATTCCACGATTGAAACAGGTGAGAACCCTCTGAAAGACTTGCTCGTCTGGCGAGTCAACCTGATCGGTGCCTGGAGCCCTGTGGCGTATGGCTTGATCGTCATGTTCGGCTGGTTGATCATCGGCGGCTTCTGGCCGTTGCACGCCCCCTCCGCCGGGGCGGAGGAGATTGCCGCGTTCTTCCGCACCAATACCAACAGCATACGTATTGGCCTGGTAACAATGATGTTCGGCGCGGCGTTCTTCATCCCCTTCACGGCCACCGTTGCGCATTACGTGTCGCGGATCGAAGGCCGCTATGGCCCGTTGTCGCAATGGGTCACCCTATGCGGGTTCGCCAACACGATATTTACGTTCTATCCGGCTATCTATTGGTTGACCAACGCCTATCGGCCGAACGAGCGCACGGCGGAGCAAATCTATTTCCTTAACGACTTTACCTGGTTCGCCATTATTGGCGCCGCCACACTAGTCTATCCGATGTTCATCGCCGTGGGCATCGCCATATTGCACGATTCCAGCAAGAACCCTGTATTCCCGCGCTGGTTCGGCTTTTCCTCTCTTTTTGTTTTCGTCATGAATTGTCCGGCCCAACTCCTGTTTTTCTTCAAGACAGGTCCTTTCGCGTGGAACGGGCTATTCGCATTTTATGTGCCCTTCACGGCCTTCTTCTTCTGGATATTGACCACGGGTTATTTCATGCGCAAAGAGTTGCTGAGACAAAAGCCCCTGCCGGTGTAGTCCTTCGTCAGCGACGATGTAACTATCTCAATAACCCGTAGCAAAAAATATCGGCTGGATCAGTTGCACACTTGCCACGAGTATTCTCCTCTTAGCTGGCTATAAATTGCACCAGCACACCGTGGGATTAAACACATGGCAAGCGGCCAAATAAGTTTCTTGCAACATCTCTCTCAAATTCCTCGACCCGTCTGAGCCTTTAACTAACATGGTGCTTCATACGACCAGCTGCCGTGAGGGCGACTACGAAGATTGCCACCAGCAGCGTGAAACTATCGACATAGGCTCCCGCAATGTCAGCACCTTCAGATCTGTAGACAGATTCGCGCCATTCAACGAATACTGCAGACACAGCCACACCAAGAACTCCGCCAAATTGGCGCATATAACTGATGACAACCGACGACTGACCTAGCTGATTGATCCCCATTCCTCGCAGTGCTGCGAGACCAAGAGCAGGCAAGATGAGAGCTAGCCCAATCCGGCCAAGCACGGTACTCCAAACCAACTCGCCAAAACTGATGTGAGCACCGAGGATAGCAAGAAGAAGAAAGGAGACGCCAAACAGCGCCAGGCCACCAAAAGTGACAAGATGCGGCGAAATATGATCGGCCAGCCGGCCACCGAGAGGGATGACCACTGCCAGCGTCACCCCGGCAGGCAGCATGGCCAGTCCGGCCTGAGTAGCTGAATATCCCAGCGCCCGCTGTAGAAAAACAGGAATCAAATAGGTAGAGGCGTAGAGTCCGAAACCATAAGTCACCGAGACAATGGCCCCCATCGAAAAAGCACGATCAGCAAACAGTCCCAGTTCAACAAGCGGATTCGTCGCGCGCCGGGCATGACGGATAAAGAAAAGTAGCGCACAGACTGTCATCCCCAGAAACAATAGCGTCCGAGGTGCAATTGGGCCGCTGGAGTGAACGCTAGAGATACCTTCGATGGCGGCAATCGTCGAAAAACAAAGGAGTCCTGCGCCGAACCAGTCAAAACGATTGTTTGCATACGATTTATCGCCAGGAATCAAAATGTACCCGCCGACACTGGCGAGTAGACAGAACGGCAGGTTGATGAGAAAGATCGACTGCCAGCCAAAACTATCAAGCAACATACCACCCAACATGGGGGCAACAGCCGGTGCCAGCACGATCCCAAATCCAAGAATGCCTGAAGCCTTTCCTTGCTGATTGACCGGAAATAAGCTCATAACAACCACCGCCCCGAGCGGTTGCAATACACCGGCTGCCACTCCCTGCAAGATGCGGGCTGTGACCAGAAACGTGAAATTCATGCTTAGCGCACCGGCAATGCTACTGATGAGCAATAGCATGAGTGCGCCAAGCAGACAATAGCGGAATCCGAAGCGGTCAAGTAACCATGCTGCAGGAAGCATCGATAAAGTCATGGCTGCCATAAAACCGGTGATTGCCCACTGGACATTTCCTTGGCTCAAGCCGAAATATTCGCCTAGCGCAGGAATAGCCACGTTGAAGCTGCTTGTCGATAGCACGCCAGACACTATGGCGCAAGATACCACTAGGAGTATCAACCATGGGCGTGATTGGCTGGAGGGCAAACGGCGAAGAGTCAAAACCGGGGGACCTTATTGGCGATGCTGGAACAAGAAGGCGGGGAAATAAACCATCGGACCGAGAAAATGCAGGCCAAAACTGAATCAATCTGATCCACAAATTTGGCGGCTTGACCTGCCACTCTTGAACGCAATGGTTGCATTAAAGCATAATTCACATACACTATCATATGTATCATTACTATTTATGAGTTCGATTCGCTAGGCGCAGTTTCTCTCTCGAATGGCAAGTCTGAATCCATGGCTCGAGTGTTGTGCACTGATTGAACCGGACTATCGCAAGGCAGGCATCGTCACGAAGCAAAGCCTTAACAACATGCCTTTGCCTTATTGTTCGCCAAACTCGTTGGCTCAACGGGTGTAGTTGGATGCTAAAACCGCTTGTGCGGAAACGAATTTATATATAGGGAGATAACAGCATGTCGGAACGCGGTCAGGCCATCATGATCTGGTGGGGGTTGGCTTTCACATTAATCTTCGGGACCACCATGTGGACCCTGTTGCACATGGTCACCCCGCCATCGCCAACGCTCACCCCGCTGGAAGTCGCGGCCTTCTATATCGAGAACGCCTTCCAGATCAAACTAGGGGCGACCATCTGTTCCTGGACCAGCGCCTTCATGGTACCAATCTCTGTGGTCGTTGCAGTGCAGATGGCGCGCATTGAGCAGGGCCGGGTGCCGATCTGGTCGATCCTGGCTTTTGCCGGAGGCATCCTAATGTCGATGTTCCTAGTGTTCCCGCCCATCTTGTGGGGCATTGCAGCCTTCAATCCGGCGCGCCTGCCGGAAGCCACGGCGCTGATCAACGAAATGGCGAATCTGACTCTGACTACCACCGATCAGTTCTTCATCTTCCAGATGATCGCCATCACATATGTCAGCTTGACACAAAAACCCGTGGCGAATTCGGCCTTTCCCCGCTGGTTCGGCTGGTTTAATTTGTGGATCGCGATCATGTTCGAAGTCGGCGCCCTAGCTTTCATGTTCAAGGCTGGCCCCTTCGCCTGGAATGGCCTGTTCGTTTTCTGGTTCCCCTTCCTCGGCTTCGGACTCTGGATCGGCGTCATGTCCTTTGTCATTCTGCGGGCCTTGAAGGGACAAGCCGCCAGCAAAGATTCTGACGTAACAGAATCTGTGCACCCCTGATTACTGTTCAGCTTACATACCACTCCCTTGGTCTGCTGCGTAGCTGCCCACCAAGGGGACGGGACATCAACTCGTTATGACCACACAAACAATTCATACCACTTGCACCAATGACCGCCACGTCCCAGGAGAAGCCGGAATCTGGGTTTTCATCTTCGGCGACATGATGGTGTTCTCGCTGTTCTTCATCACCTTCCTGTTTTACCGCGCTCAGAACGTCCCGTTGTTCGTTGAATCGCAAACCCACCTGAGCCAGACCTTCGGCGCCCTCAATACCTTTTTCATGTTATCCAGTTCTTGGTTCGTCGCCTTGGCGGTGCACGGTGCGCGCAAGAACATGGGCAAGGTGACTCCGATCGGCTTCGTCCTGGCTTTTTTCTGCGGCCTTGGTTTTGCCGCCGTGAAGTTCTTTGAGTACGGCGAGAAGATCCGGGCCGGAATCACCCTCAACACCAACGATTTCTTCATGTACTACTACATGTTCACCGGCATCCACTTTGTCCACGTGATGATTGGCATGGGCGTGCTGGTGTTCATGGCCCGCTATTCCTGGGCCGGTGGCTATGATGAAAAGAAAATCTGGAACCTCGAAAGCGGTGCCAGTTTCTGGCATCTGGTGGATCTGCTCTGGATCGTCCTGTTCGCCCTTCTTTACCTCATCAAATAAATCATGATTGCTTCTTTACTTCGGGCCCGTGCCACCTTGGTCTGGTTCCTACTGGTGGCCGCCACAACATTTTCTTGGGAGATGGGCCATGGCGCTGGGTTTAGTGATCACCGCTATGCCAGCATCGCCATCATTGTCATGGCCTTCATCAAGGTCAGGTATGTGCTCCTTGATTTCATGGAAATCCGCAATGCACCCACCCTAATGCGACTGGCAGGGGAAACCTGGCTGGTTGTCATCTGTTCGGTGCTGGTATTCCTTTACTGGCAGGGCGCCAATCAGGTGACTGGATGACAGCGCCGCTACTTTTTCAAATTAGTAGCAATGACGATTGTTTATGCAGTGCTTCACGAAATCGAGGCGCAATTGAAAGAATTTAATTTTGACCAATTAAGCGACTTGGCACGTCGTGATCCGCAGTCTTTCATTGAAGCGCGTTCGAACGCAATCAATTCAGCAATTCTCGCTGTCGGAAGAACTGCGCCTGAGCTTGAACTGCTACAAGACCAAATTGATGTGATTCGGGCTATTGCGAGTGATCCTCAGGAAAGCCTGGTGGCAATCACAGCCTTGCTGGAGCAACGCATAGATGCGCTTGTGAAGGTCATTGGCCTCGTCAAAACCCCGCTTGGCCCTGTAGCAATTGATCCGAAGTCTCGAAACAACTGAATATTGATAAGGAACTTGTGGAGCACCCAAGGCGAATTCCATGAAAATCAACCTGCCCGTTACACAGAGCGAAGTCACCTATCCAACGGGGCGCTACCTGGTTTCCAAGACCGATCTCAAAGGCATCGTCACACACGCCAACGATGCGTTTGTGGCGATCAGCGGCTTTAGCCGCCAGGAGCTGATTGGCAACTCGCACAATATGGTACGCCATCCGGACATGCCGTCGGAGGCGTTTGCCGATTTGTGGCGTACGGTCAAGAGCGGGCTGCCATGGCATGGGGTGGTCAAGAACCGCGCCAAAAACGGCGATCATTATTGGGTCAAGGCCTTTGTCGTCCCAGTTCGCAAGAACGCTCGGACGGTCGGCTACATGTCCGTTCGCACCGAGCCTTCGCGGGCCTCGGTCCGCGAAGCCGAAGAACTGTATCGCCGGGTTCGTGACAAGCAGACCAAGCTGCCAACGGTCAATCCCGGCATACTGGAGCGCTTTTCCTTCAGCACCCGGTTATGGACCATCATTGGGGGCATGGCGGCCCTGACGGCGGGCATCACGGTGGCCTCATTTGCCGGCGAATTGACAGCGGATCGGGCGCTCTTCGTCGGGGTGGCCGCCTTGATCAGCACCTTGGTCGCGATCTCGGTCGGGGTCTATCTGTCGGTCAAGATCGATCGGCCACTGTCCAAAGTGGCCGAATTCTTCGACCAGATTGCGGAAGGCAATCTGACCAACGACGTCGATGTCTCGAGCCGGGATGAGACGGGGATTCTCTTCTGCCAACTGGGCGGGATGCAGGTCCATCTTCTCGCCATGCTGGACGATATCTCCAGCGCCGCTTCCGTGATCGAGAATCGCTGCCAGAATCTCGATCGGCAGATGGTCCAGGTCAACGAGCAATCCGCATTGCAGTACGACAGTGCCAAAAGCGTGGCAGCTGCCACGGAGGAACTGAGCGTGTCAGTTCGCGAGGTCGCCAGCAGCGCCAGCGACACGACCGGGGCTGCGCTTCGTGCCCAACAACTGATCAAGGCCGGGAATGACCAAATCCGGGAAACGGTGCAGATGACCACACGGGTTGTTGAGGCCGTGGAGCACTCAAGCGCGACGATTAATGTCTTGTCGGCGGCCATTGCCAAGATTGACAGTATTACCCAGGCGATTACCGATATTGCCGGGCAAACCAATCTTCTGGCACTCAATGCCGCGATTGAAGCGGCACGCGCCGGCGAACAGGGACGTGGCTTTGCCGTGGTCGCCGATGAGGTCCGGACACTCGCTGAGCGAACCTCGTCCAGCACGCGTGACATTGCCAGCACCATTGCTGAGATACAGAGCGTCACCGCCGAGGCGGTCGAGGCCATGGCCACCGCCCGCAAGGAAGTGGTTGCCACGACCACTTCTTTGCTAAGCAGTGCCGAGAGCCTGGATGGCGTGACCCAGGCCGCTTCTGAGGTGGCCCGGATGTCGCAAAGCATCTCGGAGGCCACCGTCGAACAAACCCAGGCGAGCGAGGATGTTGCTCAGAACATGGAACGGATCACGCAGTTGATTGAAGGCAATTTTCAGGCTGCTCAACAGGCGCAGCTGGCGTCGAATGAACTGCTCGATACGTCGGACAGCTTGAAAGCGCTGATCGGCGAATTTCAGATTCATAAAAGCTAAAGACGCGACGCATCGCGCCCATTGGCTCATTCACTGTGCCGATAACGATAAAAGGCATCAAGGGAGAGCAGCATGAGAAATATTTCGATATTCAGTTCTGACAACCATCAGTTCATTCTCCTGAATGAAAGTGAGCCTGGTGAGGAAGATGGCATCCCGTCCAACCAGTACCTGATCGTTCATGAGGACAGCGGAGTCCTGCTCGACCCCGGTGGCTTCGGCGTCATGCCACGGGTCCTCTCGGAACTGCTCAATTACCTCAGTCCGGACAAGCTGAAGGCAATCATGCTCTCGCATCAGGATCCCGACATCGTCGGCGGCATTGCGACCTGGCTCGAAATCAGCGAGGCGCCGGTTTACGTGTCGAGCATCTGGATGCGCTTCCTGCCCCATTACGGGATTTCGTCGATGCAGCGTTTTATCGGTGTCCCGGACGAAGGCATGCAGTGCTCATTGGCACCCGGATTCAATCTCGAACTGGTCCCCGCGCATTTCCTGCATTCCGAAGGGCAGATCAATGTCTATGATCCCATCGCCAAGGTCTTGTTTACCGGGGACATCGGTGCCGCCATGATGCCGGATGGAGAAGACCACCCTTATGTGGACGACCTGAAGGCCCATTTGCCCCATATCGAAGGCTTTCATCGCCGTTACATGGGGTCCAACCGGGCAGCACGCTTCTGGGTCGAGGCTGTTTCACAGCTAGACATCGATTTCATTGCCCCGCAGCATGGCCCCATTTATCGGGGGGCCGCCGTCCAGGGGTTTCTCGACTGGTTCAAGAAACTGGAATGTGGCGTCGACCTGATGGTGGGGGCCGGTCGATTCCAGACGCGAGTTTGAGGATGAGCACCGTCCCGCGACTTCTCCCCGAGGGCCAGACGGAACTGCGTCAGCAGGTCCTGGAACGGTTTGCCGCCTTGTTCGAGAACCAGACCCGAACGAGGCTGTTCGCGGCCAGCGTCACCGAACTGACCCAAAACACCCACGCAGAACTGCTCGCCGGACTCCATGACACCATTACGCGGGTCGCCAGCTTCAAGCTCGATCAGGCCGAGCGGGATGAGATCACCAGCAGCCTGGGGCGGGCCGCCGCCCGCTGCGCCCGGCTCGACAAAACGCTGGAGCTTCTGCTCGGCGAGCGGCGACGCCAATGGCAGCAGAATGCCAGTGACTTGCAGCAGGTCATGTTCGAGTTCAATCGAATGACTAACGATCTGGCCGGAACCTTGATCGAGAAGGATCTGCTCGAGCGGCAAAGCCGGGTGCTCGAAACCATCGTCCTCTCCCACGAAAAAGTCACCCAGTGGAAGGCCTTTGTCCAGGAAGTGCTGCTCGGCTTCCACGCCTTCTTTCCGTTTGATGTCTTTTTTATCGCCTTTGCCGAAGACAATGCCCTGTCGCTCTATATTTACTACATGGGCAGCTACTCGGAGGAAGTCACCCAATCGGCCCGGAGCAAGCTGGCGCGGGACATGATCGTCCATCTGAACCTGCCCGCCGATGTGCCTCTGGATATCGAAGAGTTTCATGTGCTGCCGGAGAACAGCAGGGGACATCGGAATATCGACAATATCCGGTTGATCACGGTCCCGGTTGCCGACCTCGACACCGCCAATCTCGCCGGTCTACTGGGGATCGCCTATGCCTCGACCGAAGGCCTAACCCCCCAGGAAAGCAGCGTTATCCATTCGATTCTGGCGGTGATGGTGATGGTGGTCGGTTCCAGCAAGGCGCTGAGCCGAACCTTGTTGGAGCTTGAATACTATTCGACCCATGATCCGCTGACCGGGCTGTACAACCGGCGCTATTTCAATGACATCCTCGACTATGAAATCGGGCGCTCCGAGCGGCATCAGCACCAGTTTTCGATCCTCATGCTCGATCTGGACGACTTCAAGGACGTCAATGACACCTATGGCCACCCCTGCGGCGACAGCGTCTTAATTCAGGTAGCCGAGACCATGCGCTCGCTGATGCGAACTGGTGATCTGGCGACGCGCATCGGCGGCGACGAATTCGCGGTCATCCTGGTCGAGACCGGTGTCGACGGCGCGATGGTTGTCGCTGAGAAGCTGCGAACCGAATTGCGGCAGATGACCTTCGAGGGCGAGCAGGGCAAGTATTTCCACATCACCACCTCAATTGGCGTGGTGACCTACCCAGGCGATGCCAAGAGTATTTCCGATCTGATGGCCGGTGTCGACCTGGGCCTCTATCGCGCCAAGGAACTGGGCAAGGATTCGATCGGGACTCTGGAGTCGGTCCAGGATCGTCTCTACGCCAGCCGATCGAAACGCGACTATGCCGAGACGCTGCGGGCCTCGCTCCGCGAGGGGCGTGTCGTACCGTACTATCAGACCATTATTGATTGCAAGACGGGCGAGCCCTTCGCCTATGAAACCCTGGCCCGGATCAAAGAGCCTGACGGAAACGTCCTGGCCGCCGGCGCATTCATCGAGACGATTGAGAAATACGGACTCGGACGGGAACTCGATCGCGCCATCATCGAACAGGCCATTGTCGCGGCACGCGTCCGCTTGGACGAAAAGAAGGCGCCGTTTCGCCTGTTCATCAACCTATCCGCCCAAGAGATTCAGGGGCGGGGGATTCTCGCCTATGCCGAACAGTTGTGCTCGGAACTTGAGATTCCATCACACATAATCGTCTTCGAAATTCTCGAGCGCGATGCCATCAGCGACATGACCCACATGCGGAAATTCCTCGGTGATTTGCGAAAAAAGGGATTCCTCTTCGCCCTCGATGACTTCGGCAGCGGCTACAACTCGTTCCACTATCTGCGGGAACTGACATTCGATTTCGTCAAGATCGACGGGGCGTTTGTAAAGAACATCGTCAGGTCAAAGATCGATAGCACGCTGGTGCGTAACCTGATCCGACTTTGCCAGGAACTGGGCATCTTGACGATTGCCGAGTTCGTGGAGTCCGAAGAAATTCTGGAGGCCGTACGGGCGATGGGTGTCGACTATGCGCAAGGCTTTCATCTAGGAATACCAACATCCTGTATGCGGTGAGTCGCAGATAGCATCACCACCAATCCAGCGGGAAAACCTGATTTTCCAGCTGATCTGAAACAGTTCCGATCGCTATCACGAACATCTCCTCGGCCTACCGTGAATTTCATGCCATTGCCCTGCGAACGCGCGGGTATTGCATCAAACCTGAATGCGCGTACAATATCGTATGCGTCAATACGATATTGTACGGATTGGGTTTTACAGTATGGAACTCGTCAATCGATTTGTCCCAACTCTTGGCAAAACCTCGTGGATTTACATAGAAAAGCAGTAAAGGAGTGCCTCTCAATGAAAGTTATAGTGGCCGTTAAACGCGTGGTTGATTACAACGTCAAGGTACGCGTAAAGAATGACGGTAGCGGAGTCGATCTCAATAACGTCAAGATGAGTATGAATCCTTTTGACGAGATTGCGGTTGAAGAAGCCGTGCGTCTCAAAGAAGCCGGCATTGCCACGGAAGTTGTTGCCATTTCCTGCGGCGTATTGGCATGCCAAGAAACCCTGCGAACCGCGATGGCAATGGGCGCAGATCGCGCAATCCTGATCGAAAGCGATGTCGACCTCCAACAACTGGCTGTCGCAAAACTTTTGAAAGCCGTCTGCGATAAAGAATCACCCTCGCTGGTCATCTGTGGCAAACAAGCCATTGATAACGATGCCAACCAGACCGGCCAAATGCTTGCCGCGCTTCAAGGTTGGTCCCAAGCCACATTTGCTTCGAAGATCAGCCTCGATGGCACCACCGCACGGATCGTTAGGGAAATCGATGGCGGCCTTGAGACTCTCGAACTCACTCTGCCGGCAGTTGTTACCACTGACCTGCGCTTAAATGAGCCGCGCTACGCCACCTTGCCCAACATCATGAAAGCGAAGAAAAAGCCGCTTGATATTCTGACTCCTGCAGACTTGGGGGTCGACGTTCAACCGCGGTTGACGACACTGAAAGTTGTTGAACCCCCCAAGCGTAGCGCTGGTATCCAAGTGGCCGATGTTCCCGACTTGATCAACAAGCTTCGCAATGAAGCCAAAGTTATTTGATAAAGGAAAGAACAATGCCTATCCTCGTCATTGCCGAACACGACAATAAAGAACTCAAAGCCGCCACGCTCAATACCATTACCGCCGCCCTGCAGATCGGGGCCGACATACACGTCCTGGTGGTTGGCTCAGACTGCAAAGGCGTTGCCGAACAAGCAGCACAACTTCAGGGCGTGACCAAAGTCAGGCTGGCAGATGCCACCCACTATGCCTCGCAAACCGCCGAGAACGTGGCCTCGCTGATTGTGGCAAATGCAGGCGGCTATACTCACATTCTGGCACCAGCGACCACGTCGGGAAAAAACATATTGCCGCGGGTCGCAGCACTACTTGATGTTGCCCAAATTTCCGACGTCATTGCCGTTGAAGGCCCCGATATCTTTGTTCGTCCGATATACGCTGGTAATGCCCTGGCTACGGTTAAGAGTTCAGACTCCGTCAAAGTACTCACCGTTAGAACTACAGCCTTTGAATTTACCGCACACGGAAACAACGCGGAAATCGAGTCGATTGCAGCGTCCACAGACTATCAGAACACCCGATTCATCAGTTCTCAGCTTAGCAAATCCGAGCGCCCAGAACTTGGCTCCGCCAAGATAATCGTTTCGGGTGGCCGAGGTTTGGGTAGTGGTGAAAACTATATTAGGTTGCTCGAGCCCCTCGCTGACGCGCTGGGAGCGGCATTGGGTGCATCTCGTGCTGCGGTTGACGCAGGCTTTGTACCCAATGATTTTCAGGTCGGTCAGACAGGAAAGATTGTTGCTCCCCAAGTATATTTGGCCATTGGAATTTCTGGAGCCATCCAGCACCTCGCTGGCATGAAGGATTCAAAAATTATCGTAGCCATAAACAAGGATGCTGATGCTCCTATCTTCCAAATTGCTGACTATGGCTTAGTTGCCGACCTTTTTGAAGCAGTTCCCCAGCTGGTTTCTGCAATATCTGATGTCTGAAAATATCACTCCTTCTCTGCTCTGCTGACTTGCTCTCTTGCGTGATCAATAAGCAGAACTTTCTTGGCCCGGGCTGAAAAACCCGGGCCACTTTTTTACTCTATGCGAAATAATTTTTTCGAAAATGTTGTGGATAGCGATACTAAAAAATCATTATCTCGAGGTTATCGGTCACTCTGAAAATGACTTGCGATAGCTTGGCAATCCACCGTTCATCAGAAAAGTTTGGAGAAGACAAATATGGTCAAAAAGACAAAGAAAGAGTCTGAAAAAACCCGCCTGGATATTATCAACGCCGCTCGAATGGTCTTTCTACAACGCGGCGTAGCGCGATCAACACTAGAGATTATCGCCAAGGAAGCTGGCGTCACTCGCGGCGCAGTCTACTGGCACTTTCGGAACAAGGCAGACCTCTTTCTTGCCATGTGCGAGAATGTATTTGAGCCGCTTATTAAATGCGCTGACGCACCTCTGCAGTCAAATCAGTTCGAGAATCCATTAGACGCAATCCAAGACTCGATCAAGGAGTTCTTCCGAGTCTTTGAAGAATGCTCAATCGTGCGAGAAGTCTTTGTAATCATGGCCTCGCGCTGCGAATATGTCGATGAATTTGCCAGTGTTCAGAAAGAACTCAGCCGCCCCTTCAAGGCCCTTCTTCAAAATATAGAAAAAGGCTATCAACATGCGGCAACCAATGGAAAACTCCGAAGCGGACTTGATCCAACGGCAATGGCACACGACACTTATGCCTTTACTAATGGACTGCTGCGCATGCAAGTCAATCACCAAAATGATTCGGACCTATCGGTCGCGATTGCCCGACACATGGCCTTGCGAAGGGCGTAGCAGAAAATTCCTCAGTAGCCAGACCCAGACCCTTTCATAAGTGGTCAGCTCATCTACCAGGTCGATTGAACTTTAATGTTATTTAACCACCCTGGCCGGGAATTGCACAAAAATAAGATAGTCTTCCCGACGCAACCATGACGATGGTAAATTACCGGTACCAAGCGAGCAATTTTGAATACATGGGGAGCGCCCGAGGAGCATTCACCTAGTTTTTGTGCGAATCACCACCAGTTCTTATCATGACATTTAAGTGCAATCCCTCTGCACCCCATTGCCGGCCGCCAGCACTACGCTAAAACTTCTTAAAGCGGGCAGTGGCGTCAACGGCGCCCCCAGTCGGTCAGGCTTCGCCGGATAATTTCCTGAATCACTATTTCAGAGTCGCTATCAGCTTCTTTGCTGTCCACGTCGGGACAGGCTCGAACAGTTGAGGAATAACGCAATTTATAGCCATACCGCTTGACAATCTGCAAACAGGAATTTACCGCCCTCTCTTGCAGTAGTTCGCCAATCTGTTTTGCTGCGAATGCCTCGTCTGCCTTCAACTGACGGTTAAAGTGACGCCGGAGGCAGCAATCGACAATTGCTCGTTGAGTCGCCGCCTCGGCCCATAAATCTGCCAATTGGCAACGCGTTTCGGTAAAATCGTTTCCAGTGGAATGGGATCGTTTGCGCGTTGAGGTATATTGAATTGCCAGCAGCAACACGGACTCAACAACAGATATTGCCTGAGTTGCAAAACCCAATAATTCGACTGGCCCTAATTCACCAGCGGCCTCGGGATGCAGACTACAATTGCGATTGGGCAGCAGTTTGGAAAATTGGTCAGGCCGAGCGGATATCATCAGATAGTTTTCTCAATAACCGTCAACGCTCACCCGAATCTAGGATGCCTTTTCCCGATCAAACTTGCTAGCAGCAAGTTCGAGAACGCGCTGAGCCTGCTTCAGATGCGGCATATCAAGCATCTTTCCATCCAGACCGACAGTACCCAGACCAGGATTGTTGGCAAACAGATCGACGACTCTTTGAGACCACTCAACCTCGGATGTACTCGGCGAAAAGGCGCGGTTGATAATTTCCACCTGATTTGGGTGAATGGCGATTTTTCCGGTAAAACCTGCCTGCCGCGCAGATTTTGCGTCGGCTTCAAGTCCTTCAGGATTGGCAAAATCGCCAAACATTGTATCGATCGGCTGTACTTCCGCTGCTGCCGCACCGGACAGGCACAAGGCACGGGCGAGTTGATACACCATATCGTACTCGCCATTCGGACGACGATTAGTGCTCGCACCAATGGCGGCAGCAATGTCCTCAGCCCCCCAGGTTAGACCAACCAAGCGCGGCGAGCAGCCCACGTACCCCCCCAGGGAAAAAAGCGCCTGCGGCGTTTCCGTCGCCACAGGAATAATCCGGATCGACCCTGGATCGATACCTTCGCGAACTTCCAAAGCTTCCAGATAATGGGCCAATTGCACTATGTCGTGATAAGAGGATACTTTGGGAAGCACCAGCCCGTCCGGCGCGCCGGCAACCACCACGAGATCCCTCAAGGCGGAAGGAGTAGCAAGCGGATTGATGCGCACCCATATCTCCTGACGCTGGCGATCTGGTCTCGATTTGAGGTATTCGAGAACCATCCCGCGTGCGATGTGGGTCCGAGATGGTGCGACGGCGTCCTCGAGGTCTAGAATAAGCGCGTCAGCAGGCGACGAGACTGCCTTCTCTAACTTACGTTCACTGTCCCCTGGAACAAACAACATTGATCGAAGGGGAACATGTCGTTTGATAGTATTTTCAATACCGATTTGTACCATTTGATTAAATCTCCCAGATTGTCTCTGTTACTTCTTTCGATCGAATAAACTGCGGCCGATAATATGTTTCATGACCTCGATCGACCCTCCGGCAATCCGGGTTATTCGTGCATCAGCGTACGCACGCGCAATGGGGTATTCCCACATATACCCCCATCCGCCAAAGAACTGGAGGCATTCATCTACCACCTTGCCATGCAGGTTGGAAAGCCATAGTTTCGCCATCGCGGCGTCGATGCCATCCAATGTATGCACCATGAACGACTCGATGCAGCGATCAACAAAGACCCGGCCAACGCATGCCTCAGTCTTTAATTCCGCAAGCTTGAACTGGGTATTTTGAAAATCGCTCAAGGTCTGATCGAACATCTCGCGCTCGGACACATATTGAATTGTCCATTCGAGCACCGCCTCAATTACCGCAGCTGATCGCACCGCCTGGGTCAAGCGTTCTTGAGCCAGGTTCTTCATCAATAACTTGAAACCACCGTTTTCAGTTCCCAGCATATTCGTGGCGGGAACCCGTACATCTTCGAAAAACAATTCCGAAGTATCTTGTGCTTTCAATCCGATCTTCTCGAGTCTGCGCCCTCGCTTGAAACCTTCGCGCCAAGCTTCGACGATAAACAGGGAAACCCCGTGACTCCCCGCTTGCGGATTTGTCTTGGTCGCCAGCACGATGACATCGCACAATTGCCCATTCGAAATAAAAACCTTTTGGCCGGATATGACGTACTCGCTGCCCTCTCGCACGGCACGGGTACGAATATTTTTCAGGTCGCTGCCAGCGTGTGGCTCGGTCAAACCCAAGGCACCGATAATCTCACCACTAACCATTTTTGGCAGCCAGAACCGCTTTTGCTCATCGGTGCCAAAGGCCAATATATATGGCATTACCATCTCGTTATGAACAGCGAATCCTGGTCCCGTGATGCCGGCCCTGGCCAACTCCTCAATGAGGACAAAATCATAGAGATGATCCGCCCCGGCACCGCCATACTCCTCCGGGATGGAGCACCCGAGAAGCCCCATTGCCCCGGCCTTCAGCCAGATATCTCGGGGGACTATGCCGTCATGCTCCCATTGCATGTGATACGGAGTGATCTCAGATTCGATAAACTTGCGTACTGAGGCACGGAATATTTCGTGCTCGTCGGTAAATAACTTGCGTTCAAACATTTATAGCCCCGTTATACGAATGATTTAGGACCTCAGAAGGGAGGCCGCAATAATGTTTCGTTGAATTTCGTTCGAGCCACCAAAAATGCTCCAGCAACGCCCATAGAGATAGGCATAGTTGACCGCAGTTGCTCGAACCCACGGCTCGGCGGCGCTGAGTCCCTCCCCCCCTTTACGATTTTCCGGGTCATAACATGCCCCGTAGGACCCCAGCACATTTCGCCAGAATTCCGTCATCGCCTGGAGTAGTTCCGTCCCCCTGACCTTCAATACGGACGCACCAATGCCGTCATCGCGACCGGACATCCAGTCCTCTACATAATCATGTTCGAGTGCAAGGAGCGCCGTCAGCGAAGCTTCCAATTCCCCTAGGCGCACCAACACAAGCGTGCGCTCCGTTTCGGATACCCCTGGGAGAGAGCATTCAACATCATGCTTGATCTGTCGCATCATCCGCATCTTGTTGCCCGTATCCGCGATAAAGCAGCGTTCGCGGGAAAGCAGGAACTTGGCCAGTTTCCAGCCGTCGCCCTCCTGACCCACGAGGTTTTCCACTGGTACACGAACATTGTCGAAAAAAACCTGATTGGTGTGATGGACACCGTCAAGCGTAACGATGGGTTCCACGGTAATGCCGGGTGTCTTCATGTCGAGCAACAGGAAACTGATACCCTGCTGCTTCTTCACTGTCTTATCTGTCCTGACGAGGCAGTGCATCATGTCTGCCCAATGCGCCTCGGTAGTCCACATCTTGGTTCCGTTGACGACGTAGTGGTCACCTTGGCGAACCGCGGTCGTAGACAATGAGGCCAGATCGGAACCCGCATTAGGTTCTGAATACCCCTGACACCACCAAGTATCGCTATTGAGGATTCCGGGAAGGTACTTCTCCCGTTGTTCCTTGTTGCCAAAGGTATAGATGACCGGGCCGACCATGTTAACGCCGTAGGGAATAATCATCGGCGCGGCGTTCAGAACAGACTCCTGGAGAAAAATGTGTTCCTTTTTTACCGCCCAGGCAGAACCACCATGTTCTACCGGCCAACTCGCGCCAAACCACCCTTGCCGACGCAAACTCTTCTGCCAGCCAACGTAGTCGGATTTTTCCAGGTAGAGTCCGTTTTCAACCTTGTGCCGCGTCTCCGGCGCAAGGTGATCGCGGACAAAGGCAGCAACCTCTTCCCGAAAAGCCTGTTCGTTAAAAGGTTCATTGAGGTTATTTGACAATCTTTTCTCCCAATCCTTAGATAACGCGGATCCAGCTTCAGGCAACCGACGGACACTCGCCCCGCACATATGAATCCAAGGAGACCCAATGCCGAAGGAATGTCAGGATGACCATCAACCTGGCGTTATAGTGACTGACGATCAACTCATCGGTCACACCCATCCCGCCATGAAGCTGGATCGCATCTTGACCAACTAACCTGGCAGCGCGCTCAATGACAGAAACCGCCGCGAAACGTAACCAAAGCTGCCTATCCTCCGGCTCGGTATCGAGACTCGCCGCAAAATGGCGCGCCACCGCTCGCGCCTCTGATAATTCCATATACATATTTGCATAGCGATGCTGAAGCGCTTGGAATGACCCCAATACCGCGCCAAACTGGATCCGCGTGCGGAGATATTCGCCGGTAATTTCCAGCAAGTTTTCCATAACCCCAACAGCATCCGCGCAATAAGCGCTGGCGGCCCTCAAACCGGCATAACGCAGCGCGATTCTGGCTGAATCACCTTTCAACCAAAGGGCCTGCTCAGAAACGAACATCCCAGAGACATCAACATCTGTCGCCGGACGGCTATCCATCAGACGATATTCACTGGTTACCCTATCCTCTTCCCGACTCGAAGCAGGAACAAGAAAGACATGCGGCTGTGCCGCCTCATCTAGCGCGACTACCAGCCAGTTATCTGCCTGACATCCATAGGGAACGACCTTGAATTTCCCGGCAAGTTGGTACCCCCCAGGAACCGGTGAACAACACACCTCGCTGCAGCGCGGAGCAGTTCCCATCAGAACGGTCACTTCGTCACCGGCGACAAGAGCCGATACCGCCTCAACGCGACGCCTAGCATCCGCCCCTTTAGCAAGCAGAGCCCCCGCCACGACAGCCGACTCGATGAACGGCTCAAGAACCAAACCACCGGCCAGTACCCGAATCGCATCAGCGACATCAATAGCCGCCCCGCCCAAACCACCCAGATCTTCACCAAACGGTAATCCGAGAACACCCAGTTCAGCTAGAAGCGCCCAATCCCGAAGATAATCCACTTTCCCGGCCTTCAGACGGGCATGCCTGGCGGCCGGATCGTAGCAGTCCACCAAGAAACGGCGCAAAGTCTGCTCGATGATATTTTTGGTTTCAAAATCCAGCGGACTATGCATATCTACATCCCTCAGATAAACACCATGATTTTCAAATTGAAGAAAAATTCGTTATTTCACTTTGGCTGGCAGCACATCAAAGCAGAACGCTTGCAACTCGCAACAAGTTCGTTTCTCTGATTTTTGGCAGTGTGAAGAAAGATCACGACCCCATTGTCTGGACGAGACTTACTAGGCCGCTTCTCAAGCACAGTGGTCTCAACATGAATCGTGTCACCAGCAAAAAGCGGCTTGGGGAAGCGAACTTCATCCCATCCTAGATTTGCAACGGTAGTACCTAGCGTCGTGTCACCCACCGAAATACCAACCATAAGACCGAGAGTGAAAGCGCTATTCATCAGCGGACGTCCGAATTCGGTTCCCTTGGCATATTCAGCATCAATGTGAATCGCTGCGGGGTTGTGAGTCATACAACTGAAAAAAACATTATCTGACTCAGTCAATGTGCGACGGATATCATGACGAAAAACTTGCCCAATCTCAAATTGTTCAAAATACAGTCCAGCCATATCCCCTCCGTCCAGAACCCGAAAACAATTATTCAATGAAACACCAGCCCCAAGACAGGGATCAAATAGTCGTATGCATGGATATTATACGCTTGCCGCAAACAAAACAAGAGATCTCCAACCCCTCTCTGGTTAATAGTGCCTAGAGCATGTTAGGAAACATGTTCAATGCATCGATCGCCAGCGGCAGCATGAGGCCGATAAATGCGATGAAGTGCAGTCCAGTGCAGCCAGGGTTTCGGGCAGGCGCTCATAGTCTCGTACCAGGCGGCGAAAACGAGCCACCCAGGCGAAAGTGCGTTCGACCACCCAACGCCGGGTAGGAGTACGACGCCGCGCTTGGCTTCCGGGAGCTTGACCACCTGCAGTTCGACGCTGTGTAACCGAGCCGCAGCGCCCGGCACTTACCCGGTATAGCCTTGATCGACATAGGCCTGTTAGATCTGCTGCTTCGTGACCGCCTGCACGGCTTTTGCCAGTTTCCCAACTTGATCCGGCCTTGCGCTTCAGCCGGCGTGATCTGCAAAGCCAGCAGTGCCCCAACGTATCCACCGCCACAGCGGCTTTCGAGCCGCGATTGCGTTTCGCGCCGTCGTAGACGGCCCGGGCGCCACTGGTCGGGGTCGATTGCACGGTTCGGCTGCCCAGAATGGCCGCTGAGGAATAGGGCGGGGGGCCTTCATTCAGGCGCAAGAGTACGCGCAGGTCAGGCACCATCGCCTCAAAGCAGCCCCCCTCGATCCAGCGCCGAGTCTGCTAATAGACGACTTCTCAGGGCGGCAGATCGTGCGGAAGCCGTCGCCTCGGGGCGCCGGTCCGCACTATCCAGCGTAGGGCATTGAAAACATCCCGTAAGTCATGCCAGCGTAGTCCGGCATCCAGCGACAACAGTGTCAAATAAGGGGCGACAAAAACCCACTCTTCATCGCAGACATCAGCGGGATATGGTTTGCGTTTCCGTATCCTCTGATATCTCAGCATCCCGGCATAGTTAAGGAAAGGCCAAAAAGTGCGTTTCGTCATGACGAAACCCCAGCGCCAGCAACTACCTGAGCAACGGGGCGTCACACGATAAGCGATTGTAAAAACAACTGCTATTCCATAAAGCAATTGCGACGGGCTAAACCTTGAATTTGCCTGCGGCCACGCGCAAAACCTCGCTCAACTGATCGAGTTCCGCCGCGACAACAACCGTTTCGCCGGCAGCAGAACTGTTCTCTTCACTCATGCTGGCAACCGCTTCAACCTTGCGCGCAATCTCTTGGGCAGATGCGCTCTGTTGAGCAAGAGCATCAGAAATTTCGTCTATGGAAGCCGCCACCATGTTCGAACTCTTGTCGATCACAGCCATCTGCTCGGCAGCCAGGGACGATAAGCGGATACCACCTTCGACACCCGTCTGTATGTAATCAACCTGTTCGATTGCACCCCGCGATTTATTTTGCATCGCGACGATCATCTCGGTGATTTCAACTGCGGAATTCGTCGTCCGCTCGGCAAGTTTGCGCACTTCGTCAGCAACCACCGCAAACCCTCGCCCCTGTTCGCCCGCCCGAGCAGCTTCAATCGCTGCATTGAGCGCCAGTAGGTTAGTCTGTTCAGCAACATCCCGAATCACTTGAATCACGTTAGTTATTTGTGCCGATTGCTTGCCGACCTCTCCCATGGCCTCACCCGCACGCAGCACAGTAGCGCCAATGTTCTTCATCTCGGAAGCACTGCGCATGATGACATCTGCGCCTTCATTTGAAGCCTTGCCGGCATCGTTCGATCGCTGCCTGGCCTGATGACTACTTTCCGCAATATGAGCGACACTAACTGTCATTTCCTCCATCGCCGCAGCCATCTCCATCGCCGCCTCGTGCTGAACGTTGGAGGATGAAGAAACCTTTTCCGCCACATTACGCGCCCGACGTGCTGCCTTGGAGACGTGCCCGGCATTGGCAAGAACAACCGACAACGCACTCTGCACACTTGCCAGCAAACCATTGAAGGCCACCGCCACCTGCCCCAACTCATCCTTGCCGCCGACATCAAGGCGGCTCGTAAAATCCGATGTATCAGCGACAAACAAGATTGTCCGGCGCATTTTCTCGAGGGGCCCGACAACATTGCGCACCACCGTGACCCCAACAGCAGCCAGCACCAACATGCCAGCCAGCGAAAACATCAGCATCACCCCGATCGCATTGCCCCGCGTAACCTCACCCTGCTCACGAGTCGCCGTTGAAATCGAGTTATTGAGATCGATCATTTTGTCCAGTTGCTCCGCCGATCGCCCCAAGGCGGACATCAAAGGATCATTCTGGTAGCGCAACATCGTCAGCCCGGCATGAACATGACTCCAGTCACTTGAACGACTCAGATCGAGCAGCGCCTCGTCCACACGTTGCCCGATATCCTGATAGGTGGCCCATTCCGCCTTGAATGTGTCCCACATCTTCTGCTCGTCTTCGGTTTTGGCCAACGCCTGATAGAGATCGTAGTAACGTTTTGCTTTTTCATCTCCAAGTTTTTTCGATTGCAAGGCGTTCTCGAAATGTGCCTTGATTTCGCCCATGACCGCGCTCTGATCGGCCGATGTTTCGAGCGCGCTCACTTCCAGGCTGAGCGCATCTTTTGCCGCACTGGAAACGATTAGTTGGCCTGTCCGTATTCCTAGCAACGTAGCAACGGAAGCCATCCTGTCACTGACGGTCACCAAAGTCCCGCCCACCTTGGAAATACCGAACCACCCCGCACCGCCAACCAAGCCAAGCATAACCACCGCCAGAACGACGATAAAGATCAATTTGGTTCTGACAAAAAAATTATTCATCATCGCTCCAATGGTCGACACAAAGGCAAAACTCAATGCATTTAGCTTGGGGCACAGAAGCCTCTTGGAAAACATACAATCCGAGCAGCCAAATATGATTACAATGCAATATTGTATGCTTATGTACCTTATGCGCACAACTATTCTTTGAGTTACACGGACAAATTCCACCAAACTGCCTTCCAAAGGTAATAAATTCGATCGTCGCCTACTTCAGGCGCAGCCACACGAAATAACGTAGCCCATAGTCATCCCGGCAAACCACGTCGAAATTTTGGCGCTCTCCAGTTGACACTGTTAGTTTGTGCGATGTATCGTATTGATGCGTACGTTATTGCGCATTATTACCGAACAACTTTTTGCAACGAAAGTTAAAGAGGCGACAAGTGTCGATGAAAAAAACCTTTGGAATAACCGGCTTCGGCGGCTATATCCCACGACTCAGGATGCAACGCGCAGCGATTGCCGCTGCACACAAGTGGATGGCGCCAAGTTTGCGGTCGCTGGGCAAGGGACAACGAGCCTTCTGTAGTTGGGATGAGGACAGTGTCACCATGGCCACCGAGGCAGCACGGGATGTTATCGGCTCGAACTCCACAGCACAGATCGCATCAGTATCCCTCGCATCCACCACAATGCCATTTGCTGATCTGCAAAATTCTGCCATTGTTGCTGGCGCACTGGGTCTGCCTCGTTCTGCGCGCACCATGGATATCGGATACGCCCAGCGCGCTGGCACCTCGGGTTTGATTGCCGCTCTGGAAGCAGCGTCCGGCCCAAGCCTGTACATTGCTAGCGACCGCCCGCGTGGCAAGCCGGCGAGCACTCAGGAAATCAGTTATGGAGCAGGCGCTGCGGCGTTCACTCTCGGCAGCGACAATGTGATCGTTGAATTGCTCGCCTCAGTCAGCACTAACGTGATGTTCGTCGATCACTTCCGAAGCGCTGGAGCCAAGTATGACTACGTATGGGAAGAGCGTTGGATTCGCGATGAAGGTTACGCCAAGCTAGTGCCGGAAGCAGTCAAGGAAGCACTGACCAAATCCGGTATTTCGGCCAGTGATGTCAAGCGCTTCATTCTCGCCAGCCCGATGAAGGGTATCGCATCAATGATCGCTAAAAGCGTCGGTCTCGCCGCCGAAGCCGAAGCCGACAACCTTGATGAAAACTGCGGTTTTTCTGGGACAGCGCATGGGCTGATGATGCTTGCTCACGAGTTGGAGAAAGCCGGCGCCGGCGAAATCATCGTTCTGATTGGTTTTGGTCAAGGCGTTGACGTCCTCGTTCTAAAGACTACTGATGCACTTAAATCCTTCGCGCCGCGCCGCGGCATTAGCGGCGCCCTGGCTGATGCACAGAGCTATGACTCTTATTTGCGCATGCTTTCCTACGAAAATTCCATTGATCTGGAGTGGGGTATGCGCGCGGAAAAATCGCCAAAAACAGCACTCGCCGAACAATATCGCTCAAGCTTCCAACTGACTCACTTCACGGCCGGCAAATGCCCCTGTTGTGAAACGATACAATTCCCGCAACTGTCATATTGTGTTAATCCTGCCTGCCATGCGCCGAGCGGTGATTTCGAACAGCTTTCGCTGGTCGACGAAAAATGCCAGGTTCTCACTTTCACGGCCGACTGGCTTTCCTATTACCCTGCTCCGCCGCTCTATGTCGGCTTCACCCAGTTCGATAACGGTGCCCGCCTTTTGACGGAAACCATTGATGTCGGCCCTGCGGGTCTGGAGGAAGGGATGCCGCTGAAGGTAGTCTTCCGCATCAAGGATATGGACAGGGATCGGGGTTACCCGCGCTATTTCTGGAAAACCACCCCTTTGCAGGCGTAACAAGGACAAATAATCATGGCATCTGGTATCAAAGACAAAGTCGCCATACTTGGCATGGGTTGCTCCCGCTTCGGTGAGCGTTGGGATGTTGGGACGCATCAACTGTTGGCCGAAGCTTTTGACGAGGCCCTGCTGGATGCCGGCATTGAACGCAAGCAGATCGAAGCCGCTTGGTTTGGTTCCTGCATGGACCACGTCAATATTGGCAACTCGTCGATTCCGGCTTCAGTAGCCCTTCGCCTAGAAGGCATCCCGGTCAGTCGTGTCGAGAATATGTGCGCAACCGGTACCGAAGCGCTACGCGGTGCGGTTTACGCGGTCGCATCCGGCGCAGTAGACATCGCTGTGGCCGTCGGCGCCGAAAAGCTCAAGGACACCGGCTACGGTGGTCTTCCCCCGCCCTTTAAAGGCACGCTCAACGACCTATGGCTGCCGCTCGGCTCGGCGCCAGCCGGTTTTGCCCAGTTGGCTGCTGGCTACCGCAAAAAGCACGGCATTTCAAAGGAAGACCTGAAACGTGCGCTTGGCCATGTTTCATGGAAAAGCCACGAGAATGGCGTAAAAAGTCCAAAAGCACACATTCGCAAGCGTGTTTCCATGGAACAGATTCTCAATGCACCGATGATCGCTGACCCCTTAGGTTTGTTCGATTGCTGTGGCGTCAGTGATGGTGCCGCCTGCGCTATCGTGACCACCCCTGAAATCGCACGAGCGCTTGGCAAGAAGGACTTGGTGACGATCAAAGCAATTCAAACCGCCTCCGGCTCAGGTGTCGAATCGCACACCACGCTCTGGGATGGAAGCTATGTCACCACGACCCGCAATGCCGCCAAGCGGGCCTACGCAGAGGCCGGCATCACGAACCCCAGGGAGCAATTGAGCCTGATTGAGGTACACGACTGCTTCTCAATCACTGAACTAGTGACCATGGAGGATCTGTTTATCTCTAAGGACGGACAGGCCGTCAAGGATATTCTCGATGGCTTTTACGACGCCGACGGCGGCCTTCCCTGCCAGATTGACGGCGGCTTAAAATGCTTTGGCCACCCGATCGGCGCTACCGGCCTGCGCATGGCTTATGAAGTCTATAACCAGCTTCTGCATCGCGCTGGCGAACGCCAACTGGCCAACCCGACCATCGGCCTGACCCACAACCTGGGAGGCGTTCCTTATTTGGGTATAGCCGCGATTTCGATTCTCGGCCTGCTCTGATGATCTGTGTACTTAGCATCAGGCTGCCCCCTCCCGGCGGCAGCCTGATTTTCTGGCGGTGAGACGAAGGCATGACCTGTTTCATCACAGAAACATCACTCGCCGAACTCGTTGACCCGCACCAGCTTGTGTTCATTCCGGGATCGGCCGCAGCCCCTCTGGCTTTCATGGATGCGCTGTCTCGCCAGAAAGAGAGCACTCGCAATCTTCGCATTCTCACCAGCTACGTCCCAAGCATCAACCACATCGATATCGATACATTGGATCCGAGTGTGCGCGTTACTGGACTTTTCATGCACGCCGGTTTGCGCAACGCGCAACGGGACGGACGCTATCAAGTCCTGCCGATCAGCTATGCGGCATTTGTCCGATATCTTCTAGACAAGGTCGATCTTGATCTAACAATTGCCCAGGTTTCCCCTCCAGACGAACGCGGTCTTTGCTCTCTAGGACCATCCGTCGAGTTCATCCCTACCGCACTCAAGAAAAGCCGCCGCGTCCTCGGCTTGATAAACGAGCGTACTCCATATCTTCCGGGATCTCCCACAATTCCCTATCGGAACTTCGATTACGTCTGCGAGGTAGACACCCCACTTCCCGAATACAAGATTAGTGTCGATGAGATGAATCGTACTATCGCCCGGCACGTTGCGTCCTTAGTGTCCGACGGTAGTGTGCTTCAAATTGGCCTTGGCAAGGTTCCCGCTGCCCTTTCGGAGCAACTTCACGGGCATCGCCATTTACGATTTCATTCCGGCATGCTGTCGGACGGCCTGATTGGGCTCGCCGAGGCCGGCGCAATTGACGAGGGAGCCATGCAGACCGCTTGCACTCTCGTGGGTAGCGAGACGCTTTACCGATGGGCAGCGGATTTCCAGAGTTTAAGAATCCTCGGCTGCGAAGTGACCCATGATTTGTGCGCCCTGATCAACCTCGAAAAATTCATCTCGATCAACTCGGCCCTTGAAGTCGATCTGTTCGGCCAATGCAATCTCGAACACTCGGGCGGGCGCGCTATCAGCGGCCCCGGCGGGGCTCCGGATTTTGCAAGAGCTGCGCGCCTCTCGCCAAGCGGGCGCAGCATCATCGCCCTCCAAGCCACCCATCACCATGGCGAAGGTTCTCGAATTGTGCCCACCCTGTCCCCTCCGTCGATAGCTTCCCTGTCACGGGTCGATATTGATTATGTCGTGACTGAGTATGGAGTGGCCCACCTTGGCGGCGCCTGCATAGACAAGCGCGCCAAGGCCCTCATCGCGATCGCCGCACCCCAATTCCGGGAAGGCCTAGCGCAGGCTTGGCACGGCATCGCCCTGCAACTGTAGCTTTTTCTGTTTTCAATCGAGACCATATACTATGTTACCGACGAAAAACCGCCGTATCGTCCTCAAGAGCCGCCCGCTAGGCATTCCCGAGGCCGAGCACTTCGCAATTGAGACCGCCGACCTGCCTGAATTACGCGCCGGCGAATTTCTCGTGCGCAACGACTTTCTTTCCGTTGATCCCGCCATGCGTGGCTGGGTCAATGCTGCCGCCAACTACGCGGATCCGGTCGGCATCGGCGAGGTCATGCGATCATTCGCCGCAGGTGAAGTAATCGCCTCCCGTCATCCAGGCTATGCCGAAGGCGATCGCGTCATGGGCATGCTCGGCTGGCAGGAATACGCGGTGACCGATGGCAAACCGGTTCGGCGCAAAGTTCTTGAAACCGATCTTCCGCTCTCCCTTTCGCTTGGCATTCTTGGCATCAACGGCGTAACCGCCTACTTTGCGCTGACGGAAATAGGTCAGCCTCGCCCCGGCGACACGGTGGTCGTTTCTACCGCTGCCGGGGCCGTGGGTTCTGCAGTCGGCCAAATAGCAAAGATCGCCGGGTGTCGCACAGTGGGAATCACCGGCACCCCCCGCAAAGTACGCGCCTGCATCGAGGATTTTGGCTACGACGCCGCCGTCGACTACAAGTCACCAGACTTTGAGCTAGCCCTTGCCGAAGCCTGCCCGCAAGGCGTCGACGTCTACTATGACAATACCGCCGGTCGAATTACCGATGCGGTAGTTCGTCACATCAATAAGGGGGCGCGTATTGTCATCTGCGGCACGGCGTCAGTTGCCAATTGGGAGCCGTGGCCTGAAGGTCCTCGTATCGAAAGGCATCTACTCAACAAGGCGGCACGGATGCAAGGTTTCCTCATTTGGGATTATGAGCATCGCTACGAAGAAGCTGTCAGAAAGCTGGCAAATTGGGTCAGGCAAGGATGCCTGCAACACCGGGAAGAAATCCTGAATGGATTGGAGCTAGCGCCCGGTTCCATCTCCAGCCTGTACCGGGGGGAAAACTCCGGAAAACGACTGATCCGCGTTGAATACATTTAGTTTTATCAACCTGTTTAAGAAAAAGGAGTAACAGAATGAAATTGTGCGAAGGCCGAGTGGCCATTGTAACGGGCGCTGGTCGCGGTCTGGGCCGCGCGCATGCGCTGATGCTCGCCCGTCATGGTGCCAAAGTGGTGGTCAATGATCTCGGGTCACGTGCTGACGGCGTGGGCAACGACGCGACGCCAGCCCAAGAAGTGGTCAATCTGATCCGTGCCGAAGGGGGGGAAGCGGTAGTTGATACTTCTGACGTGTCGGACTGGGCTGCAGCCAAAGGGATGGTTGACTTGGCACTCAGCGAATTCGGACGCCTGGACATTCTGGTCAACAATGCCGGCATCCTGCGCGACCGCATGCTGGCAAACATGAGCGAAGAGGAATGGGATCTGGTCGTCAAGGTACACATGAAAGGTACATTCGCTCCGATACACCATGCTGCGAATTACTGGCGCGACCAGACCAAAGCTGGACAGGTTGTAGATGCTAGGGTGATTAACACCACCTCGCATTCGGCGCTATTCGCTAACGTTGGTCAGGCCAACTATGCGGCCGCCAAGGCAGGGATTGCCACCTTGTCGATCCTTGCAGCACGCGAATTGCAGCGCTACGGAGTAACCGTCAACGCCATCGCGCCACGTGCCGAAACGCGCATGACGCAAGGCTTGCGCGAGTTGACCGACGAGCAACGCGATCGGCGCGATCCGGACTGGATCGCTGCGCTGGTCACCTGGCTAGCGAGCCCGGAATCCAAACATGTCAGCGGTCGCGTGTTTGAGGCTTGGGGCTATGGCTATTCGGTCATCGAAAGTTGGCAACATGGTCCGCGCACCGATGCAACTAAGAACCCAGAAACGTTGGGCCCCGCCATCAGCGAAATCGTCAAGAGCGCTCGCAAGAATGCAGGCATCGACCGCGATACATATATGGAGCCCTGAGCGATTCACTGGAAGGTATCTGCCTCCCGATTCCCCAAGTAATGAACTGCACAGATGCAGCGTGCGCAGCCATGACCGGATAAATACCCCGCCAGTCATGGCTGCGATATCGATTCCCGTATCGGTACCATCTAACAGTTTGGCTAGCCATGACAGGAACTTGCTGGAGAATGGCATGACCGAGTTGGTTACACGTATCGATACGGATGGACTGGCGCCGCTGACGCTGAACCGACCGGAAAAGCTCAATGCTCTCAACGGCGGGCTCTTCTATGAACTTGAAGCACAAATTACGGCAATCGCCACCGCGACCAATAGTATTGGCGCGGTAGCAATCAAAGGCGCCGTAAAGTGCTTTTAGGTTGGACTGGCTCTGAGCGATGCCACCTCAGACCGACAGACCATTACCTCACTACGGCAATCGCAGATTGTCGACCATCTTGCCATCTGCCTCAGCCGTTAATCACCGCTGTTCACAGCGGTTGCTATACCGCGCACTGAAGTTCGCTTTGGCAGCAGACATTACCGTTACCTCAGCTGAATCAGCGAAGTTCGCCGATAACCATGCCAATTGGGATTTGATGCCGGCATGAGGAATGAGGAATGAGCCAGAGGCTGCCGTGTCGAGTCGGCCGCGGCCACGCCAATCGCATGATGTTCACCGGCACAAGCATCGGCGCGCCAGAAGCGCTGGCGATCGGGATTACCGATATCTGATTTACCCAATGAACACTTTGAACCCGAACTCGCCACGCTTGCTTCAGCAATTGTCGCGAACTCCTGGTTCAATCATCGTGGGAATAAACGCCTGATTCTTGATACCAAAGGCCTCCCGCTCGCGGCCGGCCTCGCTCAGGAATTTTTCCGTCGCGTTGGCAGAGCACCATATTTTGAAGAGCGCGTGCCCCGCTTCGCCAAGGGTTACCCCCATGGCAGTTTGCTTATCAAACAGATGGAGAACTTCCCCATCAGGGCGTTAGCTACCGCCGTGCGCCGGCAGCGCACGGCGGGAATAGAGCAGTTCAGGGAAAGCTTCCGGCTTGTGGGGTGGTATTCCCGTTTGTTTTCCGTTAATCGACAACATCGCGGTCGTTGACTACCGAGCGAACGCTCTGTATATTACAGACCGAGCGTTCGCTCTGTTATGATCAATCGAATAACATTAACTCATTGGATAACGAGGAGATCAAGGATGACAAGCACAAACTTTCCCGCACACGTCCCTGCCGAATTGGTACGGGGTTTCAATTATTACGATCTGGGCGATGGCAAGGATCTTTACGAACACTACAAGAAACTGCATTCCGGTCCGGACATCTTCTACACGCCGGAATTTGGCGGTCATTGGGTGCTGACGCGCTACGAAGACATTGCGCACCTCCTCGAAAATGACAAGGATTTTTCCAGCCGCCACCAGACGATTCCTTACCCTCCGTTTCTCGTCACCCTGCTCGAGAACGACGAGCCGTTACACAGCGATTTCCGTAATCTGTTGCAACCTTTCTTTACACCGAAATCGATCGGAGCCTTGGAACAAGTGGCAACCGATCTGACTGTATCTCTGATCGAAGGTCTTGTGGACAAGGGTGAATGCGAGTTCACGCAGGAATTCGCCTTGCGGATGCCGATCATCATAGTAATGAATGTCCTTGACCTGCCGTCTGAAGACACCCCCTACCTGATCCAAATCTCCGAAGACATGGTGCGCTCCGCCGATCCCAAAGTTCAGGAAGCCGCATTCGGTCGCGTCTTTGAATATTTCGCGACCAAAATCATCCCGGCCCGTCGTGCCAATCCAGGCAAGGACATGGTCAGCGCCATCATCCATGGCAAGGTCGACGGCGGGCGTGTGCCGACCGACATGGAAATTCTGGGATTGTGCAGCCTACTGATTGCCGGTGGGCTGGACACAGTCGCCAGCATGCTGGGCTTTATCACGGTATTCCTGGCCAACAATCCGGAACATCGTCAGCAGCTGATCGATAACCCGGCGCTAATCCCCAGCGCAATGGAAGAAATGTTCCGACGCCATCACATTACGAACATCGGACGCATCGCGGTCCGGGACATCGACTACAAGGGCATCCACTTCAAGGCCGGCGACTTTATTCTGGCCATAACCGCCTTGGCTGGACTAGACGAGCGTCGCTATCCTGATCCGTTGACCGTAGACTTCAATCGGGAAGACAAGAAACACTTGGTATTTGGCCGCGGACCCCATCAGTGCATCGGCTCTTTCCTCGCCCGAACAGAAATTCGTGTCTTCCTGAACGAATGGCTGAAACGCATCCCGCATTTCGAAATCAAGGCCGGCGAAAGCCCACTCGTCATACCGGGCAAGGCAAATCGCGTCGCGCGCTTGCCCCTGACGTGGAAAACACTCTGACGACGAAGGGGCAATATGAAACGCTATATCTGTCTGTTTTGCGGCTCCATTTACGACGAGGCGCTTGGTGATCCTGGATCGGGCATCCCTCCGGGTACCAAGTGGGAGGATGTCCCAGAGAATTGGGAATGCCCGGATTGCGGAAATCCAAAATCCGTCTTTGTTGAAGACGAAAGTTGAACGATTAGTGCATCGCTAGCAGTGTCTCCATTGGCCACTCTCACATCTGTGGGATGTGGCATTTTTTCTGGTCAAAGTCGAAGTAGTTCCGCTAAAAATCAAGAGGAGAAAATTGATGAACAAATATGTTTTGATGGTCCTATCCAATCCTGTTGCGGGGAAAGAAGACGAATATAACGAGTGGTATACGAATCAACACTTGGCCGATGTGCTGAAAGTTCCGGGGTTCAAAACAGCCCAACGCTTTACCCTGATCCAGGACGATCCTACGGCAAACTGGAAATATCTAGCGATCTACGAGTTCGAGACGAAGGACCCTGCCTCAGCCTTGGCTGAACTGACCGCCCGGGCGGGCAGCACAGATATGGTGCTTTCGCAAGCCATGGATCTGCAGAATTATTCAGTGACACCATGGGTAGCGATTTCCGACAAAGTTTCGGTCGGCAAATAAGACCATAGATACCCCACCGGGCATCGGCGCATCAAATATTGATCGATACGATATGCATTGATATGATTTATCCCAATGACAGTGAACAGGTAGTCATTGTCTTATGCGAATAAAACCAATCAAGGAAGAGACTATATGAACCAGGATTTTGACATTATCATTGTAGGCGGTGGCGGTGCCGGTTTGGCGGCGGGTATCATGGCTCGCGAAGCTGGAGTAAGCGTCATGGTACTGGAAGCTGATATGAAACTGGGCGGAGCAACAGCCCTTTCAGCAGCCGTGATGTATGCATGCAATACAAGCGTGCAACGTGCGCGAGGCATTCACGACACGCCGGAAGCCATGTTTAACTACATGATGACCTTGGCCGCCTGGGACACCTACCCGAATATCATGCGCGTTCTCTGCGAACAAAGCGGCCCAGCGTTAGAATGGCTGATCAGTCTAGGAGTTCAGTTCCCCGCTGAATATCTTCTGTGCTCCGGCGTAGACGAAGTCCCGCGTGGCCACCCCAGCCTGGGTGTAGCCGACGCGTTGATCAATGCTGCCGGTGCCGCTGGGGTCGAATACGCGCTCGACACACGTGTAGACAAGCTAATCATTGAAAATGGCCGCGTCGTTGGCGTCTCCGCCGATGGCTATGAACTACGCGCCGCTGCCGTCATTGTCACTACTGGCGGCTTCGGCAACAGCCCGGAAATGATCAAGGAGTTTTACCCGACTGCCGCTTTCCACGGCGACTGGACTTATGCCGTTCATATGGCGGCCCCCTACATCGTCGGTGATGGCATCAAACTCGGCCGCGCCATTGGTGCAGACATCGTCGGCAAGGATACTGGCCTGCTCCTCCCCACCAGTGGCCTCGGCAAGTGGATCGAAGCATTCATGCCTCCCTGGATCACCCTGGTCAACACTCTGGGGCAGCGCTTTATGGACGAATCCGCGCCGTATGCCGTCTCGGGCTATCTGATGAATGCGCAACCGGAAAAACGTGCTTTCGCCATTTTTGACGAACCGACACTTGAAGTTGCCAGCCAGGACATGCGCTTTGCCGATCCCTATCATAGCGGTACTGCCATGCCGACCTGGGAATACCATTTGCTGCGCCAAAGCATTGCCAACGGGAAGATCTTTAAGGCCGACAGCATCGCAGAACTCGCCAAATTGATCGGCGTTGATGCCGAGACGCTACAAACCACCATTAACCGTTACAACGCGGACTGCGATCAAGGTTGCGACAGTGCCTTCTTCAAGGACATGGAGCCGCGATTCCCCGTCCGCACCGGGCCTTTCTATGCCCGCGAAGTACGCGCCTGCGTCATCGGTCAAACGGGCGCCGGTCTCAATATCAACACCCAAGCTCAGGTTCTTGATCAGCACGGCGCAGTCATCCCAGGGCTCTATGCAGCCGGTGAAGTACTTGGCTGTGGTGTCGGCAAGCGTTATTTTGGCGGCGGCATGGGTATCTGCAATGCCATGGTACTGGGCCGAATCGCAGGCGTGTCAGCGGTAAAAGAAGCTCACGCGAACACTGATGCATGAGGGGATCTCTGATCGATACCACCATGAACATGCGTGAAGAAATCATCAATCAGCACCTGATTGATCCCGAACTGTGCATTCGCTGCAACAATTGCGAAGAAAAATGTCCGACGGGTGCTGTTACCAATGATGGCCGAAATTATGTCGTCAATGCCGAACTGTGCAATGCCTGCATGAGTTGTACGCCAGGCTGCCCGACCGGTGCTATCAATGTATGGCGCCCCGTCAGAAAGGATGCCGCTTACTCGACGACCGAGCAATATCAATGGACCGAATTGCCAGCCGCAGATGCAGCCTTGGTCACCGACGAGGGCGCGCCCCAAGTGGCAGCCGGACGTGGAGCCCCCGCTTCCGCGATGCAACCGCGCGAAAATCTTTATACCCGCAACGCCCCCGCCATCGCCGTAGTCAAGTCGAACCAGCGGATCACCGACCCAGCCAGTTCAAGCGATATCCACCACATTGTGCTTGGCTTTGGATCGACCGACTTTCCCTTTTTCGAAGGTCAGTCGATTGGCATCCTCCCCCCCGGTTTGAATACCGAAGGCAAGCCCCATCAGATGCGGCTCTACTCGATTGCCAGTAAACGAGATGGGGAAGAAAATGTTAGGGGCAACCTGGCTCTCACCATCAAACGCGTCGTCGACGAATATCAGGGCCAGCCCTATCACGGGATTTGTTCCAACTACGTCTGCGACCTGTCGGTTGGCACCGAGGTCGAAGTCGTCGGTCCCTTTGGTGCCAGTTTCCTGATGCCTGACGACCAGGAAGCGACCATAGTGATGATCTGCACGGGTACGGGAATTGCCCCCATGCGCGGCATGATCGAGCAACGCTATTCAGCAATCGGCTACCGGCAGGGAAAACTCGCCCTGTTCTATGGCGGACGAACAGTTCAGGATTTGCCCTATCACGCTGAACTAAAACAACTGCCCACGGACTTCCTCGACTTCCATATTGCACTTTCCCGTGTTCCCAACGTGGATCGGCTGTATGTTCAGGACCTGATCGAGAAGCGCCCCCAACAGGTCGCCAGTTGGCTTACCGACGACAACTGCTATATTTATATGTGCGGTCTGAAAGGAATGGAGAGCGGTGTATTGGATGCCTTCGCAGCCGTCTGTGAAAAACAGAACCTAAATTGGGAGACAATACAAGCCGGATTGGACGAAAATCATCGGCTACACATCGAAACTTACTGACAAAACACGTTCGGTCGCCACTGCAGCTTCCCATCCGCAATGGCGAGATCGATGAAATTGGTAATTGACAACCTAGTGCACCAATTGGCGGCGAAGTCTCTCGCGTGCTATGCCTGCCACCAATTACATGGCAGCACTCCGGAAATTCATGACAACACTTCAGAAGAAAACGCTTCAGCCCCCCCCCCTGCACACGGTACGGCGACGTGATGCGCCTTCGACCGAAAACAAGATTCTGAACGCCGCTGAGAAACTATTTGCCAAACACGGCTTCGATTCGGTCAGTACCAAGCAGCTTGCAGCCGAGGCCGGCGTAGCTATCGGCGCGCTGTATCACCATTTTCCTAGCAAGGAAGCCGTCTATGCTGCGGCCACAAAGAGGGCATTCGCTGCAAAATCCACGCTACCAAATGACGTCAAGGAGTCTAAAGAGCCGCCGGCACGTCGACTGGCGCAGATCGTCGCTTGGTTTATCCGAGCCATCATCATGGACAAAAGCTTCGGACTACTCATTAAGAGAGAAATGCTCGATCCGCGACCGAGCACTCCCCATTTGCTTGATAAGGATATGTTTCAGCAACCCTTGAATCTTTTCAAGGAATTGATTCACCAAATCGCGCCTGATGCAAATGTTGACGAAGCCACGGCTTCAATGCTGGCTTTGGTATTTGGCTTTTCCAGTTTAAAAGGCATATATGCGCTTTTTCCAAGCGTCCGCGAAACTTTGGTTTCCCCGGAGGAAATTGCCGAGCATGCAACGAACCTTCTTTTGCGGGGGCTACGTCCCTAGGGCAAGGCACGACTCCAAGCCAATGCGCATTTTTTTTGATCCAACATCTGCAATGCAGGAATCTGAACGAAGACGGCAGTGCTGCGCCCGCTGAAAATTCGCCAATATCTTTCCGCCATGCAAGCCCGGGGCTTTACGGCGGAACGGGTATTGGCTGGGACAGGTCTAGGTGAAATGGAATTGGCCAATCCCGCCTGCCTCCTCGACTTGGAGCAATACCACGGTGTGGTCGCAAACATAATCGCGCTGACCGGCAATCCGGCCATAGGCCTGGAGATCGGCAAGGATGTGCATATCGCCAGTATGGGCATCGTTGGCTATGCCATGGCGACATCGAGCACATTTCGCCAAGCCATAACCTTCTGGATGCAATACGCCAACTCATCGATGATGGGATTGCCGATCCGGCAGTCCCTAATCGAAGAGCCCGATGGCTCCTGGGGAGTAACCGCATTGGCTACCGAGCCTATTGGTTCTCTGTTCGCCTTTTATTTCGAGGAAACCATGTCGGCCTCGTTATCGGTGCCTGTTGAACTGATCGGCCAA
Organism: Ferribacterium limneticum; assembly: GCF_020510585.1. Classification (GTDB taxonomy): domain Bacteria; phylum Pseudomonadota; class Gammaproteobacteria; order Burkholderiales; family Rhodocyclaceae; genus Azonexus. Next base: position 764,040 of record NZ_CP075190.1, on the reverse strand, counting down.
CCACTCCGGCTCAAGGAGGTCCGGCTGAGCTACCCTGCCCCCCCCCATGCTGCGCTCTATCACGAAACTTTTCGTTGCCCGATCTATTTCGACGAGCCAGTGACCAGTATTGTCACGAGTTCTCCCGTGCTCGACACCCCAATGCCCAGCAACGATGACAAACTCAATGAGCTCTGCCTGCGTCAATGCGGGCAGATTATGCGCGAGATCGGGCGACGCGGCGCCTTAACTTCCCGCCTGCGTAGCCTGCTGTTGAAAAACCGGGGCGCCCTGCCGAGTCTGGAGGACGCTGCATGTCGCCTTGGCTTGAGCGCCCGTACTCTGCGCCGCCATTTGCAGCGGGAAAACACCACATACCAGACGATACTCGACGAGTTCCGCTCTGACTTGGCCAAGGAATACCTTGCCACCGGACTAAAGCCCAAGGAGATCGGTTTCCTCCTTGGCTACACGCACCCCAATGCGTTCCGCCTGGCCTTTAAGTCGTGGACTGGCCAGACCATGAAGACCTATCAAGACAGTCACCGACAAACTTAGTTCGCCTGGCTGGCCAATGGCCACTTTTGATTGCTCGATGGCCACATTTGTTCTCAATTTTTCATTGAGTGCCAGTATCGACCGGCTTACTATTCAACTCAAGTTGAAACTAAAACAACGGGCCACGAGGAGTTTTTCCTTGACTGCCCCGTAACCCCGATGAGACCAGTAGGGCCTGTTTCAGGCATATATATCTATTACTACATCTCAGATACACCAGGAGGATGACTATGTATAAAGTTCACGAGGAGTTCAACTCGTTCCAACGCGGCGAATCAACACCACTCGCCCCAACGTGGCGAGAATTAGCCGCAAAAGACAGCAAACCTATTCCGAAAATCTTGGTCGAGGATTCCTCTCCCTACCAGGGCAATGAAAAAATCCCAACAGAGCGCTATATCTCCCAAGACTTCCATCGCCAGGAAGTCGAAAAAGTCTGGAAACGGACTTGGCAAGTCGCCTGCCGCGAGGAAGAAATTCCCAACGTCGGCGATCATTTCGTTTATGAAGTCGCCGGCCTCTCCTTCTTGGTCGTCCGTAGCGCCGAGAAGCAGTTCAAGGCTTACTGGAACGTCTGTCTCCACCGCGGTCGCCGCCTGGTCGACAAGAGCGGTTGCGACGCCAAGTCTTTCCGCTGCGGCTACCATGCTTGGACTTGGAACATCGACGGCAAGCTCTCCTATTACCCGGGCGAGTGGGATTTCCCCGACGTCGAACCGGAAAAGTACAACCTGCGCGAAGTGCTGATCGATACCTGGGGCGGCTTCATCTTCATCAATCCCGACATCAAGGCAGGGCCGCTGGCCAATCACCTGGGATCGCTGACCAAGCACTTCGAAAACTGGCCCCTCGACAAGCGCTTTACCCTTTGGCACGTCCAGAAGACCATCAATGCCAACTGGAAAGTGGCGCTGGAAGCCTTTATCGAGGGTTACCACGTCGTCGCAACCCACCCGCAGATTCATAGCTCGGTCGCCGAGCAGGCTGCACAATATGACGTGTATGACGATGGTGATGCCCATTTTAGTCGCTCGGTAACACCGACCGGCGTCCCGAGCAAGCACGCGAAAAACCCAAGTGCACTGGGCGCCATTGCCGACGTCTGGGCCGTTCTAAATGCTCTGCGTGCCGATGAGGCCGTTACGTTGCCGCCGGAAATCGTTGACCGCGCCTCGATCGCCGAATGGCGTCGCAAGGTGATGAAGGATATGACCAAGGCCGACTACTCGAAGCTGTCCGATGCAGAAATGCTCGACTCGTTCCAGTATTACCTCTTCCCGAACTTCTTCCCGTGGTATGGCGAAGGTCTGCCCCTGACCTACCTGTTCCGCCCCAATGCCGATTCGCCGGATACCTGTTTCTTTGACATCTGGATGCTGGTTCGTTCGCCCGATAACGGCACGCCGCCGCCGGCTGCCAAGCTCGTCACGCTGGGACCGGATCAGCATTTCGAACCGGTGATCGGTGCGATGGGGAACGTCTTTGACCAGGATGATGAAAACATGCCGTTTGTTCAGATCGGCATGAAGACCTGGCCGGGAGATCCGGAAGGGATGACCATCTCCCGCTATCAGGAAAGCCGCATCCGCCATTACCATCATGTCCTGATGAAGAAGCTGAATCAGCCTTAAGTGCAATGACAGGGGGAAAACCTTCCTCCTGCCATCGTTAGGCGGGAAGTCCGGGATTTTTACTCGGCCTTCCCTTTTTTTATCGCACAAATGTACGACAATTCAGGTGATCGATATCTGCTGATGAGCAACACGAATACTCTCTTTCCTAGCGCTTATCTGAACCAGCATCTGGTAAACCCGGAAAACTGTGTCCGTTGCGCCTCGTGTGAGCGGGTCTGCAAGGCTGGCGCGATCAGTCATGACACCAATTTCGTCATTGATCCGGACAAATGCAACGCCTGCCTCGATTGCTTGTCGGAATGTCCCACGGGCGCCATCGACAATTGGCGGATCATTGCCCGCGAACATCTCTATTCTTTGCCGGAGCAACACGCATGGAAAGAACTGCCACCACCATCCAGCATTCCTGCTGCATTGGTTGACCCATCCTGGAGTGCCGCCCGCTCACCACGCGAACGTTCAAGCTCGGCACCCGCCTCATCGCCTTCCCCCTGCCTCAACCTATTCCCCCCCCAGCAACCGGCAATGGCGACGGTATGCAGCAACTGCCGCATCACATCGACTGACTCCAGCACCGATATCCATAAAGTTGTTCTCGATTTCGGCACGACAAGCTTTCCCTGGACTGAAGGCCAGACCCTTGGCATTCTTCCGCCCGGCACAGATACCTCTGGCAAACCCCACCCCCTGCGCCTGTATTCGATTTCCAGCCCACGTGACGGTGAAACCCCCAACCGGCCCGATGTCGCATTAACCGTCAAACGCATTGTCGAAGATCGACACGGAAAACCGGTTATCGGCACCTCTTCCAACTTTCTGTGCGACCTTCAAATCGGGATGCCTGTGCAGGTTACAGGGCCGTATGGCGGTAGCTTTCTGATGCCTGACGACCCAGCGGCCCGCCTGCTGATGATAGCCACCGGCACCGGCATTTCACCAATACGCGCCATGATCTTGCGCCGCCAGCGCGCCGGTACGCTGAACGCGAAGAATTCCGTTTTGATTTACGGTGGCCGAACACCGGAAGAAATGCCCTACTATGATGAATTGGCGACGCTTGCTTCCGACCAACTCACCCTCTACCCGGCGCACTCGCGTTCCCCTGTATTCCCAAAGCGCTACGTGCAAAACGTGCTGATAGAACAGCGACTAGCAGTTGTGGAAATGCTGCGCGACCCGAACTGCTATTTATATTTGTGTGGCCTGCGCAACATGGAACAGGATGTCATGCAGTTCCTGCACCGCATAGGCATGGCAGCCCATCTCGACTGGCCGGCCCTGCGCGAACAGTTACATCGCGAGGGACGCTTGCACGTTGAGACTTACTGAAACCTGCCATGCCACACCGATATTGATCGGTGTCATAGCGATGCCGGAAGCCCTAGACCCATACCATATCGAGACATACCGAAGCTGAACAGAAACGAGGACAGACATGCAAAACGAAACAGAATTCGCGTGGAGCGACACCTATTTACTGGGTTTCCACCCGATGGACGAAACGCATCAAGAATTTGTTGACCGGGTACGCACCATGCTGGAGGCCAGTGACCAGGAATTTCTGCCAGCGCTTCGCAGCTTTACCGAACATCTGGAACGACACTTTGCGCAGGAAAAGGAATGGATGGTCGCCACCGACTTTCCGGCTACCGACTGCCATGTCGACGAACACGATGCGGTGCTCCAATCAGCCCACGAAGTCATTGCCCTGCTTAGCGCGGAAAGCGGCAAGACCGAAATCGGCCGCTCGATGGCACAGGAACTGACCCGCTGGTTCCCAGCCCATGCCGACTACCTGGACTCGGCCCTCGCACAATGGATGGCAAAGCGAGCCTATGGTGGCGTACCGGTCGTCTTGCGGCGAAACGTGATATCCGCCGAAGAATAAAAAAAGGGCGCCTCAGGCGCCCTGATCGCAATCTGCGCAAGATTTCCGCCTGCCGATCATTTTCCCGACTGGATGGCGAACTGCGGCAGATACCCCGTGGCTACGGGTGGTACATTGACCTCAATAACTCCCTCGCGGATCCGGACTGGAAAAACAGCAACGGATTTCCGGGTTACGGAATTGAGCGGAATCCCCGTTAGAATATTGAAACGGGCGCCATGCAAACGACAACGAATTGCTTTCCCTTCAATCGGGCTGCCGGCAAGAGGCTGTTGGGCATGAGGGCAAAGATCGGCCAACGCATAGACCCCGCCCTCAGTCCGGCATAGCAGCACGTTCCTTCCCCGAAGATTGACTGCACGCTGGGTGCCAATCTCAAGGTCAGAGAGATTCAAAGCAAATATATAATCATTTCCAGGCATCATTTCCGCCTATTCAAATGCCCAAATAACGCTCGAGCGTTGCATGGAAATGCTGAATCCGGCTCTCCTGATAGCGGCCAAGCGTTGCATATGCCCTGGCAGGTCCCGCACTCTTCATGCCAAGCTGTATTTTAGGCAGGTTGCCCATGTCCTGGTTGAAGATGTGAGCCACCAAGCCAAGTTGCGGCGCGGCATCAAAGTCCTCATCAAAACCCAATTCAATGATGTCGGCCGAGGGCGGGCAAGGTATGCCGCCGCCGGGAGCGGGCAGCAACAAACGAATATCCATCACTGACTCATTGGGATTGTCCCCAAACGGCAAAAATTGGTAGACGAGCGGAAGCCCTTCCCCGTACCAGGGACAGAAATTGGGGAACATCAGGTATTGGATCGTGTCGACGATCTCCGCGTCGCACAACCCGGAAAAATCGCGACCAAATCCGGCCGCCAGCATCTGCCGACGCCATTCGGCAATATCGGCACGACCAGTCCCTTTGCTAGCGTCAAATTTCGGGAGTACCGCATCGGGTCCCATCGCCAACGCAAAGACTTGCATCACGGCATCCAGGGCGGCCTGGACCGAAGCGTCATCCCCGAGATGTGGACTGGGAACACCAAGAGGAGTGATCAAGCGGCTGATATGGCTACTCCCGTCATCCCATATGTCATACTGGGTCGACGCATCACCGGTGAACGGCATGGCATCAGAATGCGTCTCGATCACATGATAAGCTTCAAGGAAAGCTTCCATTGTGGCTTTCCAGTTAGCCCTGACGAGCTTGCGAACATGAATGAAGGTAAAACGCTCTTCCGGCTTCCAGCTTGCAAAATGTTCGGGAAGAACCCCCAGCACTGGCTTCAAGGGGCCGGCATGCGAATCGGGATTGATAAAAACGAAGCCCCCCCAGCACTCGACCTTGGCTTCAGGCAAACGATAACGCTCGACATCAACCTGCGAAAAATCCCAACTGCTGGGAAGATTAAGCATGCTGCCATCCAGTTTCCATTCCCACGCATGGAAAGAACAGCGCAGGCTTTCTCCGGAACCCTGCCCGTCGCAAAGGCGATTTCCACGATGCATGCAAGAATTGTGGAAAGCCCGAATCTCGTTGGCCGCACTTCTGACGATGATGAAGGACAGTCCCCCCACTTCGTAGCACAAGCGATCTCCGACTGCAGGAATATCCTCTTCGCGACAGGCGTACTGCCAGACCTTGGACCAGAGACGTTCCATTTCCAGTTTGGCAAATTGCGGATCGAGGTAACGGGAAAACGGGATGCGCTTTGCTTCCGTTTCCGGCTGACAAGAGGCTTTCAGTGCCGGCGATAAAGGACGGCTATCCTTTGCGAGCAAGTCCTTGACAAGGGGGCTTACGGCAGAGGCATGGCCAAGTTTCCGTGTGCTACCAACAGCTTTACTACTCATGGGTCTTCTCCAATCAATGCGTTCCAACAGGGACGCATGGCACTAGAACATATCATTTACATACGCTAGCATACCAAAATAATGGGCATCGCCCCACTCGGAAAACGAAACACCGATGTGATTCGAAGAGAGAAAAATCGTTCAATATTTCGCCGATAGCCGACTCTGCGTCGGCAGAAAAAGCCAGGATGACCGAATTATGGATGCAAAGCATGGGCACACCTGCCATTTGAAACCCGCCACTCAGTCGAAACATTGCCGACAGAATGGGGGTCGACAGCCTATTTATTAATTCGCTACAATACGTTATGCGTGAGTCACGCTTTTCGACCCCCCCCTCTTTTTCGAAGGTTCAAAGGGCATGAATAAATCACTGGATGGCAAAGTCATCATTGTGACCGGAGCTGGCGCCAGCGTAGACCGGGGAGGCGCACCGGAAGTCACACGCCAGGACGCCATTAATCCGGCGTAGGGAAGAGCCGTCGACAGCTGAATTGAATGCGCAACTCCCATGCATACCCCATCATTTTCCCCTTGATCGCTCACGTGAAATATTCACGTGGAGCCCTGTATAAAACCGCTGGAGGTAACCATCATGAATCTACAAAATGTGCTCGACAAGAAATTCCCCCCACTGGAACACGCCCTAACTCCCCGCGATTCCATGCTCTACGCCCTTGGCATCGGATTCGGCGACCAGCCGGATGATCTCGGGCATCTTCAATTCACCTATGAGGATGGCCTCAAGGCCTTCCCGGCGATGGTCAACGTCATTTCCCACCCCGGCGGCTGGGTCAAGGAGCCGGGCCTGGAAATCGACTGGGTCAAGTTGTTGCACGGTGAGCAATCGTTCCGGATGCATCAACCGCTTGAAGTCGACAAGACCTACGTCGGCACTTTCCAGGTAACCAAGGTTATCGACAAGGGGCCGGGCAAAGGCGCTATGCTCTATCAAGAAAAACAACTGCGCGAAAAGGAATCCGGTGTTCTGGTCAGCACCGTCACATCAACCTACGTCCTGCGTGGCGACGGCGGCTGTGGCGGCACGACCAGCGAGGCACCGCAGCCACATCCGATCCCGGAACGGGCGCCGGACAGTGAATGCAGCCTCGCCACGCTGCCCCAGTCCGCCCTCCTTTATCGCCTTTCCGGCGACTACAATCCGATTCACGCCGACCCTGCGCTCGCCCGCAAGGCCGGCTTCGAGCGGCCCATCCTGCATGGCTTGTGTACGCTTGGCATCGCCACCCGTGCCGTTCTACAAACCTTCTGCAACAATGATCCGGCCCGACTGAAGTCGCTGGCGCTGCGTTTTTCCTCGCCGGTTTATCCGGGCGAAACCATTGTCACCGAATTCTGGCAAGATGGCCCGGTGGTCAGCTTCCGGGCCCGCGTCCGGGAACGTGATGTGGTAGTCCTGAACAACGGTCGCGCCGAAATCGCCTGAACACAAGGATCGAGTCCATGCCCTACAGCAAATACGATAGTCTCTCCATCGCCATCGACAATCGGGTCGCCACGGTAACCCTGAACCGGCCGGATACCCTGAATGCCGTTGACGGAACCCTGCATCATGAACTGGCAACGATTTTCTGGGAACTGGGGGATGACCCGGCGGTGTCGGTTATCGTACTCACCGGGGCCGGCCGGGCCTTTTGTGCCGGAGGCGATCTCAAATGGGTGAAAGGAAGCATTGAAACCCCCCTTCCCTTCACGCTAATGATGCGTGAAGGGAAAAAAATCGTCATGGGCATCCTCGAATGCCCTAAACCGATCATCTGCCGCCTGAATGGCGACGCCATCGGTTTCGGTGCAACCGTTGCCCTGCTTTCCGACATCATTATCGCTGTCGACACGGCACGCATCGCGGATCCCCATGTCCGGATCGGCCTGGTTGCCGGCGACGGTGGCGCCCTGATCTGGCCACAGTTGATCGGCTTCGCCAAAGCCAAGGAATTCCTGCTCACCGGCAACAGTATCGACGCCAAGGAAGCCGCCCGCATCGGCCTGATCAACTACGCCGTCAGCGAGGACGAACTTGATGCCACGGTCGGGCGCTTTGTCAAGCAAATCGCCAATGGTTCACAGTCTGCTATCCGCTATACAAAGCAGGCTGTCAACATTCCCCTGCGCCAACTGGTCGCCTCGGTTCTCGACTGTTCGTTAGCCTGCGAAGGACTGACCACCTTCCAGAACGGTGATCTGCGCGAGGGCCTTGATGCTTTCATGAACGGCCGCAAACCTAATTACTCTGCCTCCTAGGCAGTTTCCCATTTTCTTTCGATTTTTTATTAGGCGCCAAAAGATGTTGTCTGACGAAGTCATATACACAGTAGCCGACCGTGTCGCGTCGATCACGCTGAACCGGCCGGAAGTACGGAATGCGATCAGCCCCGAGGTCATCGGCGAAATCATCCGCCTGGTGCGACTCGCGGACCAGGATCCCCAGGTTAAATGTCTGTTGATCCGAGGTACGGGAGAACATTTTTGCGGCGGCGGCGATGTCAAGACATTTTCGGAACCCTTGTCACTCCCGGCCGAAGAGCGCTTCGACATTTTCGAGCGCCGGCTGTTCATCGGCAACCGTCTGCCAAAAGCTCTTCTCGATTGCAGCAAACCCATCGTCATCGCCACCCGCGGCGCGGTTGCCGGGGCCGGCCTGGCCCTTTGCCTTGCCGCCGATTTCGTGCTCTGCGGCGAAAGCAGCTATTTTCTGGCGGCCCATGTACTGATTGGGTTAAGCCTGGATTGTGGCCTGAGCGGCCTGCTCATCCCGGCAATGGGGATCAAGGCCGCCAAACGACTGGCCTTGCTGGGCGAAAAAATCAACGCAGAGGAAGCCTTGGCAGTCGGCATCGTCACCAAAGTAATCCCCGATGCCTTCCTTGACGAGGAAGTGGAATCGCTCATTGGCCGCCTTGCCGCCGGCCCTGGAACGGCTATGGCTGGCACTAAAAAGCTGCTCAATGATGTTGCCTACCCCAACTTCACTGAATGTTTATCGGGGGAAGCATCCGCAGTAGCCAATTGCGCGGCGAGCACCGATTTCCCTCGTGGAGTCGAAGGGATGTTGACGCGAAGAACACCCGTCTTCGATTGACCGGGCCGACAATATGAGTCTCAGGGGAGTCCCGCCCCTATTGTTATTTACCCAAACTGCCGTGTAAAACGCCAGACACCCACGCCGAAAACTGCCATTCCCAAGAGAGCCAGACCCAGCAGCGAATCCCATAACACATCCAATCCCGCGCCCTTCAACATAATCCCGTAGCCCATCTCAATGAAATAGTAGAGAGGCGATAGAAACATCGCTGCGCGCATTCCGGCAGGCATGGCTTCCGGTGGAGTCCATGCGCCGGAGAGAAATATCATCGGCATTAACACGAGGATAGCAAGCAGGGCCGCTTGGGCTAGGTTTCGGCTCAGCGTTGCGATGTAGAGGCCCAGCCCCGCAGTGGTAAAGGTGTAGAGCGTGGTCACTGCAAAGAAAAGCGTCAGGCTGCCCTTCATCGGCACATCGAACGCCCAGTGCAGAACGAAGAACATGCTCACTGCGGTGCCCAGAAGAATCACCAACGTCATGGCGATGACCTTGGGCAACAGGATTTGCATTGGCGTCAGGGGAGATACCAACAACTGTTCGATGGTGCCGCGCTCCTTTTCACGCACGGCGGCGGCGGCGGCGGGCAGCATGATAGCCATAATGGTGATGACAATGAGCAGTTCGACGATCGGCATGAACCAAGCGTCTCTCTGATTCGGGTTGTACCAGATACGGTGCTCGTCGCGAATCATGGGCACGTCTTGCATCGAACGCTCGGTGACACCCAGGTGAGCTAGCGCCTTGTCGAAGCCATACTGCCCGATGATCTGAGCTGTGTAACTGGAGGCAAGAAAGCCTAATATTGTATTGCTGGCGTCTACCTGCACTTGTACGTCAACCGGCCTCCCCATCTTGATGTCATGCTCGAAGTCGCGCGGTATATCAAGTACCACCAGAGCCTGCCCTCGATCTAGCAGGCGTTGCCCTTCACGACTATCCAACACCTCGCCGCCGAGCTTGAAGTACGGTCGGTGGAAGCGATAGATGAGTTCGCGCGAAGCAGCGCTATGGTCGGCGTCATGCACGACCACGACGGCGGAATTCAGCTGCATGCCAACGTTGCCTGCCATATAGGTGTCGAAGATAAATAGATAGACAATGGCTATCAGCAGCAGGGTATCGCGCCCGAACTGAATCAATTCCTTCGCCGTCATCGCTGCGAGGCGCGTCGACCACAAGTAAAGCCTCGCGAGGCGTTCAGCCAGGCAAGTATTCATGATTTTGGCCTCTTGTGAAACATGAGGAAACTCGCTGTCCACAGCACCACGGCATAGACCAGGAGAGCCAGCACCTTGCCCCACATCTGTTCGAGACCGACGCCCTTTAGAAAACTGCCGAGAACAATGTCCGCGTAGTACATCGCGGGAAATAGATGGGCCTCGAATTGCCCGGCCGGATCCATTGAGGCAATGGGCACTAAAAGGCCCGAATATAGCACTGATGGGATAATGGTGACGATGACGGTGAGCATCATTGCCGCCACCTGGGTACGTACGAAGATCGACACAAAGAGGCCGATGCCCGTGGTACACGTCACATATATCGCCGAGGCAAGAAAGAAGAACAACGGATCGCCCTTGAAGGGTGCACCGAATAGCCCGGCGGCCATGAGCCAGAGAATCAGGAAATTGATTACCGAGATACCCACGTATGGAGCGAGCTTGCCGATCAGAAATTCGCCGCGCGTTACGGTCGATGCGTAAATGTTGTAGATCGAGCCATTCTCTTTTTCGCGCACAACGCCTAGTGCAGTAAGGAAAGGCGGCGTAATCATCAACACGAACATCATTAGTACCGGTGCGATGGTCCAGACACTCTTCACCTCCTGATTGTAGAGGTAGCGAAGCTGTACCCTGACCGGCTGAGCTATGGCTTTCGCCGTTTTCGTCGATACGCCGAGCCAGCGCGAAATATAGCTTTCCAGCAGTTCGCTGTTGAAAGCCGCGTTGATGGCGACTACATAACCCTTGCTACTGGAAGTACGGAACGGGAATGTCCCGTCGATCAGGGTCTGCACTCCCACGGCCCGTCCTGAAATCAGGTCTTCCTGGAAACGCGGCGGGATGACGATAGCTAGCCGGATGCGGCTGTCGGCGAGCAGTGGTGCCAACTCGCGCTCGCTAGCCACGTCACCTTTGTAGTCAAAGTAGCGCGAATCAATGTAGCGATGCAGATAGTCGCGGCTCATGGCACTCTTGTCCCAATCAACCACCGCGAAGGGGATGTGTTCAACATCGAGAGTGAGGCCGTAGCCGAAGACAAGCATCAAGGATGCGGGCACCACGAAGGCCAGGGAAAAAAACAGCCGGTCACGTAGAATCTCGCGCAATTCCTTGTAGGCCAGTGCGACGATACGCCGAACATTCATGTCGATGCCGTCATTTCCTGTTGCAGGATACGATGCACAAACACATCCTCCAGGCTCGGGGTACGCGGGACGATGTCAAATAACCGAATACCCCGTTCGGCAAACAGCGTGCGGATGCGCACCTCGACTGCCGTAACATCTCGTGCCAGAAGATGAATACGTTTGCCGAACAGGGACGCGTTGGCAAACCCCGCTTGCTCCAGTGCTTCCAGTGCCGCTAGCACTGGCTCGGCGGCGATGTCGAGCACCTGTCCGGCCTGTTGTTGCAGCGTGGTTTTGAGCGCGGCAGGGGTGTCGTCAGCAATGACTCGGCCGGCGTGCATCAGCGCCAGATGGTCGCAATGCTCAGCCTCGTTCATGTAATGGGTGGTGATGAGGATGGCTACTTGCTCGACTCGCGCCAAGTGCACCAGAATTTCCCAGAAACGGCGCCGGCCAATAGGGTCCACCCCGGACGTTGGCTCATCGAGGAACAATACGCGCGGCCCGTGCACTAGGGCGCAGGCCAGGGCCAGACGTTGCCGGATGCCCATCGGCAGTTTGCTGACAAGATGGGACGTGATCCCGGAGAGTCCTGCCAAAGCGACCACGCGGTCGATACGCTCAACTAGGCGACTGCCCGGCACGCCGTAAATGCGTGCAAACAGACGCAGATTCTCCTGCACCGTCATGTCCTGATACAGAGAAAACGCTTGCGACACATAGCCAATGTGCTCCTTGATGGCTTGGCTGGCATTGCGCATGTCCGACCCCGCTACCGTACCAGCACCGCTGGTGGGAGGCAGGATGCCCGTGAGCATCTTGATAACCGTGGTTTTGCCAGCGCCATTGGCGCCCAGCAGACCGAAAATTTCGCCCTGCCGAACCTCAAAACTGGCATGATCGACGGCGCGAAATTGGTCGAAGTCATGAGTCAGTTCGCCCGCAGCGATGGCGACGCCGTCGCCCTTGCTTGGCTCGCCATCGTGCCAGATATTTGTCTGCGGGACACCATCAGAAGTGGTAAGTTGCCGCTTGTGCAACAGCGCGATAAATGCATCTTCCAGATCCGGCGAAGAGGTCTGGATGTCGCGCACCTGGACCCCAACCAAGTGCGCGGCGACTTGTGCTCGGGCGGTCTCGGGCTCCCCGTCGGGTACAAACACGCGCAATCTTCGCCCCACCACCTCGGCCTGGATAAAACGCGCTTTCAATCGCAACAAGGCCTCGACCTGTGGCTCTGCCACTAGTTCTACCAAGGTGCCAGGCACTTCGCGCAGAATCACGTCCGGCTCACCCTCGACCAGAATTCTTCCGTCATACATCAGGGCAAGTCGGTGAAAGCGCATCGCTTCGTCCAAGTAGGCCGTGGAGACTAGGGCGGTAATGCCCCGCTCGCGCAGCAATTGCGTTAGGATCATCCAAAAATCCCGCCGCGACACCGGATCCACGCCGGTGGTCGGCTCGTCCAGGATAATCAACTCGGGCTCATGAATCAGCGTACAGACTAAGCCAAGCTTTTGTTTCATACCACCAGAGAGTTGCTTCATCGGACGGCCGCGAAACGGGCCAAGACGAGTCATATCGAGAAGTTTTTGCTTGCGCCGGGCAAGTTCCACCGACGACACGGCACGCAATTCCGCAAAGAAATCGATATTTTCCTCGACCGAAAGTTCGGGATAAAGATTGAGGCCCAAGCCCTGGGGCATGAAGCCGAGTCGGCCCTTGACGCTTTCCGCAGCGCTTTCCGAGTCGATTTTTTCGCCTAAGACATGAAGCGAACCCCCTTCGAATGAAAGCACGCCAGCGACCGCTTTCATCAAACTGCTTTTGCCCGCTCCGTCGGGACCAATCAGGCCGTAGATCTCGCCGCACTCAAGCGTCAGACTAACGCTATCGACTGCCAAATGTTGACGATAACGTTTGACAAAATTGAGCACCCGTACAATGGGTTCAGCATCGTCTACCATTGTGGTGAAACCCAAGGCACCTCGTCTTTCCATCGGATCATGGCATCGGCCGGCAACCCGGGCATAGCACGGTGCTCTGGATTCCCGTCAAGATAGAGTTTGACCGCGTAGACCAGTTTCACCCGCTCGTCTGGGGTTTGCACCTCCTTTGGTGTGAACTCCGCCTGTGCTGCGATGTAACGGACCGTGGCATCCAGCGGCTCGTTCGGAAATGCATCCGTATGAATACGGGCCGCCAAGCCCAAGCGGACCTTGCCGATATCCTTTTCCGGGACATACACTTGTAGATAGAGCCGATCAAGATCAACGATGTCGAACAGCGGTGCGCCAGGGCTAATCACTTCCCCGACATTTGCCATACGTGTTGTCAAGTGACCTGCCGCTGGGGCGCGAACGACAAGATCATCCAGCACGCTCTGTGCTTCGGCCAGGATGGCTTGTGCCTGTGCTTGCTGCGCCTGCAGGGTGGTTAGTTGCTCCCGTGATACCGCCCAGGCCAGCGCCGCCTGTTCACTTTCATGTTTTGTCGCGGTTCCCTGGGCAAGCAGATTGCGCAGACGCAGTGCATCCCGCCGCCTTTGTTCCTCAGTGCGTTGGGTCGCGGCCAATTGCGGCTTGATGGCAGCCAAACCCTGCCTTGCCTGCTCCACCTTGGCCCTGAGTTGTTTGTCGTCAAGGCGGAGCAGTATCTGGCCCAGAGCTATTTCATCGCCTTCACGAGCGAAGAGTTCCACAACTCGCCCCGGAACCTTGGTGGCCACGGTGTAATGATCGCCCTCGATCCGGCCATTGGCCTGGACGAGCCCTTCCGGCAAGGGTATCTGTCGCCATAGCAGCCACCAAGCGAGCACTGCCAGCACGGCGATAGATACTAGGCCCAATAGACCCAGCATCGGCGCAAGCGACTTTTTCATAGCGTCGATCCTTCCGGTTATAGCCCACCAATGGTGCGTTTTAGCCGCAGTTCGGCCAAATTCGCATCATAGCGAGCGTTGGCATGATTGGTCTGGCTGACAATACGCAGCGTCTCGGCATCAAGTACTTCGGTATGGGTAGACAAGCCATTGGCATAGCGATCCCGCGCCACGCGCAGGTTTTCGTCCGCCAAAGCAATGGCCGACTGAGTAACATCCAGTCGTTGACGCGCTTCCCGCACATCCGACCAGGCCTGACGCACCTGCAGCGCGATGATTGACGCAACCTCCTCCCGCTGCTCTGCCAAGGCCGCTGCCTGGCGCTCGACGGCACTGGCCCGGTGAGCAATGTCACCACCATCAAACAGTTTCCATTTGATTCCCAAGTTAAGCATCCATGCCCCCTCGCGGACCTGATAACGGTTTTCCTGATAGTCATAGCCGCCGGACAGCGCGATCATGGGCGCTGATTCGCCGCGCACGCTGGCTGCCTGATGATGCAGGGTTTCGATCTGCTTTGCCTGGGCCGCCAATTCGCCGCGGCCGACCAGAGCCCGCTCGGTCAAGGCAAGCAGTGTTTCATTCGTCGCCACGACCGATAACTCATCTAACCCGACGGCCTGGTCCAACGGCCGACCCAGCAGACGGCTGTAGGCAGCGCACCCAATATCGTACCCGTTGGCCGCCTGGAGCTCCCTCTGGCGGGCGTCAGCCAGGGATACCTGGGCGGAAAGGAGGTCGTTTTTCGCCGCCATCCCTTGTGCATGAAGATTTTCCACATCGTGCACGTGCTCGGCGAGTGTGGCCAGGTGACTCTTCGCGACGCTGAGCAGCTGCCTTGCCCTCAATACGCCGACGTAGGCTTCTGCCACCCGCAACTTGAGATTCTGGACGTTAACTGGTTCGGCCAACTTCGCCGCATCACGGGATGCGACGGCCGCATCGATACCGCGCTCAATGCGGCCGCCAGTATAGAGCGGCAGCGTCACCATGGCCTTATAAGCCATGCTTTCTCGTTGTGCGAGTGGCATTTGTAATGACTGACCGAAAAATTCGGCCTTGGCCGCTGGCGTATTGTCGAGAGCAGTATATCCGGCCTCCAGCGCCACATTTGGCAGCCGGGCAGATTTCGCTGCTTCGAGCATACTCTCGGTGGCGGCCGTGTTCTGCTGTGACGCTTTAACCCCTCGATCCGCGGCCAATGCGGCATCCCACGCCTGTTGCAGGGACTCGGCACAAGCACCGCTCGCGGTCAGCGCGATAATGAGGCTCAGACCAGCGAGTGCTGCCGAAGGTTTCCCTAACCGAATATGCCCTATCATGGTGTCCTTTCTTCCATTGCGATGATTATTTTCGCTCACACAATTCTTGGTTGATGGTGTGATCAGGCTGCGGCCTAGGGCGAAGCACCTGATAAAGCAGCAGCGGCACAGCGACCATGGCGAGCACGGTGGAAGCCAGCGTGCCGAAAATCAGCGAAATGGCCAGTCCGCCGAACACCGGGTCGCTGAGCATTACCGCGCTGCCGAGAACGATCGCCAGCGCAGTCAACAAGATGGGCCGCAAGCGTACGGCACCGGCTTCGAGAATGGCCTCGCGCAGCGGCATGCCCTGGCGTTGGTAATCGAGCACGAAATCGATGATGAGCAGCGAATTGCGTACCACGACGCCCGCCAGCGCAATAAGGCCGACCATGGAAGTCGCGGTAAACGGCTGGCCCATCAGCCAATGACCAGGGAATACACCGGCCAGCCCGAGCGGGATCGCCGCCATCGCTACTAGGGGCAGGCTAAACGACTGGTAGTAGGCCACCAGTACTAGGAAAACAAAGGTGAGCGCCAGTAAGAGGGCACCGAGCATATCGCGGAAAGTATCGAGCGTCTGGCGCAGTTCGCCATCCCACAACAGCCGGTAATTGTCGATGGTGTCCGCTAGCACCGGATTGAAGCGCAGATTGCCGGTAGCGAGACGACTGCCGTCGCTCAGCACCAGTCCGTCCAGCCGCCGGTCGAGGTCGAGCACGGCATAGACCGGGGCGGTCGTTTCCAGTTCCCCGCCGACAAAGGTGACCCGTTCACCGTCCTTGTGCAGGATCGGGCGATCGGCACTGGCCGGTATCACGCGCACCACTTCTGACAACGGCACACGCTGTCCCTGCCGGTTGCTCAAAGAGATCTGCGACAGCATGGTGGGATCAATCTGATAACGGCGCGGAATCTGCAAGCGGATGGGTATGATATTTTTCTCACCAAGGACATGAGCATGCCCCAACTCCTCGCCGTCAATCAGCCGACGTAGCGCAATGGCAACCTCAGCGACGCTCAGACCGGAAAGCGCAGCTTTTTCCCGGTCGACCGTCAGGCGATATTGGGGCACATCTTCCATTTGCGAATCAGTGACCTCGACCATATCGTAGGTATTCGCGAACTCGCCCTTCACTTTGTCAGAAAGGATGCGCAACTGCTGCAGATCCTTGCCGTAGATTTCAGCCATAACCGTGGCGCGCACCGGTGGCCCCGGCGGGTCCTCAACGAATTGCACGGTGCTTCCGGGGAAGCGCTTCGCGATGGCCTGTGCAGCAGGGCGCAGTTCGCGCACCATATCGATCGAAGTCTTGCTGCGTGCCATCTTGTCGAGAAGGTTGACGCGAATTTCCGCAACATAAGGCCCCGCCTTGTTCCCCGCACCGCGCAGCAAACCGTTGAAATCGATCACCCCGGCCCCGCCTATCCAACTCTGATAGTCGCGTACATAGGGATTTTGCCGCAACAAGGTGCCAATCTCCCGGGCCAAACGGTCCGTCGTTTCAAGCGGCACGGTTTCGGGCAAGTCCATGGTAATGTTGAAAGTGTTTTTATCGTCCTTCGGCATCATCGACATTTCGACGCCCAACCAAGCCACGCCCCCCCCCACCCCACCCGGACGCACGAATTGCCAGGCCAGTTGCATTAGCGACAGGATGATCGCCAGAATAACTAACATGAAGGCCCGCCGCCGGTGGCGCGGATTGTCCATGATGGGGGCCATGCCCCAGTGGTAAAGACGGTGCAGTCGACCTTGCGAATTGTGCGCCTCCAGGTCGTGCCCTTCGCCTGGTTTGAGCCAGCGGTGCGCCGCCCAAGGGACAACAGCATAGGCAGCCAGCAAGGATGCCGCCATGGCGACAGGAACATTGAAGGCAATCGGGTAGAAGTATTGCCCGGACATGCCGCCGACCACGAGCAGCGAGCCAAACACCAGAATGATGGCAAGGGTCGCCAGATTGGTCGGACTACCGATTTCGTTGACTGCCTGCACCGTTGTCCGCAGTTTGTCGCCTTCGCCGAGACGGGCGTAGCAGCGATGGATGTTTTCGATGACGACGATGGCGGCGTCGACCAACAATCCCAAGGAAAGGATCAAGGCGAGCAAACTAATGCGGTTGATGGTCAATCCGCCAAGATAGGCGGTACCCAAGGTCAGCGCCAGGATCAGCGGCACCGTCAATCCGACGATCAGCGCCTCCTTCAGCCCCAGGAAGAAAGTGGTTACCAAGAAGACAGCGAGCACGGCGACGCCCAGATGCTCGACCAGGACATGGACCGCGGCATTCGCTTTTTGCCCATCGTTGCGGGTGACGATGAGTTCGACCTCAGGTGGTACAAACTGCGCCCGCATCCGCTCGATGCGTTCGAGCGCCGCGGTCGCAACTTCAACCGCGTTCGTACCGGGCTTCTTGGCCACCATCAACGTCACCGCCGGCATCTCGGCCTCTAACGTCTTACCGAAACGCACGTTGGCCGGTCCGTAGGCAAAACGGGTCAGTTTGGTACGCTCATCCGGCGGACGGTCGACAACTTGGGCCACATCTCCCAAATAGATTGGTCGACCAGCATGGCTGCCAACGATCAGGCGCTTGATATCCTCGGCCGAGGCAAGGAAACCATCGAGAAACACCTGATGGTTTTGTCCTTGTTGTACGACAGAACCCAAAGGCATTGCGACATTGCCCGCGCTCAGACGGTCACGTATCTGGTCGAGCGTCACGCCAAACACCTGCAGGCGCTCCGGGTCCAACTCGATACGCATCTCGCGGTCACGACCGCCCTGCACCTCGATGGCGGAGACTGCATCCAGGCTGCGCAGTCCCTCCATGAGTCGATCAGCCAGCCGCTTCAGGGCATAGTCGCCATAGGTATCCGAAGCCAAGGTGACAGTAAGGATCGGCACGTCGTCCACATCCACCGTTCGGATCACCGGCTCCCCCGCCTCGGGGGGCAGGCGATGGCGTTGTCCAAGCACCCGGTCGTAGAGTTTGACTAGGGATTTCTCCTTGTTCTCCCCCACCTTGAACTGTACAGTAAGGATGCCCATCGAGTTCAAGGCCGTAGCGTAGACGTGGTCGACCCCACTGATTTGCTTCACCATGCCTTCGAGAGGACGAATCACCAGTTCTTCGACCTCATTGGCGGATGCACCGGGCATGACGACACGAACCTCGGCTCCGGGCACCACGATCTGCGGATTCTCCTCGCGGGGAGTAAGCAGAATGGCGAGCGAACCAAAAAGTGCGCAGGCCAGCATGAACAGCACAGTCAGTTTCGAGGTGACGAACATTTCCGCCAGCCGCCCGCTGATATTAAGCCGACGATCGATCATTGCATCTTCCGCACCTGGGTAATCCGATCACCGTCACGCAGGGCGGGTTCGGCCACCGCCACGATGCGCTCATTGGCATCCAGACCGGCGCTCACCTCCACTTGATCCGTCCATTCACGCCCGGTGCGCAGCCAGCGAAAGTGGGCCCGACCTTCCTCGTCGACCACGAAAACGCCGTTCAATCCACCGCGTTCGACCAGTGCCCGCCGGGGCACCACCGGGACATGGCTAGTCCCAATGGCAAAGCTGGCGCGTCCAAACATCCCCGGCATCAGTCCTTCTTTCTCGGGCAGGGCGATCTTGACCAGATAGCTGCGGGTGACCGGGTCGCCGGACGGAACGACCCGACTTACCGTACCTTTGAGCGTCGTCGGTAAACCGTCAATGCTGACCGCCGCCAGCTTTCCCTCTGCAAGGCCGGCCACCCGGCTTTCCGCAACAAACGTTTCAAATAGCAGTCGTCGCCCAGACTCCACGATCAGCAGTGGAATCCCGGGTGCAGCAAGATCGCCGGCCCTTTTAAGGCGGGCCACCACGACGCCATCTACCGGGCTGGTAATATCGGCATAAGCACGTTGGGCAAGCGTCGTATCGAGACCGGCGCGCGCCTGATTCAAGGCTGCTCGAGCGGTCTCGAACTTCAAACGCACCTTACGCATTTCGTTGTCCGACACGCTGCCGCGGTCGAATAGACGCTGGAACCGCTCGAGATCGGTGTGCGCATCGAGGAAAGCCGCTTCGGCCGCGCCAAAAGCTGCCCGCCCCTGGCGAATACCACCTTCCACATCCGAAGCATCAAGGCGCACAAGAACCTGACCGCGCCGCACACGGTCGCCCTCCTGCACCCGGATTTCGCGGATATAGCTGCTCAGCCGCGAGGCAACATCAACTCGCTGATCGGACACCACCGAACCGACAAGAGCATACTCGTCCTCCCCACCAGCATCGAGTGTCACGACCGGCAAGTTCCAGTTTTTCGGGGCGGCTGGCGGCTGCTCCTCCGTGTATTTACTACAGGCAACGGTAAGGGCGGAGAGCAACAGTGCCAAGCTTGTAAGACGCATATTTTTCATTATTCGAAAGACATTTTCAACAGTGTCTTCATTTAGTGGAGTTAAGCCACAATTAGAATTTCCTTGAATAATCCGGTGCTCCGTTCTGGCTACCACCATGAACATCTCCCCATGATCCTTCAGCCTGACGCGCCCAGCCTCAGGCGCAGAAGGTCGCAAATATGCTCCGCCAGAACTTCGGGGTTGTCCTGTTGCGGCCGATAACCCGGCATGAACTTGCGGGTCGTGCCGGTCTGGAAAGGAACGATAACCAGACCGACTATCGATATCGCTAGTAGATGCGCGTCCCGTCCAGGATCAAGTTCTTCCGCCAAATCATGGATTGCAACAAACAAATCCTTGAAGATATGTTCCGCCAGGATGTGCTGCCGCCCTTCATCGCTGTCTAATAGAACCCATTGCATCAGGCGGAGAAAGTCCTTATCGGCCACCATCAATCGGGCGAAGCCGGCAACGAAGTTGCTAAGTCGCGTCCACGCAGGCCCCTTGTCGACAAGGATGGCTTTCAACGCCGCGCCTTTTTCCTGAAACTCATGCACTACCGCATCCAGATAAAGATGCTCCTTGTCTGGAAAATGATGATAAAGCGCCGCTGGGGTCAATCCGACCACAGTAGCCACGTCGCGCATCGAAACGCCGTCATAGCCATACCGGGCAAATAGAGGAACCGACAGTTCGAGAATTCCTTCCCGCGTCTTCTTCTTTGCAATACTCTTGAAGATTGGATTAGTCACGGCACACTCACAATAACTTAACGAACGTTCAGTTAAACAAATATTTCGTCCGTTAGCAACCGCTGTTTTCACCAAAATGAAAAATGAGATCAGTCGAAATACGACCGCTCGAATACGGTATTATTGCTTACATATAATTTGAAAATGGCGTTCGATCCGCCTTAAACCCATATGGAGTGGCCAATGATGTTTCGCCATATACTCGCTTTGGTCCTGATGCTATCGACCTTGGTCTCGTTTTCTGCCTCGGTTGGCGCTGAGGAACAGGACTCAGTACACGCACAGGAACTGTTGGCACGAGCCATCGCCTACTACAAGGAAAAAGGCGATATAGCCCTAGCCACCTTCAGCCGCCAAAGCGAGTTCATCACCAAAGATCTTTACGTGTATGTACTAAGCGCAGATGGCCTGATGCTGGCAAGCGGCGGTTCATCATCTGTGCTGATCGATCGCAGCGTCGCAGACATGAAGGATGCCAGCGGTAAATCATTTTTCCGAGAAATGCTCGATACAGCCAAGGCACAGGGTCGTGGTCAAATCGAATACCGCTGGGTCAACAGGCAGAACGGCAAGATCGAACGCAAGATTGCCTACTTTGAAAGAGTTGGCGAGAAAATCCTTGCAGTCGGCTATTACCTGCCGCATGGCACTTCTGCCCAAGCAGAAGCACTGGTTGAGCGCGCCGCACTTGCAGTGCAGGCGGATCCCGCCAAAGCCTTTCGCGATTTTAACGACCTCAATGGCTCCTATATCGAAGACGACCTCTATGTATTCGTGATCGGCCTTGACGATGCCCGGTTCCGCGCCCATGGCGCCCTACCGCGCCTGGTCGGCACCTCAGCGGATTTGTTGCGTGATGCCCAGGGCAAGGAATTCATCCCGACCATGCGGGATAAACTTCGAAAGACCGACAAGGCGCAGATCATCTACCCTTGGAAGAACACCGTGACCGGCAAGGTCTTAATCAAGCATACCTATTTGCGCAAGGTCGGCAGCTATCTTATTGGTGTCGGTTATTACGAAAATTGACTGCGCGCCCCCCAGGGACTGGCCATGGATGCGAAGCCTAAGCTGACGTTTCAAGACTGGTTGTTGCGACTACAGCACTTGGCTGGAGAACGCGATCTGCTCTGGCTGGTATCTGTGGTGCCAATTACCCATCGCGAGGCCTACGAGCAAGGACTCAGTCCCAACGAGGAGATAAACTGCCTAGCGGACTTGGCGCAATGGCGCGGATGCGGTTGCGGTTGCGGTTGCGGTTGCGGAGGAGGTTAGAGTAGCGCATCGCCTTGATTGGTTAATTCGCTGTTCGCAGCAAAGCATCGGCCGGCTATTGACCAGCCATTCACTCCAACAGGTGCCCTCGTACTCTATTGAGCATACCTGAATCAATGCCTTTGCTTGCCAGATAGTTGTCCAGCGAGCCAAAGTCCTTATCGATAGTGCGCAAGGCAGCATCAAGATAGGATTCACGTACGTCAGCAACAGCCTTCACAACCTCTGGCAAGGGCTTGCTTCCCAGAGCAAGGGTGATGGCATCAGCAACACTTGCCTCGAACTTTTCATCGCGATAACGATGTGTGAGCAAATAATTGGCGAACACATCTTTCCGCGAAACACCAAGCGCTTGCTGGATCAAAGCCACGAAGACTCCAGTCCGATCTTTGCCGGCGGTACAATGAATCACCAATGGAAGTGCGTCACCGTCAGCCAGACGACAAAATAATTCACGCAGATGCAACCCAGCCACCTCGGGAATCATACGATATGTCTCCAGCATCATCGCCTCGGCGCCTCGCTCAGTCGGGTCATCGCGCAGAACGTCGATAACGGACCGGTCCCCTGAACGCAAATCCGCTGTGATATCCATATGCAAGACCTCAGGACGCCATACCTCCGGCCATCGCGTCGGTCGGTGATTTACCTCTATCAGACTACGCAGATCACACACCAAGCGTAGCCCCAAGGATGCGAGTTGCTCGAAATCCGAAGCCGTCAACAGACTGAAAGTATCAGAGCGAAATAGCTTTCCCCGTTTGAGATATCTCCCATCGGCCGACTGGTAGCCACCGAAGTCACGAAAATTGGGGGCACCCTCGAGACAAATATCTGCATTGACCATCGCTAATCATCCACATATCGAGATATGCCACCAAGACGGCATCCAACTATTATTCCGGCTGGCACTCCCTTCGTTCCGATACCCAATGGATCGGAACGAAGGCACTGATTGCTTGATTACAGCAGCAGTTCGGGCTGACGCAACGCACTTGCCACGTGCACTGTGAACCGCGCCGCGTCGGCACCATTGATTACTCTATGGTCATAAGTGAGAGACAGCGGCAACATCAAGCGCCAATCGATCCCTTCGCCATCCCGGCGCGGTTTCCATTCGGACTTGGTCACACCAAGGATGGCCACTTCTGGCGCATTGATGATCGGAGAAAAGGCGGTCCCGCCAATTCCCCCGAGAGAACTGATGGTCATGCACCCACCGACCATGTCGCTCATCGGTAGGCCCTTCTCGCGTGCTCTGGTCGAGACGGCGGCGATTTCCGCAGCGAGTTGTTGCACACTTTTCTTATCGCAATCCCTGATCACAGCGACAAGGAGACCAGCTGGTGTATCAACAGCAATTCCGATATGGAAATACTTCTTCAGGACCATATTCTCGCCACTAGCGTCCAATGAAGCATTGAAGCGTGGAAACTGCTGCAATCCGCTGACCACCGCCTTAACGACGAATGCCAAAGAGGTCACCCGGACACCAGTCTCCTCCGCCAAACGCTTACGATACGTTTCCATATCGGTAATGTCGGCCTCATCGTGATGCGTGACTTGCGGGATCGCCACCCAGTTACGAGCCAGATAGCCAGCCGTCAGCTTCTGGATTCGGGAAAGAGGCTGGACTTCTGTCTCACCGAAAGCGGAAAAATCCACTTCCGGCCAAGACGGCAAGTCAAGTGAAAAACAGGAAGACGAAGTCATTTATTTTCGTCCCGCTCGAATTAACCGATTTCAGCAAGCAGGTCGCCCACTTGGTACATCTTGCCGATCTCGGCAACAATTTTGAGCGTCCCGGTGGCCGGTGATTCAACTTCCTGGACCGACTTGTCACTTTCCAGCGCGTAAAGCGGCTGTCCTTCCGTGACACTAGCACCGTCGGCAACCAGCCACTCAGTGAGGGTGCCTTCATTCATGGAAAAACCGATTTTTGGGAGAAGAATCTCTGTGGTCATGATAAAGCTGCCTTTCTGAACAATTTAATAAAATACTCAGCCGAGCGTTTTGCGGATTGCCGCTTCGATTTGATCAAGGCTTGGCACAAAAGCGGTTTCCAGCGGCTTGGAGAACGGAACCGGGCAAAATGCGGATGCCACGCGTTGGACCGGGGCCTTGAGTTGTCCATGCAGTTCTTCGTGAAGGCGTGCCGAAATCTCGGCGCCGACACCAAACGGCTTGACGGCCTCGTGAACAATCACCGCTCGCCCGGTCTTGGCAACAGAATTCAACAACGTTTCCGTATCCAGCGGCGAAATCGTACGCAGGTCGATAACTTCGACGGAAACACCATCTTTTGCTAGTTTGTCCGCCACGGCGCAGGCATCATGAACTTGGCGGCTATAAGTGATGACAGTGACGTCACTGCCTGTACGGACTACATTGGCCTTGCCGAGCGGAATGCGCACACCCCGTTCCGGAGCAGGACCCGGATTCCAGTAACTGACCATGTTCTCGACGAATATGCAGGGATCTTCGTCGTCGATACACGATAGCAATAGCCCGTAGGCATCAGCCGGTGTCGACGGAACAACTACTTTCAGACCTGCCGTATGGGCAAACCATGCTTCAAGGAAATCGGAATGCTGACCACCGGTGCCGAAGCCTGCGCCGGTCATCGTGCGAATGACGAGCGGCACGTGCGTCTGGCCACCCGACATGTAGCGCAGTTTGGCCGCATGATTGACGATCATGTCCATCGCCACCGTTGTGAAGTTCATCAGCATAATTTCGGCGACAGGGCGCATGCCAACCAATGACGCGCCGATCGCAGCGCCAATGATTGCCTGTTCGGAAATCGGCGTTGACCGAACCCGTAAATCGCCATGCTTCGTCGACAAGCCTTTGGTGACACCGACAACCCCCCCCTCTTCTTGGTCGGCAACGTCTTCTCCGAAGACAATGACATTAGGGTCGGCCGCCAGCGCATCGTCGAGCGCCAGATTTACGGCCTGGATCGTGTTGATCATGGGTGCAGTCATACCTCAATCTCCTGTGCGTAAACATCCAGAAGCAGTTCGCTGGCATCGGGATAGGGGCTATCCATCGCGAATTGAACAGCTTCGTCGATTTCCTTCTCAATCTCCGCTTCGAGGAAAGCCAACTTCGACTCGTCAGCATGCCCTTCGGCAATCAGCCAGGCGCGATATATTGGTACCGGGTCGCGCTCGATGGCAGCAGCTTTTTCGGCCGGATCCATATAGGCATCGGCATCGCCAAAAACATGCCCGTGGAAACGAAAAGTCATTGCCTCAATCAGAGTCGGCCCCTCGCCATTGCGGGCACGGGTGACAGCCTCACCGGCTGCCTGCCACATGGCAATCGGGTCATTGCCATCTACATGGATTGCTGGCATCGAATAGCCGATACCACGGTCGGCAATTCGAGCTGCAGAAGTGCCCGCAGCGTAGGTGGTATGCTCGGCAAAACGATTGTTTTGACAAAGGAAGATCACCGGCAGCTTCCAAACCGAGGCGAGGTTTAGCGACTCGTGGAAGGCGCCAATATTGCTCGCGCCATCGCCAAAGGAGGCGACTGCAACGCGCTTTTCACCGCGAATCTGGGCAGCGAGCGCCAAGCCGTTGGCAATCGGCATGCTACTGCCGACAACGCCGGTTGTTACCATGACACCGCTATCCGGATGCGTTACGTGCATCGGGCCACCCTTGCCTTTGCAGGTACCGGTAGCGCGACCGGCGAGTTCGGCCCACAACAATTTACTGGGGACTCCCTTGGCCAGCATGTCGTGGATACCGCGGTAGATTGTGCAGATGTAATCTTGGTCGGTCAAATGAACCGAAAGCGCCGATGGAATCACTTCCTGACCCCGCGGCGAGTAGTAGGGCATGACAAGCTTTCCAGACTTGATGACCGCACGGAAACGGTCATCGTTTTGCTTGATCAGAGTCATCCGGCGGTACATATCCACTAGGGTGCCCCGATCCGGTCGGAGTATTTGTTTATTCATCATCCTGTCCTCACGATTTGTTGAATTTCAGATAGAAACTTTGTTTCGGCCGACATCTCGCAGCAGAAAATGGGATAGAGCTGGAATAAGGACAAGCGCACCAACCATGTTCCAAAGGAACATAAAAGTCAGCATGATCCCCATATCAGCCTGGAACTTGATGGGAGACCACGCCCAAGTAATAACCCCGGCAGCCAAGGTCACGCCAACAAGACCGACGACCTTGCCGGTAAAGGCGACCGCTTTCTTGTATGCATCGGACAAACTCAGCCCCTCGCGTTGCTGCGCAAGTTGCACGCTCAATAGGTACAGGGCGTAATCGACCCCGATGCCGACACCGAGCGCCACGACGGGCAATGTCGCCACCTTGACGCCAATCCCGAGCGCCACCATTACCGCCTCAGCCAGTAGTGAAGTTAAGGCCAGGGGTAACACTGCCACCACCACGGCCCGCCAACTGCGGAAAGTGATTAGGCAAAGCAAGATCACCGCGCCATATACATAGAACAGCATGGTGCGATTGGCTTCTTTCACGACGATGTTGGTGGCTGCATCAACACCCGAGTTGCCTGCGGCAAGCAGAAATTTCCGCTCATCGGTATCATGTTCAGCGGCAAAATCACTGGCCACTTTAGTCACACGATCCAAGGTTTCTGCCTTGTGATCCGACAGGAAGGCAATGACTGGTAGCAGAGAGCAATCCCCGTTCAGGTACTCGGAATTCCAGGCGACGGCGTTGTTGATCGGGTTGTCGATGATGCTCTGACTCTCGCTGAGAGTCAGCCATTTCGGGTTTCCTTCGAAACCGCCCATCGTGTACGAACGAACGGTATCGGCCAGCGAAGCGGTTCGCTGAACGCCGGGCACTTGCGCCAGCGCCCAACTCAGTCGGTCCGCCTCAACCAAGGTGTCATAGGAACGACACTGGTCGGCTGGGGTCTTGACCATCACCACGAAAACATCGCTCGAAATACCGTAGTGTCCGGTGACGAAGGCATTGTCGAGGTTATAGCGGGAATCGGCTCGCAGTTCTGGCGCTCCGGCATCCAGGTCGCCGACTTTCAAGCCCTGGCTTACGACATAACCGAGGACGGCGAGAACGGCAGCCAGAAGCACGGTCCCTGTAGCCCAGCGCGGCTCGGTAAAGCGGTCCAGCAGGCTCCAGATTTGTCCGAATCCCTTGCCGCGTGCCTCCTCTTGGTCCTCCATCAGCGAGCGCTTCGCCGCCGATTCGCTGACCCCAACGTAGGATAGCAACACCGGCAGCAAAATCAGGTTGGTAAAGATGAGAACACCAACACCTAAACTGGCCGTCATCGCCAATTCACGGATTACCGGAATATCAATAATCATCAATACGCCAAAGCCAACTGCATCGGCGAGCAAAGCCGTCATACCGGCAAGAAAAAGTCGGCGATAAGTGTAGCGCGCGGCGACCCATTTATGCGTTCCACGCCCGACATCTAGCATGATGCCGTTCATTTTCTGCGCTCCGTGAGAGACACCGATAGCGAAGACCAAGAAAGGAACGAGAATTGAGAACGGGTCAATACCGCGCCCCAACAGCACCACCATGCCGAGTTGCCAGACAACTGCAATCAATGAACAGGCGACCACAAGAAACGTACTGCGAACACAACGGGTGAATAGAAAAATGATGAAACAAGCTACTACAGCAGCCGCAAGGAAGAAATACATGACCTTAACAAGACCGTCGATGAGATCACCAACAAGTTTGGCAAAGCCGATGATGTGGAGCCTGATCTTCGACTTGCCGTCCGGCCCAGCCTTTCCGTACTTGTCGCGAATCGCTTCCAATGACGAGGACAAGGTCGAGTAATCGATCGCCTTGCCTTCCGCATCCGTCGCCAGGAGAGGAATGGCGATCATGCTCGACTTGTAGTCATTGGCCACCAAGCTGCCGACAACGCCGGCGCGCTCGATATTGATGCGCAGTTCCTCAATCGATTTTGGGGAGCCATTAAACGTATTGGGCAGTACCGGTCCACCGACAAAGCCTTCCTCGGTCACCTCCGTCCAGCGCACGACCGGTGTGAAGATCGACTTCATCCATGCACGATCAACCCCCGGCAGCAAAAAAATCTCATCATTGATCTTGGCTAGGGCATCAAGATAAACCGGATCGAAAATGTCGCCATCCGTATTCTCCACGACGACTCGAATCGAGTCCCCAAGACCACGCAAATCACCTCGATTCTCCAGAAAGTTTTGGATATAGGGATGCGTGTAAGGCAGCATTTTGTCGTAGCTCGCGCTGACGACCAATCCGCGCATTTGAATTGCGAAAAGCCCGGTCAACAATATGCATCCCACAATCACCCAGATTCGGTGATTGAAGATCAAGCGCTCCAGAAAATTTCCTGATTGCTCATCAAAGTCGTTCGGGTCGGAAACGACTGCCATCACTTCCGAGTTATGTGTGGCTACCATGCTATCTAAATCCTTCCTTGTAGCATTCGATCAGTTGACACCGCGACCGGCGTTGGAAGACTGGGGCAGGCCTTCCACCTTGACCCCGTCAGAACCCACCAGCGTCATCATCCCGCTGTGAGAACCTGCGATGCCGAAGTAGGACATCGGCTGCGAAAATTTCACCACCTCAAAGCTAAGACCACCATCGCGGCTGAAGAGGGCGACTCCGGCCTGACTGACCAGCAACACGCGTTGGGCGTCGAGGACAATCCCGCCGGTAATTCCCGCTTGGCTAGGTACAGTCACCTTGCCCCAGGTGTTGCCGCCATCACTGCTACGAAAGAGGCTACCTCGCATCCCGAAGACCAAAATATTACGTCCTGCGACCACAGACCCGAACAGCGTGCCCTTGTAGGGTGTTGGCTTTGCCTCAAAGCCCTTATTTGTCGCATCTAGTTCCCACACCATCCCCTGTTCGCCGGTCAGCAAAATACGCCCGCCAGAATTTCGGATGGAATAAAAGTGCAATTCGCGAACGTTCCCAGTCCGATCCATCCACGGCATCCAGGTTTTGCCACCGTCTTCGGTACGAAAAATCCGGTTGAACGCACCGACGACAAAGCCGCTCGTCTCACTTTCAAAATTGACATCAAGAAATGCTTGCGTACTGCCGTCGGTCGCCAAGGCCTTGGCCTGCTCGAAAACGCGCGTCATTTCGGCGGAAGGCTGATCTACCACCTTCTTTTCGTAATAGCTCACCGCCAGCGCCGCTAGTTGCTTTCCATCGACTTGCTTGACCCAGTTGACTCCACCATCGCTAGTGTGAATCACCACGCCACCATGACCGACCGCCCAGCCATGCTTGGCATCGGGAAAGGAAACCGCGACTAGATCGGTACTCACCGGCACGCTAGCCTGCTTCCAGTTCTTACCCTCATCATCCGAATACACGATGTGTCCACGAATGCCCACAGCAATAACACGCTCACCGGCTCGCGCCACGCCAAGCAGCGGCACCTTAGCCGATAGTGCGCTAGTGATGGCAGGCAGGTCCGCCGGACTTTGAAATGCATTCGCCGCCGTAGGAGACCCAAACAAAAGAAAAATGGCGCAGAAGCCCACCCCTCCCGAGCGCCTCACTAAGCCAATGCATGGAAAATGGCGCAGAAAACTGGAAACTGACACTAAGCTACCTCTTCGATTTAACTCGCAACAAATCGCCTGCCTTCGGCTGTTTCAATGGCTGCCCAAGACGCGAAACGGCGCGAGGGTCATATATCTCCCGCATTCATGACCGAGTCTCCCCCGGCTCAACGCCGGGGGACCAACACATCAAAATGCAGGATCAGCGAACACCTTCGCCTGCCAGCGCTTCTGGACTAAAAAAAGTAGAGGGCTTGATATCCACCGGAAAAAATCCAGCTCCCGGTGCGCCAGCGGTTCCTTGCATCACATAACCGCCGGTAACAAAGTCGAGGTTCACCGCAGACCCACTATTACCGCCATCTTTTTCCCAATAGGTATAGAAGTGGTTGTATACAGCGCGATAAAGTTTGCCAGAACCGTCGTAACTTTCCTGCATTCCGGCCCCGTAGCCATCCTCGTCAAAGTAGAAGACGCGCTTCTTATAAATATGGCGGAATTCGGGTTTCAACGTAGACTCAACGATCCAAACCCGATGTAATTCCCAACGCGAACAGTCTGGATTGGGAACATGTTTCGTGCTGGTAAACTTTTCCTCCGGACAGGCCTTGTAGTCCGTCATGCCATAGGTATTATAAGCAAGGAATTTTTCTGCTTTACCAATCAACTTGAAGTCAAACCGATCGAGAGCGCCGAGGAACAATTTGGCATCATCGACGGTTCCCACTCCACCGTTGGTTGGCGCCGGCGTATC
Organism: Ferribacterium limneticum; assembly: GCF_020510585.1. Taxonomy (GTDB): domain Bacteria; phylum Pseudomonadota; class Gammaproteobacteria; order Burkholderiales; family Rhodocyclaceae; genus Azonexus. Next base: position 733,776 of record NZ_CP075190.1, on the reverse strand, counting down.
GTAGGCGAGGTCGGGCGCCAACTTGACGCGGCGCTGACCAGGTAAATACTGATAGGCACGACGACCGATGTTAAGCTGATCAAGGGCATCAATGAGAATCAGTTTCTGACCAACCTGACGGGCTGGCGCATAGTCATCGAGTCGTACCCGCCAGAAGATTTCTTTGCCGTCCAGCACCTTGCCGGCCTTATCTGGATAGAAAGCAGGGAAGTCCTCGTTGCCCTTGGAGGCACTGGCCAGAAACGCACTGCCATTCGCCGGCACATTCCAGGCGCGCTGATTTTCATAAATGGTGGGCGTACCGTAGAACATCAGGTGATTCCACATAACCTGATTGCCGGTCTTGGGAATTGGGAACGGGATACCACCGTAGCAACCTTCAATGCGCAGCTCTTTGTCAGCCCCTTTGCAGGAGGTCGCATTTTTCAGAGTGTTGTCGAGCACGTACTTCGGAAAAACCATCGTGCGGTGCGACGGATAGATATCCATCCGGTAATTCGGATAGCGCTTGAACAACTCTTTCTGAAATTCGGCTAACTTGTCCGCATACTGGGCCATGTTCTGAGCCGTGATGGTATACAGCGGCTTTTCCTTGAAAGGATCAGGACGACGTCCTGGCTCCTTCGGGTCCCAATCTGCAGGCGGCGGAATACCTTTGCCGTCGTACGCAGGGATCGAACCATCCTTGTTCCCGGCCTTCTCAGCACCGAACGCTGTCAAAACTGGACCACCCAAATGCTTGGCCTCATCTGCGTTCACCGCGGCCTGAACTGAGTTTGTCAACACGGTAGCCAAAGCAATGGCAGCAAACTGAATCTCTCGTTTCATTGTTATGTCTCCGGTTTATATTTTTAGAAGGTTGTCTTGAAGGTCAAAGATACCCAGTCACGATCCCAGTATTTTCCGAGGCTTGAATTGCTATTGGAACTCATACCCAAAGCATCGTTACTGTGCTTGGCGATAAAGCCGTTGTACTTCAGCGCGATGTTATATTTGGCTTGAATGTCGGCAGCCACACCAAGACTCCAGCTACCTTGCCCCTCGTTGTCGCCGAAGGGCACTGGCGAATTACCTTTCAACCCGACGCCATAGAACATTGGCATACTAATGTCGGTACCGGCAAACACCTGGAACCACTTAGGCTCAAAGAGCACTGCCGCACCCCACGCATCCTTGGTCGGACAGCCGTGATTGGTGGCGATGCCATCCGAACCACAATTTGACTGCAAGCCGTAGTAGAGGCCGTGCGGATCATGAGTCACTTTTTGCAGATACTGGTAATTTACTTCAGCCGTCAGTGCCGCCGAATCAAACACTGGATTCTTGCCGAAATAGGCAATCGCGTTGACCAACGCTGTCCAAACATCGCCGCGCGGCCGCCAGTCGTCGCCCGCGGCGTTAAAGGCTATTACGTTGGAGAACGGCTTCGCACCAATCTGCGCGCCATGTCGGTAGGTAATATCACTACCAAAGGAAACGCTACCCAACTGCTTGGAAAGACTGAAAGCAACCATTTTTTGTCGCGGCGTCTGGTAATCCAGATCGACAATTGGCACAAAGGCACTAGACAGGCTACCAATCACCATTTGCGGCAGCTTGTCGGTGTATTCGCGATAATAGAAACCTGCCGTACCATCCAGCCACTCGGGCCGCCATTTCACAGCCACACCCCAATCGCCGGACTTATCCTTGGGAGCTTTTGTTCCATTAAAAGCCATGGCACCACCAAAAACCTGAGTCCCCCCCCCCGCAGTGAAAAAGTCAGCCGGACCAAAATAGGTTCCGCCATCAGGCAAGGTTGACGGTTTCCAATCAAGGAAATACTGCCCGGCAATGGAAAGTCGGTCAGTCACTGCGGCTGAGAACGAAATTTGATTGAGCGGCTTGAACAGTTCCTTGGCCTCACTACCTGGGTTGGCCAGCGCCTTACGGATATCGACTGGTCCCTGACCATATGAAACGCCCCCCACAAAGGAGAACAAGGACTCGCCCCAATAAATATTATGCTGACCAAGCTTTACATTGACCGGAATAGCAGCCGCGTCGAATTTCGCAAACACGAAGGCATCGAGCAGTTCTCCACCCGAGCGATTGAAGCGATTGATATAGCCAGTGTAGTGCCCTGTAGGAAAGGATTGCATCCCAGCCGCCAGAAGCGCCGGATCGCCCTTAACCTGGGTATCACTATAGGCATCGTCATACCAACCAGCACCACTCAGACGAAAACCGAAATTGTCCCTGTAAATGACATCGAACTCGGATAGCAGATCAAGGCGATTTGTAACAATATCCCCCGATTTATCAAATCGCCGGTCAGACTGATGGGCCGTAACATCACCAGCCCCCGCACCGTTGCCACAGATATTCTCGTCGCAATCATTGACACGCACACCAACGTTGTAGCGTACGGTGTTGTCCCAACGTATTTTCACATCGGGATTGCCGGTTTCAAACTCGACCGCAAATGCACTTCCTGAAATAGCAAATGCCGAAGCTAGCGAAATAGACAGTACAGCCCTCAGGTACGAACTACGTGATTGCGCAACCGTTTCGTAAATCATAAATCGTCTCCTTACTTGGTATAGTGAAGTACTGCACCCCTCCGCAGCATCAGGCAGCTTCATGCGGCAACCACTGATGTTTATGTATGCTGCCATACCATATTTTTGCAGTCAATATATTTTGCGAGCAATATCAGCTCCCCCCAACTGCCTGAGAGTCGCTGTGATTTGTGCAAGCAAGCATTAACCCCGCTCGTGACCTCAAACAAGAACAGGAGCAACATCGCCGGGAAGTTGTAAGGCTCACCGCTCAAAAACAGGCTGTGGCAAATAACGCTTTGCCAATCGATGGTTTCGCCCCACCTCCGACAAACACGCTGCCAGCTAGAACGCAACGATTCGGTGTCGCTCATAGATCAAATTCGACGTAACCATGACTCCACAACTTGCTCAAAAAAACTGATGGTATGCTACAGTACATTACCACTACTAACATACTTGGACAGCCCAAAAGCCATTCAATTGGTCAAACGGGCATATGAAACGAAAGGTGTTCCATGTACCACCACATTCTGGTACCTACGGACGGGAGCATGTTGTCCGTTCAGACAATAGAAAATGCCGTCCAACTAGCCCATTCCGTTGGTGCGCGCATCACATTCCTCCACGTCGAAACTGACCAGGGGTCTGATCTTTATGGCGACGCGGCATTGCTGCGTTCGATGTCACCCGTACAGTTTTCGGAAAAATTCAAGCAGAGAACCCGGGAAATCCTCGCCAAGGCCGAGTCCGCCTGCCATCTTGCCAAAGTCCCCTGCGAGGGAATCAGCCTTACGGGAAAATCCGCACACGAGGTAATCGTCCAGGCAGCCGAGGATCAAGGGTGTGACCTAATATTCATGGCATCACACGGCCGACGTAGCGCCATTGGCATGATGATTGGATCTGAAACACTGAAGACTTTGATCAACGCAAAAGTGCCGGTTCTCATCTCCAGTATCGCGACCAACAGCCCCGCTTTGAGCAGTGCCAATACCATTATCCAGGATGAACACCACGCTCTGGGGGCGGTTGTGCATCGCCTGCAACTTCTCGCGACCAATGCCCAACAAAATGCAGCGTTGCCAAACTTTGCGGCAACACGCGAAGTGATTGCATACCTGCGCGATTTCCCAGGAAAACTGCACCACCCGAAAGAGGAAACCTACCTGTTCAGCAAATTAAGCTCCCGGACCAACGAACTCGATGCTGAAATCGCTGAACTCAGGCGGCAGCACGAACACGATGAAGTTCTCATCCGTGAGCTGGAAGAAGCGATCAAAGAACTTGAATCCACCCCCGCCGTCGGTGTCGCCCGCTTCGCTACTGCCGCAGAGGCCTTTGCTGAAGCGACATGGAAACACATGAGCATGGAAGAAAACTTAATCCTACCAAGTGCTCGAAAATATTTTACGCAGGCGGACTGGGCTGAAATCGATGCGGCATTTTCAGCCAATGCGGGAAAGCAGTTCGGGGAAGCAACTGAAAAATTGCTGCGCTCAACGTTCAAACAGATTGTAAATTCCATCGAACCATAAAGGTGAGCCAGCCTCGCGGAGCTTTACGCTTGGGGCTACCAGAATACTGCTTGCGCCCCAACCATCAAACAACGATTTGGAGAAACAATTTGGCCCACATCATTGCGTAGATGACGACCCTCAGCCCTTCCGACAAAGCGAAAATGCCCCGGATTTTTCGAACATTTATAAGCGCCCAGCGAAGTCATCTTTGTGAATTGAAGGCTTAGAGCGTGAAGATAATTATCCACTGAAAATAGTTCATATGCATATGAGCCTAAGGCGAGCAAAGATGCCAGTTGAGACGACCATTCAAAAAAATGGCCTGCTAGAGCTATTTTCGGGAACAATTACGATCAATGATATTTCGAATGCAATGCAGCGAATATTCTCGTTGCCTAATTTCGATGAGTTAAGGTACCTAGTTTTCGATCTAACAAAAGTCGAACACTATGAATTGATGCAAGATCGGCTTGAGGAAGTAGCATCAAGTAGCATTGGTGCTTCTCATAGTAACGCTAACATCCGTATCGCAGTGGTGACGTATGATTCTGGCTTGGCATCAATGGCTGAAAAATGCATTCAATCGGGCACGGTTGGCTATCCGACACAGATTTTCTCTAAAATTGAGAGCGCAATGATTTGGGCGAGGCATCGACGTCCCCCCATTTTCAGTAGCAGTATGCTTTAGAGTCCGGGGTTGATTTTACCGATTTCTGGATGAGTATTTTGGCATAGGCGGCAGGCGTCAAACCGCCCAATGATTTCTTCGGTCGCTCCTCGTTGTATTCACGGCGCCAGGCTTCAATGACGACCTGTGCGTGCCGAATGCTGGTGAACCAGTGTTCGTTCAGGCACTCATCACGGAAACGTCCGTTGAACGACTCGATGTAAGCATTCTGATTTGGCTTGCCGGGCTTGATGAGAAACAGTTGAACACCTCGCATGCGCCCATCTCAGCAGGGCAAACATAAAGCGGATATATGGTTACTTTATATGAATAGGTGATAGCGGACTGTCTGGCGCAAAAGCGACTGGCACACAAGAATGGCACGGAATGTAGACCTACGAACTACCCCATCGCCTTGAGATGCTGAATGATCTCGCCGGCCATCGGCTGGGCATCGCCATAAAGCATCCGGCAGTTATCGGTATAGAACAGCGCATTCTCGACGCCCGAGTAACCGGTACCCTTGCCGCGCTTGATGACGATGACGTTCTGAGCCATGTCGGCATTGAGGATCGGCATGCCGTAGATCGGGCTGGCCTTGTCGGTGCGTGCACTCGGATTGACCACGTCGTTCGCGCCGATGATCAAGGCGACGTCCGTCTGGGCGAATTCACCATTGATCTCTTCCAGATCCATGATCTTGTCGTAAGGCACCCCGGCCTCGGCCAGCAGCACATTCATGTGCCCCGGCATGCGGCCAGCCACCGGGTGGATGGCGAACTTCACCTCGACCCCGGCTTCCTCGAGGATCGAGGTCATTTCCCACACCTTGTGCTGGGCATGCGCCACGGCCATGCCGTAACCCGGCACGATGATGACCTTGGAGGCGTAGCGCATCATCGCTGCCGCATCGAGCCCGGACAGCTCCTTCATCGAGCCACTGATTGCTTCACCCGGGCCGCTGGCCGCCATGGGCGTGAACAGGATGTTGGAGATTGGGCGATTCATCGCCTTGGCCATCAGTTGGGTGAGCAGGGTACCGGCCGCACCGACGACGATGCCGGCGATGATCAGTGCCGGGTTACCCAGCACATAGCCTTCAAAGCCAACAGCGAGACCCGTGAAGGCATTGAACAGCGAAATGACCACCGGCATGTCGGCGCCGCCGATGGGCAGGGTGACGATCAGGCCAAGGATCAGCGCCACGGCGAAGAAACCGAAGATCAGTTCCGGCTTTGCCGGAGCCATGGCCACCATCGCAGCACCGAGAGCGATGGCGATCAGGGCGAGAACGATATTGACCGCATTCTGTGCCGGCAGGCGATGGGCTTTCTTGAGCACGCCCTGCAGCTTGGCCCAGGCGACGCAGGAGCCGGTGAAGGACACAGCACCGATCAGCGCCCCGATGACAGCGAGCACCGTCGTCGCCAGGCTGTGGGCATCGCCCTTGGCAAACTCGATGGCGGCAATCGCCGCTGCCGCACCGCCGCCCATGCCGTTGTAGATGGCGACCATCTGCGGCATGTCGGTCATCTTGACCTTCTGGCCGGAAATCCAGGCGGCCGAGCCACCAATGGCCAGGGCGAGGGCCATGAGGCCGAGATTCTGCAGGCCGGGAATGAGGAAGGTGGCGGCGATGGCCAGCAGCATGCCGTAGCCGGCGATGATGATGCCTCTTCTCGCACTGGCCGGCGAGCTCATGCCCTTGAGGCCGAAGATGAAGAGGGCGGCGCCGAGGAACCAGGCGCCCTGAACATAGATGGGGAGCGTCATGGTCAGGCTTCCTTCTTCTTGAACATGGCGAGCATGCGTTCGGTCACGACGTAACCGCCGGCGGCATTGGCCGCGCCGAGGGCGACGGCGAAGAAGCCGATGGCTTGCTGGACGGGCGTATCGGCTTGGCCGAGCATGAGCATGGCACCGACCACCACGACGCCGTGGATGAAGTTGGAACCGGACATCAGCGGCGTGTGCAGGATGACCGGCACCTTGGCGATGATCTCGTAGCCGGTGAAGGCGGCGAGCATGAAGATGTAGAGCGCGAGCAAACCGTCCATCATGCTTCTCCCATGACTTGTTTGACCACGCTGTGAACGGTGACACCGTCCTTGCAGAGCAGGGTGCCGGCGACGACGTCGTCGCTCCAGTCGAAATTGAGTTCGCCATCCTTGATCCATGGCGAGAGGAAGTTGTAGAGGTTCTTGGCGTAAAGCTCGGAGGCGTGGGTCGGCATGCGGGAAGGAAGATTGAGGGGGCCGTGGATGTTCACGTCGTTGGCGACGACGTGTTCGCCCGGTTGGGTCAGGGCGCAGTTGCCGCCGGATTCGGCGGCCATGTCGACGATGATGGCGCCGTATTTCATGCGGGCGATCATGTCGGTGGTGATGATGATCGGCGCCTTCTTGCCGGGAATGGCGGCGGTGGTGATGACGACGTCCGACAAGGCGACGGCCTTGGCCAGTTTCTCGGTCTGCTGGGCTTTCTCGTCGTCGGTGAGGTCACGGGCGTAGCCGCCGGTGCCGTCGGCCGAGACGCCGGTGTCGACGAACTTGGCGCCAAGCGATTCGATCTGCTCACGGGCAGCGGCGCGGACGTCGTAGGCTTCAACCATGGCGCCGAGGCGCTTGCAGGTGGCGATGGCTTGCAGGCCGGCGACGCCGGCCCCAATGACCAGCACGCGGGCCGGGCGGATGGTGCCGGCAGCGGTGGTGAGCATCGGGAAGAACTTGGTGCAGCGGGCGGCAGCGATCAGGCCGCACTGGTAGCCGGCGCAGGCGCCTTGCGACGAGAGCGCATCCATGCTCTGGGCACGCGAGATGCGCGGCAGCAGTTCGAGGGCAAAAGCGGTGATCTTGCGGGCGTTCAAGGCGGCAAGGCGGGCTTTGTCTTCGAAGGGTTTGAGCAGGCCGATGAGGACCGAACCTTCGGGCAAAGCGGCGATTTCTTCCGGCGTCGGCGGGGTGACCCGGAGGATTAGCTGGGCCTTGCTATAAACCCCGGGCAAATCCTGGCTGAACGCCACCTCCTCGAACCCGGCATCCATGAAGTGGCTGTCCAGTCCGACATTCGTTTCGAGTACGACTTTTACCCCCAGCGCCTGAAACTTCTCACTCGTTTCCGGCGAAAGGGCAACACGATGTTCCCCCGGCGCGCTTTCGCGCGCCACACCAATATAGATGGGCATAATTCCCCTTTTTCAATCATTTGTATTTCTCATTACAGCGAGGGCAATGCACCAGTCCTTCGCCCAATCCTCGCCAGCTCAAACCGAAGCACGCGGGAATTACTGACCGGCTCCTGCTTCAAGCACAAACCATAATTAATATCATAGGATATCATCTCCTAGCAATCTTATTGGGCGAACACAAGAACCTACACGACCCCGCCATTGACAGCACGAGGCCAATCGCCAACCACCATAACGCGGCAAAAGACTCCAACGAATCCTATCTAGGCTGCGAATTACCAAGCACGCCACATCAGGCTTGGCTTCAAAATTTTGTACCAAACTGATATCTCCGACACCATGACTAGCCAAAGTTCGCACCCGGACTTTGTCCTCATCCCCAACGAGGCGAAAACCGAACCAACAACCATGCTTACCCAACCAGGACAGGATCGCGCAACGGCTCTGGCAGGGAGGCCCTTAGTTGGTCACGCAAACCAAGTTTATCCCCGAAAAACGTCAGCCATTTGATGACAACAGCCCCTTTTCTGTAGATTTTTTGTGTGCTAGCATACCGTACTATAGCGATTCAATCTCATCGAACAGGTGCTTGATTGAATACCTTGTCCGGTAATAACGAACTCCAGCAGCCATCAATAGCCCCGGCAATATTTGAAACTTGGATTGGAATACTATGAACTTCGCACTCACCGACGATCAAACCGCGATCCGCACCGCCGTTGAAGAGATTTGCGCCGACTTTGGCGACGAATACTGGCTCAAGAAGGACCGTGAAGGCGGCTTTCCCGAGGACTTTTACCGGGCGATGGCCAATGCTGGCTGGCTTGGCATCGCCATGCCACCAGAGTATGGCGGCGCCGGCCTCGGAATTACCGAGGCGGCAATGATGATGGAGGCAGTGTCCGCTTCGGGGGCTGGCATGACTGGCGCTTCGGCGATCCACATGAACGTGTTCGGCCTTCACCCAGTCGTAGTCAATGGTAGCGCCGAACAAAAGGCGCGGTGGTTGCCGCCGATCATCAACGGCGACGCCAAGGCGTGTTTCGGCGTCACCGAGCCAAATACCGGATTGAATACACTCAAGCTCAAGACCACGGCGGTCCGCAAGGGCGACCACTACGTTGTCAATGGTCAGAAAGTTTGGATCTCGACAGCCCAAGTCGCCAACAAGATTATGCTGCTGACCCGAACCACCCCGATCGACCAGGTAAAGTCGCCAACACACGGACTCAGCCTGTTCTACACGGATCTGGATCGAAGCAAGATCGAAGTGCGCGAAATCGAAAAGCTCGGCCGCAAGGCAGTCGATTCGAATCAGCTCTTCATTGATGATCTTCATGTTCCTGTCGAAGATCTGATCGGCGAGGAAGGCCGCGGCTTCGAATACATCCTGCACGGCCTAAATCCAGAGAGGGTGCTACTCGCCGCTGAAGCAACTGGCTTAGGCCGAGCAGCACTTCGCAAGGCGGCAAACTACGCCGGCGAACGCATCGTGTTTGATCGCCCGATTGGCAAAAACCAGGGAATTCAGCACCCCCTCGCCGAACGCTGGGTTGAGCTGGAAGCGGCAACCTTGCTTTACCAGCGCGCTGGATGGCTCTATGACCAAGGAAAACCCTGTGGCGCAGAGGCGAATGCCGCGAAATTCTTCTGTGCGGAAGCTGGTTTCCGTGCTTGCGAGACGGCAGTATTGACCCACGGTGGTTTCGGTTACGCCAAGGAATATCACGTCGAGCGTTATTTCCGTGAGTCAATGCTACCGCGAATCGCTCCCATCTCGCCCCAATTGATCCTTTGCTTCATCGCCGAAAAAGTACTCGGCTTACCGAAGTCTTATTGAACGATATGAACCCCGAGCGAACCCCGGATCAAAGCGAACCCGTCTGGCGCCCCTCGGCAGCCCGCCAGAAAGCGGCTCGCATCACCGACTATACCAATTGGCTGGAGAAAACAAGCGGGCATCGATTCGATAACTACGATGCCCTCTGGCAATGGTCGGTTAGCGATCTCGACGGTTTCTGGCGAAGCATTTGGGATTATTTCGATATTCGTTCGCCAGAGCCTCCTGACAACGTCCTAGGCAGCCGGGCGATGCCGGGTGCAGAATGGTTTCCGGGAACCCGCGTCAATTTCGTTGACCAGGTTTTCCGCCACGCCGATGCCAGCCGGCCGGCAATCCTTTTTGCCGACGAATCGGGAATCGTTGAAGAGATCTCCTGGGCAGAACTGCAAAATAGGGTCATGGCGCTGGCGTCGTTCTTGCGTATCCGGGGCGTGGCACCGGGGGATCGTGTCGCCGCCTACCTACCAAATCGTCCCGAAGCGATCATTGCCTTTCTGGCCAGTGCGAGCATCGGGGCCATCTGGTCGATGTGCTCGCCTGACATGGGGCCGGTCAGTGTACTTGACCGCTTTCGCCAGATTGCTCCTAAGGTGCTGATCGCCGGTAACGGCTACCGATATGGTGGCAAAACCTTCGACCGCCGAGAGACAATTGCCGAATTGCGACGCGAACTTCCGAGCCTCGAAACCTTCGTAATCGTACCTGTCCTAACGGGTGAATCCAATCTCACAGATGTTAGCGAGGCCCAGCGTAACGGCTACTTCTGGCCCGACCTGGTCGCAGGCCCTGCAGAGTTCGCCTTTGAATGGGTTCCCTTCGACCACCCCCTGTGGATCGTCTATTCATCCGGAACAACAGGAACGCCGAAACCGATTGTGCATGGCCACGGCGGTATCATGCTGGCAATGTCTGTGACCCTGGCCTTGCACAACGACCTTTGGCCCGAGGACCGCTATCACTGGTATTCGAGTACCGGCTGGATCATGTGGAACTGCCAGTTGGGCGGGCTACTGGTCGGTAGCACAGTATGCATTTACGACGGCAATCCCGGCTACCCCGACCTAAATGCGCTGTGGCGCTTTGCCGGGGCAACCCAGGCAACATTCTTCGGGGCTGGTGCAGCCTTCTACGCTTCATGCCTGAAAGCGGGAATCGAGCCGAACGAGGTGGCCGATTTCTCCAATTTGCGCTCCGTCGGATCGACCGGGTCACCGCTCTCCGAGGATTGCTATGAGTGGATTTATCGACATGTCGGAAGCGGAGACATTTGGCTGTCTCCGATGTCCGGCGGCACCGATCTAGCTGGCCCCTTTATCGCCGGCAATCCCACCATGCCCGTCTATTTAGGTGAGATGCAGTGCCGAGTACTTGGCGCGGCAGTCTACGCCTATGACGATGGCGGCAAGGCTGTGATCGACGAGGTTGGCGAACTTGTGTGCAGCAAACCGATGCCATCAATGCCCATCTATTTCTGGAATGATCCTGGCAACCAGCGTTATCTCGATAGTTACTACGACACCTATCCGGGAGTCTGGCGTCACGGGGACTGGATTCGTATCACCCCGCGTGGAGGATCAGTCATCTACGGGCGCTCGGACGCGACCATCAACCGCCACGGCATCCGGATGGGGACGAGCGAACTGTATCGTGCTGTCGAGGCATTACCTGAAATTCTCGACTGCCTAGTCGTCGATCTCGAATATCTGGGCCGGCCATCCTATATGCCATTGTTTGTCGTACTCAGGCCGTCCATCGAACTCAATGACGAATTGAAGGAGCAGATCAATGGCCGAATCCGCACCGCTTTGTCGGCGCGTCATGTGCCCAATGAAATATTTACGGTACCCGAAGTACCACGCACGCTTTCCGGAAAGAAGCTCGAGTTGCCAATTAAGAAGCTACTGCTGGGCCAACCGTTGGACAGGGTGGTCAATCGCGACTCGATGGCCAACCCTGGCAGCTTGGCATGGTTTGTCGATTTTGCGACGCGCCGTAGCTGATTTGAAACCCTCTCTTCAATAAGGCAGAACTAGTCATGTCTCAACGTGAAATCGTGGTTGTAGGAAGCGCTCGTACCCCCATCGGCACTTTTGGCGGCTCGCTAAAGGATGTCCCGCTGACCCGGCTGGGCACCATCGCCGTCAATGCAGCCTTAAACCGCTCTGGCCTAGATCCGGCCGAGGTTGGACATGTGGTCATGGGCAATGTGGTACCCACCGAACCGAAAGACGCCTATCTGAGCCGGGTCGCCGCCATCGATGCCGGCATCCCGATTGAAACGCCAGCCTTCAACGTGAATCGCCTGTGCGGTTCGGGGCTCCAGGCCATCATTTCCGCAGCCCAGGCCATCCTGCTCGGCGATACGGATATCGCCATCGGTGGCGGCGCAGAATCGATGAGCCGCGGCCCCTACATCGTGCCGGCAATGCGCTGGGGCGCCAGGATGCAAGACAGCCAACTGATCGATTACATGAACGGCATCCTGCACGACCCTTGGCAACAGATTCATATGGGTATCACGGCAGAGCACGTCGCCGAGTGCTATGGCATCAGCCGGGCGATGCAGGACGAACTGGCCCTGGAAAGCCAGCGGCGCGCCGTCAACGCGATCGCCAACGGCCATTTCAAGGAACAGATCGTTCCGGTCGAGATCAAGACGAGAAAGGGTTCGGAGCTATTCGACACGGATGAGCATGTACGTGCAGACGTTACCCCCGATGCCATGGCCAAGATGAAGACGGTGTTCAAGAAAGATGGGGGAACCGTTACAGCAGGCAATTCCTCCGGCCTCAATGACGGTGCCGGAGCAGTCGTGCTGGCCGAGGCCGGACGTGCCGCAGCGCTCGGCCTGAAGCCGCTGGCCCGCTTGGTCGGTTACGCCCACGCCGGCGTGGATCCGCTCTACATGGGCATCGGCCCGATTCCTGCGACACGCCAGGTACTCCAGCGCACAGGCCTAAGAATCGAAGACCTAGATGTTATCGAGGCCAACGAAGCTTTCGCCGCCCAAGCCTGCGCAGTCATTCGCGAGCTCGGCCTCGACCCGACAAAAGTCAACCCGAACGGCTCCGGTATTTCGCTGGGTCACCCGGTCGGCGCAACAGGCGCAATCATTACTGTCAAAGCTATCCACGAACTGCATCGCATTGGCGGCCGTTATGCCCTCGTCACACTATGCATCGGCGGAGGCCAAGGGATCGCAGCGATTTTCGAGCGCCTTTGATGACAACTCCGAACATTGAACGAGCGGTCATCGTTACCGGAGCTTCCAGCGGAATAGGCCGGGCGATTGCCGAACAACTTGGCAAGGCCGGGTTTCGCCTTTGGCTGCTCGGACGCTCTGCCGAAGGCCTGGCAGCAACCGCCGATTCGATCAAAGCAGCCGGAGGTCTTGCTCCCCACTGCGAGATTATCGACATTCAGGAAGCAGGCCGACTGGCTGGCCTAGTCGAAAAGATCGGGCAGACACACCCTTACCTTTTCGCACTCGTCAACAACGCCGGTGTCATGCACCCGGAATCTATTCTGTCGGGGACGCCTGCGCGCTGGCGGGCCATGTTCGAAATAAATGTACTTGCCCCGCTGGAAGCCTGCCGCACCGCGATCGAAGCCATGCGCCGGCATGGCCAGCCAGCTCACCTGATCAATATCAGTTCGATCGCGGCACAATGGGAAGACGGTGGCGTCTACGGCGCCAGCAAACGCGCCCTAGAAACCATCAGTGGCACGCTTCGCCTTGAGCTGGAGCATGACGACATCCGCGTCGCCACTATCGCCCCAGGCGGATTCACCACGCAACTTGGCCGCCATCTGGAAACCGAGACAATCCGCAAAATTTCCGCCAGCATCCGGAGCAAGGGCATCGAACCCTCCGCGACTGACAAGCGCCTGATGGGGGATCCAAATTATATCGCCCACGCCGTTCTGTATATCCTCGAACAGCCGATCAATATCAACATCGAAAAACTGGTCATCCGCCCTCCGATCGATACCCGCTGCTGAGCAATCGATTCCGGATACGACAATCATTACCCTCGCCTCACCCGACCAGAGGAAAAAACATGTCAAAAGCACACGAAAAATTCAATGACTATCAACGGGGCATCGGTACAGAGTTGTCGCCAAACTGGCGCGATCTGGCCAAGGCCGACAGCAAGCTGGTGCCGGAAGTCCTAACCCGCGAAAGCTCGCCCAACCTTGGCACCGGTAAGATCCCACCGCAGAATTACACCTCGTACCAGTACCATCGCCAGGAAGTCGAAAAAGTCTGGAAACGGACTTGGCAAGTCGCCTGCCGCGAGGAAGAAATTCCCAACGTCGGCGATCATTTCGTTTATGAAGTCGCCGGCCTCTCCTTCTTGGTCGTCCGTAGCGCCGAGAAGCAGTTCAAGGCTTACTGGAACGTCTGTCTCCACCGCGGTCGCCGCCTGGTCGACAAGAGCGGTTGCGACGCCAAGTCTTTCCGCTGCGGCTACCATGCTTGGACTTGGAACATCGACGGCAAGCTCTCCTATTACCCGGGCGAGTGGGATTTCCCCGACGTCGAACCGGAAAAGTACAACCTGCGCGAAGTGCTGATCGATACCTGGGGCGGCTTCATCTTCATCAATCCCGACATCAAGGCAGGGCCGCTGGCCAATCACCTGGGATCGCTGACCAAGCACTTCGAAAACTGGCCCCTCGACAAGCGCTTTACCCTTTGGCACGTCCAGAAGACCATCAATGCCAACTGGAAAGTGGCGCTGGAGGCTTTTCTCGAATCCTATCACCTGCTGCAAACCCATCCCCAGGCGCTAAGCTCGGTCGCCGAGCATGGCACGCAATACGATATTTACGATGAAGGCGAAGCGCACTTCAGCCGCTCCATCACTCCCACCGGCATCCCCAGCAAACACGCCAAGAACGGCAGTCAAATCGGCGCCATCGCAGATGTCTGGGCCTTGCTGAATGCGCTACGTGCTGATCAGGCTGTCGAATTGCCCCCGGAAATAACTGACCGGGCCTCGATTTCCGAGTGGCGTCGCAATGTCATGAAGGAAATGACCGGCGCCGATTACTCGACCCTGTCCGATGCAGAAATGTTGGATTCGGTGCAATATTTCTTGTTCCCCAACTTCTGTCCCTGGTATGGCGAAGGCCTACCCTTGACCTATGTCTTCCGGCCCAATGCCGACTCGCCAGAAACCAGCTATTTCGATGTCTGGATGCTGATCCGCTCTCCTGACAACGGAACGCCGCCACTGGCCGCAAAGACCATGAAGATCGGCCCGGATGACCATTTCGAACCGATCATCGGCGCCATGGGTCTGATTTTCGACCAAGATGACATGAACATGCCCTTCGTACAGATGGGCATGAAAACCTGGCCTGGCGATCCCGTCGGACCGACGTGGGGGCGCTACCAGGAAAGTCGCATTCGTCATCTGCATCAGTTGCTGGCCCTAGCGTTGAAACGGCCGTAATACCACGTTCAAAAGAGAAAAAAAGTGACTGGACTTGGCATCAGAAAACTCAAGGACACATTTCATGACCAGTAAAATTGGTGTCGGCATCATCGGGGCTAATCCAGATCGCGGTTGGGCTGCATGGGCTCACATTCCCGCCCTAAAGTCCCTGCCAGATTTCGAAATCCGCGCACTATCTACCAGTCGCCGCGACTCGGCACAAGCAGCCGGGAAACTCTTCGGAGTACCGCTGTGTTTCGACAATCACGCTGAACTGGTCCACCATCCCGAGGTGGATCTCGTCGTCATTACCGTCAAGGTACCCCACCACCTCGAACTGGTCACCGCTGCGCTCACTGCAGGCAAGGCTGTGTATTGCGAATGGCCCCTCGGCAATGGTATTGAAGAGACAATCGAAATGGCCCGACTGGCTCGGGAAAAAAACGTGCTTGGGGTCGTCGGGCTGCAAGCCAGGTCGGCACCAGCAATCAATTATGTACGTGATGTGATCGCCGAAGGCTACATCGGCGAAGTCCTCTCCACGACGCTCGTCGGCTCGGGTATGAACTGGGGGCCGGTGATCGAGGAAGCCAATGCCTACACCGCCGATGCTCGCAACGGCGCGACGCTGCTCTCCATACCCCTCGGCCACACCATCGATGCTCTGTGCTACTGCCTCGGCGAGTTCGACCAGTTGTCAGCAACCACCGCAATCCGCCGCAAGACCTTCAGCATCTCCGAAACCGGCGTCCAGCAGCCGATGACAACGCCCGACCAGATCTGCATTGATGGTCTGCTAAGCTGCGGTGCTGCCGTATCCGTGCATTATCGCGGCGGCGTATCGCGCGGGACCAATCTGCTCTGGGAGATCAACGGTACCGAAGGCGATCTCCAGATCACCGCCGCAGGAGGTCATGCCCAGATGTTCGAGCTGACCGTTGCGGGTGGACGCGGGAGCGATACAGGCCTTCAAGCACTACCCGTGCCTGCCAACTATCGCTGGTCACCGCCTCAACCTGCCCCTGGCTTTGCCTTTAATGTCGCCCAGGCCTACGGACGCCTGGCCAGGGATTGGCACGAAGGCACCCACCTCTGCCCCACCTTCGATGACGCTGTGAATCGCCATCGCCTGCTGCAGGCTATCGAGAGCGCCGCCAGCACGGGCCTTAAGCAACGTTTTATAGGGACGGCTCAATAAGCCTACGGCGAATTCCCAATTTTTCAACTGAGCCTCGATTACAACAACGCTTGGTGATAATTCATCGCTGGATTTCGAGCGGCAGTTCCAGCAATAGGCTCCCGGCGGCAAGAACGTGGAACCTGACCCGTCGGCAGCGCTTAAACTGCAACAGGCGAGGACAGCCCCAAATTTACCGTGCACGGTCGTCCTCTGGAAAGAGGAATGGCAAGTGCTGTACTGCAACACTAACTGAGTATCCGCCAACTGCGACTCCACCGTCGTTGGTGGAAGCCGTACTACGGATTGCCAAGCTTGGCGGAGTCCGTGCACGAAAAAGCGATGCAGAGCTTGGGGACTACCTCAATCATTTAGTGCGATCATCGTCCTACCCATTCAGGCTGCCGGTGCTCAAGGAAGGCATGCCTGCCTTCATGCGCGTCTGCACTGTCGAGCACGGCCATCACCTCCGGATACTGGCGGGGGTCAAGCGCGGATTGCAGATTCGGCAAGTCCAGACTGTGATAAACCATTTGTTTCGAGGCGATCAGTGACAAGGGTGCATTACATGCCAGGGTGGCTGCCCATTGCCTGGCGACATCCATTACGTCGCCGTCGATGACCTCATTGACGAACCCGAGTTGTTTCCCCTCTAAAGCCGAAAGGATCTCCCCCCGGAGAACCAGTGCGAGCGTTCGCTTGGGTCCGATTTCCCGGGTCAGGCGCACCACCCCTCCGGCCATCGCGGCAAGGCCGACCTTGACTTCCGGCAAACCGAAGCGAGCTTTCGTCGAAGCCAAGATCAAGTCGCAGGCCAGCGCCAATTCGAAGCCCAAGCCCAGCGCGACACCATTAACCGCAGCAATCAGCGGCTTACGGTTATTGGCCCGGCGCACCACCTCCGAAGCAAACAGTGGATCGCGATACAGTTCCGGATGCTGCTCCGCGTACTGTAAATCGAAACCGGCGCAAAAGGCCCGATTGCCGGCGCCAGTTATGATCGCAACGCGTGCAGTATCGTCAGCCTCATAGCGATCCAGCGCCAGACCAATCTCGGCACAGGCTTCGGGATGCAAGGCGTTGAGTACTTCCGGCCGCACCAGCGTGATGACGACAATGCCATTGTCCATGGAATACTCAATGTGATGGTAGTTTCCAGTCATATTATTGACAGCTTCCGACATGCATTAAAAAATTTCGGCTTGTTCAATGGTTGGACAACCAATGTGAATACATTCGTAGCGAACTTGGTCCAGACTTCCTCGATCATTAGCGCATTTGATGACGCCCTTCGCTTCTGGCCAAAGACCCGTCAAGATACAACGACACTATATTTCTGGTCGAAACCGCATTTGGCATATTAGGAAAAAACGACGAAGCGCGCTAACACCCTGCCACCGACACCGGAAACCAGACCTCAGGCCAGCATTGCCGGAACTAGGCCAAGCAAAGCCTGTCGCCGGATAGTCGCGGCACCAAGCAGCGCGAACCCAAGCAGGCTCCCCGCCGCGTCGTAGAAGCCAGCTTCCAAACCGCCTTCCTGCTCGTCCACCAGCCACTCGCCGTCGCCCCCAGCCGGCGGCGGACAAACAATAGTCGGGCATGCTGGCGTCTTGACTACTACGGGCATCGCCGGGTAGTTCAGATCGGTCGGATCGCCGTTCAGCGTGCGTGCAAGCGCCTTGGCCTGATGCATGATGGGCATGACAAACGGTAGGTAATAACCCATCACCTCGGCACAATCACCCAGCGCATAAACGTTGGACAACGTGCTAGCCAGCCGCCGGTTAACGATTATGCCGCGGCCACAAGCTGCACCAGCCGCAGCAGCCAATGCGGTACGCGGCTGCAAACCGACGGCAGAGAGGACAATGTCAGCGTCAATATAGCTCCCGTCACTCAGCGCAAGTCGCAATACATCACCCTCACGGTCCGCGGAGCACGCCGTGACCTGCCCTCGAAATTCGACGCCTGCCTGGCGTAGACGGGCATCCAAGTATGCTCCGGCACGCTGGGGGAGCAGACGTGACAGCGGCCATTCGGCGGAATCGATCAGCACCGGCCGAATCTGGCGGGAAAGGAGATCATTGGCGAATTCGCAGCCAATCAGACCAGCTCCGAGGATGGCGACTGTTTTCGCTGTCGCCATCCGCTCGCTGAAAAGTGTGAAATCATCAAGGTCATTGACCGAAATGACGCAGTCGACGGCATTTCCCTGCAAAGGCAGACTGACCGAATCAGCCCCTTGCGCCAACACAAGATCGCGGTAGGCAATGCACCGACCATCGGCGAGTTGAATACGTCTTTCCGCCACGCCGATCGACGCAACCGATTGGCCAGCAATAATCTCAGCCCCTAGTTCGCAGGCCATCTGAGCGGCATTTTTCAAAATTAGCGCCGCTGGCAATTTATTGGCCGAAAGGGCATTGGAGAGCATCGGTTTGGAATAGAAAGCGCCTTGGTCGCGCGTAATGAGAGTCAGCGGCGTGGCTTGATCGAGCTTGCGAAACTCACGGGCCAGCGTGTAGGCAGCAAGCCCGCTGCCTACAATAACGATGGGATTGCTCATGGTTTTCCTGTCAACGAATGGCCCCAACGGGCACGCATAGAGAGCGTGGATCAACCCAATGGCCCGTCGCCGGGCGACATGACTCACTCGGGGACACAAAACCATTAATTAATACTATATGTTACGACACTAAAATTATCAGCAATCACGCGGCCTTGGTAGGTCTTGGCCCATGTTCGTCGTTGGTTACCATGAGCAGACAACGTTCTGCAGCATCGGTTATGCACACGTATTGGGGCGGAAGCGTCAGGCATTTCCCTCACCACTCCTATTGATAATGATGGATACTATATCGTACATTTAAAACGCGCAAACAGGAGATAAACATGAACCAAGCGAACAAGGACACAGCAAAGAAATTTCTCGACGCGCTCGGCGCGAGCGAGATCGAAACCGTTAAGGGACTGATCGCCGACGACATCGTCGCGGTGTGCACTGGCACCAGCCTGCTATCCGGTACCCGCGGTCATGCCGAGATCGTCGGCGCCGGTGACATTTTCAAGAAAATCACGAAATCCGGCCTGCGCTTCGAGATCTTATCAATGACAGCAGAGGATGATCGCGTCTCGGTGGAGGCTCAGGGCCATGCCGAGTTGGTCAGCGGTGCGCGCTACGACAACCAGTATCACTTTCTTTTTTTCATTCGCGATGGCCGAGTATTCAAGATGAAGGAGTACATCGACACAAAGCTCGCCGACGCAGTCCTGGCACCGCTCTTTGCGTCGGCTGCAGCCTGACCGGGCGCAATTACCGCCGGCTCCGCACCAGCGAGCAGGTCAATCACTAAAGGAAAAAACAACATGAAAGTACTGGTATTCGGAGCCACCGGGTATATCGGCAAGCACATTACCCGCTGCTTGCTTGCGAACGGGCACGTTGTCACTGGCATAGTCAGAAACGCTAACAGCGCTTCGGCGCTGGAAAGCATGGGAGCCCAAGTTCAGGTGGGAGACCTCAATGATGCGCAGCAGCTGGCCGGATTCGGCACTGATCACGACGCCATCATATGGGTCGCACAGTTAATGCTTGAGGACGAACTGCGTGTCGTCGGCGCGCTGCTCGACAATCTCGTCGGCACCAACAAGGTTTTCGTGTTCACCAGCGGCACCAGTTTGCTGTCGCAACGCACCGACGGTAACTGGAGCGAGAATACCTATACTGAGGATGAAGTCTTTCCGCCGCGCAAGCAAATTGCCCCCCGCCTCGAGATCGAAAACATGGTGCGCTCCGCTGCCCAACAAAACATCAGGGCTATTTGCGTCCGCCCGCCGTTTATTTGGGGCAACGGTGGCAGCAAGCTGATCGCCGACCTCTACCATTCCGCACACAAAACTGGCGCCGTGTGTTACGTCGGCCGCGGGCTCAACGTCTATACGAACGTCCATGTCGACGATCTCGCGGAACTCTACCGGCTGGTACTGGAAAAGGGTGTTCCCGGAGCACTGTACCATGCTGTAAGCGGAGAAACGTGCTTCCGCACCATCGCCGAATGCATCGCCCGCCATCTGGGCGTGCCGACGCGCAGCGTCACGGTAGGAGAAGCGGCTGAGATCTGGGACAAATTCATGGGCCCCATCGTCTTCTCGGCCTGCAGCCGTACCCGCTCCCCGCGTGCCCGCGCCGAACTCGGCTGGAAACCGAGCACGGAGCATCTCGACATCCTCGAAGACTGCACCCATCCAGACTACCGACGGACCATGGGCGAGCGGCCCCTGCCTGCCTGGGTTCGCGCCCCACAGTAACGGCTTGCGTAACCGAAGACAAGGCTGCATGCCCGGCAGCACACTTACACCAACCTATCACCGCTCGGAAGCCGGCCCGCGACGGATGCCCCCCCTTCGCCCAAGGGAAAAAACTCTGGAAAACACCAATGAAAATCACTGTGATCGGCGCCGGATTGTCTGGCCTTAGCGCTGCACTTCGCCTGCAACAGGCAGGCCATGAAGTGGTGGTCATCGAATCCAACAGCCACGCTGGCGGCCGCTGCAAGGCGTTGCGCCGGGATGGCTTCCTTATCGATACCTGCCCGGAACTGGCGGCCACCAGTTACCGTCGTTGGCTGGCCTTGATCGACGAAGTGGGCCTCGGCGGTGACGTGGTGAAATGTCCCTCCGTGTTGAGCATCCTGCAGAATGGACGCCTGATTGACATCGATATGGGCAACCTGATGTCCATTGCCTTCACCCCCGCCCTTTCCTGGGGTGCAAAATTCCGCTTCCTGCGCGGCGCCTTTTGCATGCGCGACAAACTGCGTTCGGTGCCGCAATATCTGCTTGACGACATCTCGCTCGAAGACCCGAACAACAACGCCGAAGCCATATCGCTGCAAGCCTTCGGCCGCGAAGTCACGGAAAACCTGATCGAGCCGCTGTTGCGCCCGATCGGTGGCGTTACGCTGGACATGATGTCCTCGCTGCTGTTGCCCTACACCCTGTCCGACTGGACGGCAATGGTCAGCCTGCGCGGCGGGCTCGACAGCCTGCCGAAGAAAGTGGCCTCCATGCTTGACGTCCGCTACCAGACCACCGTGCATCAGGTGCATTCCAACACCGACAACGTCACCCTCGACATCGTCGACGCCAATGGCACTGCCAGCCCCCTCGTTGCGGACAAATGCCTGATCACCGTGCCCTATGACCAGGCAGAAGAGATGTATCGGCGTTTCGCCGAAATCAGCGGCGGCTACCGACAGACAATGACGTTCATGCGTATGCTCGACGTCAAGCTCGCCTACAGCAAGGCACCAACAAGCAAGGCTGCGATGGTGATGCTGTCGCAAAAGGAAAGCCCGAAGATCAATGTGATCTCGCTGTCGCACAACAAGGCGCCGGATCGCGCCCCCGCCGGTCATGGCCTGTTCTCAATTTTCACCGAGCACAACGAATACGAAAACATGGCCGCCATGAGCGACGAAGCCGTGATCGCCATGGTACGCGAACAAATCGAAGGCTTGTATCCGGAAGTGAAGGGCCACTTCCTGTTCAGCTACGTTGCCCGCCAAAAACGTACCAGCTACGTCCCTGATTCAGATTTCTTCCACCGCACCAAGAAACTATGGGATGCGGTTGGCCTCGAGCCGCGAGTCCATCTGGGCGGTGACATCTTCATGTTCGGAGGAATGGAGGCAGCAGTCGCCTCCGGGGAACGCGCTGCCGAACGCCTGATGAGGACTTGACTCGTCCCTCGGCAAGGTCTCCAGTCCATTCGGAGATGCACCCACAACCTGGCGTGCGCAGGTCGAACGCTAATCCGAGGTAGGCTGGGCCTGCGGATCGCCGCTCAATTGTTCGGCCGTCAGCAATTCCCATAGCCGTACACCGCTTTGATGCCAGGCTCGGCACCGAAGTCAACTCGCCCAGCCTGCCATCAGTCTCACGAATCACCGGGCCTTGATTGAGGGCGATGATTCGCACCTTGCCACACGAGGGGCAAGCACCACCCGACAGCGCCTCGATCTGCCGGAAAGGGATAAGCGAACGCGGATATTCAGAGTATCAAATCTTTCCCCACGCTTGCCCGGCCGGAACTCCGTCACTGGCGCCAGCCAGACTTCTATCACCGATCCCCATGCGGATGAAACGCGTGGAATTCGCGTCGCCGATGCTCTGCGTCGGAATGCCGCTCCCACCTAGCTGTTCGGACAGTTCCAGATTCAGCTTGTCGTGCGAGACGAAGACAACCGTATCGTTAAATCATTCATCGGTTGAATCTCCTTTGTTTGATTTGTTCTGAGTTGCTTACAAAGCTTCTTAGGCGACTATCACTTTGAATAACAGCAACCGTCACCCATACATGCAGGGCTGCGTCGGGTTTATCGCTGGCACCTCAGCAGAACTTCGTGCGAACTTGATGCACGCACGACACAACATATGTCACGATACAATATTCTTGAATCTCAATTCCCAAGCTTTTTGTTTTAAGTTAAACATCATTCCTTAGAGGAGTCTTTATGGTTTCAAATCGCCTACAAGGCAAAGTAGCAATAGTCACCGGTGGTGCTTCTGGTATTGGGGCAGCGACTGTTCGGCGCTTCCGTGCTGAAGACGCCCAAGTGATCCTGACTGATGTGCAGGATGAACTCGGCCAGCGGGTTGCCGACGAGTCCGGGGCGTTTTTCATGAACCTTGATGTGGTCGACGAGATAGGTTGGCGTAATCTGATGGCCGAGACCAAGCGCCGCTTCGGTCGTCTAGACATCCTCTTCAACAACGCTGGCATACTAGGCGGCGGCAAATCCATCGGCAATATGGATCTGGCAACCTGGAACCGCGTCCTCGGCGTAAATCAGACTGGGGTCATGCTCGGCTGCCAAGCAGCAATTGGACTGATGCGCAACAATCCCGGCGGCGCCAACGGCTCCATCATCAACACCGCATCAACCTCTTCCTATGCGGCGATTGCCGACGATCTCGCCTATTGCACCAGCAAAAGCGCTGTGCGCATCCTGAGCAAATCGGTCGCCATATGGTGTGCCCGCCAGAAACTCAATATCCGCTGCAACTCGGTCCACCCCGGCGCCATCCGGACGGCGATCCACGACCAGACACTGGCCGCACTCCCTGATCCGGAAGTAATGCTTCAAGTACTCAACAGCATGTCGCCACTCAGTCGCATGGGTACGAGCGAAGAAGTGGCGGCTCTGGTTGCATTCCTCGCTTCTGACGAAGCCAGTTTCATCACCGGCGCCGAATATCTGATTGATGGCGGGACACTGGCTTCCCATCCCGGCGTTTAGTGCCGAGTCGGCAGGCAATCATGCTTGGCAAACCTTCCGCCGAACAAACTGATCGCGGGAAGGCTCTCTTGACAAACAGATGGAGGCAGCCTTTGTCGCACCGCCGGAGAGTCGCTGACCCGCGCCGAGACGACCTCAATGCCGGGATGTTGGCGGGCAAGGACTTTGGTCTGCCAGGCAGGCGCAACTTCGTCCAGAGCCTCCGGGATCTGGACGCAAGTATTCACAACAGCGTATACGATGTTTATCCTTATGCAGAATTATTGATTTGCATCGACAACACCGAAGCAGGCTCGTCGCATTCGCGCAAGTTAATTCAGACCTCAGTCGTCAAGACTGCATACCAAATTTACAGTTCACCGTCGAAGCGATCTGGCAGCTAGCGATCCATCGCATCTAGGGTATCCAGATCGTCCATCGCCGTCGAAATGCGACGGATAAACTCAAGGGTGATGTCCCTCGGCTGCATGTCAGGCATATCTTTGGTCGGCGACAAAGTGATGGTCCACCAAGTCAGGGCGGTGATCAATTGCTGGCGATAGGCATTCCAGCCTTCGTTGAAGCTGACCTTCGGCCCTCCGGCGACATGCATCTCCTCAAGATAATACTTGATCAGTTCCTTTTCCCAGCGGCGTCGATCCTCAACTGTCAAAGCGGTCGACATGGTATAGGCGACATCTCGCGCCCAGTGGCCTCGTGTCGCGCATTGCCAATCGCTCAAACCCATTTCGCCGCTGCCCGCCACGTACCAGTTCTTCAGATGCACATCGCCGTGAGAGAGGCAGTTAGGCCAACTTGAGTGCAATTCCATGCTGCGCATAGTTGCCGGCCAGATCTCCTCGTAGCGCTGGTACAAGCGCGGCGGGATTACCTCTTCGCCGGCCAGAAAACCGTTGCTAGATCCTGCTTCCATGCCGAAAGCTTCGGTATTTTTGAAATAGTCCGGCCAAGTCGGAAGGTGCTCAAGTTGAGCCCGGATATCTGGATGCGAATGACTGATCCCGTGCAACTTGCCGAGGAGACGCATCTGGCTGCGCGCCCGCTCCAACGTCATGACCGTCTTATGATTGCAGAATTCGGTTACGCTGCTGGTCAAATCGCCAAGCATGATCATGGAATTGAAACTGACCGGATCAAAATGGGCAAAAAAGCTGCGAGGAGCCTCGATTTCCAGGTGCGGCCGAATCTGATTATAGAAATGTCCTTCGGTGAATGCCCCTCCGGAGACCCCCAGGACAATACGATTGGCTAACTCGTGACTAGCCTTGCAGAACAGCGCCCACGGCAGGCCGGCGCCAACCCCGGCATCGTTGTATTCGACCTCGATGCGGCGCCGGTTCGATGATCCGGTATCGACTGGTCCTAACTGATGTCCGATGACCTTGGCACCGGGCACGCTATGGCAAAGCACCGCCGTCAGCCAGCGATCGGTAATCGATTCGAACGACAGCGGCAGATCGTCAGCCGTAATCGCCTCCGTCTTTAGACGTTGGTCGCGCTCGTACGCTGCCTGGATTTCTGGAATCAGATGAGTCATTAAGGTTCCTTTGGTGAGTTTGCAAACACATTTGGCATTCATGCCACGCATGGATAAGACACTGGACCCAGTTTTAGTCCATTTGCTGCACATTCGCAGACAGTGCACTTTTCCTAGTAACTGCTATCCGGGTAAAGCAAAGAATGGCTCGCTATCTATATTAATTTGCTGTTGGTTTTACCGGTTGCAATGAAGGAAAGAGAGAGGCGTACGCCCAATCACGCCTTTTCATTAGTGTGGAAGACATCTCGAATAGGCGTCCATTAGGCCGCCCTGATCAATGCACATGCCATAGCTCAAGCACATGCAATACATGTAGGCCAGCATGTTTTGTCGGTACATTTCGGAATCCCTCGATTTCCAATTAGATGCTCTTAACCGGGACGCAGTTATCGGTAAGCAAAGTTCTGACATTCAGTCTCACCACCGGACGCCTGACCATCGACCGCAAACGAGCCGCTTCGCAGATTCAAGCTAAGGGGTTTAGCCACCCGATTCCTACTATTGGCATTCCGCTCGTCAACCATCGCATCCCATCCCGCCCCGAATTCATCGCCTTCCGGCAGCCCGGTATCAAGCTAGGCGAGCACAAAACTGCACTCGTCTCCGAACCAGACCGTTATATCCAACTGGCAATCAGCAGCAACCCGACAAGGAGGTCGGTTGCCAGCTTGCCAAGGATTGGCGGCATGACCTGCATAAATGTGTCAGCATCCAAGCCGTGATGGCAATCACAACAAAACACAGGACGCTGACGGTTTTCATACAGGTAGCCCTTGAGAATCAGGCACCCATGAAGCTAGCCACGATGGCGTCGATTTCAGGATCGGTTTTGCGGGCAACTTCGCACAGGAACTTGGCGTCATCACCTACCGGGTAACGAATCTGCGGCGTACTGCTCTTCAACGCCTCGATTACAGTATTTGCAACTACGGACGGATCGAGCATGGTGTCCCAGGATTTCTTGGCCACGGACAGGAAACCATCATAAAATTGACCGAAGCGTAGTGCTTCTTCCGGTGAGAGAGCTGCGCGATCACGCGCAACGCTCTCCAATTGACCAGTCACCATCGGCGTCTTGACGCCGCCTGGCTCGATTACGATCACCTCGACTCCATCAGCCTTTGCTTCGCGCCGCATCACATCTGCCAAACCTTCAAGCGCATGCTTGGAAGCAACGTAGTGGCCAAGGAAAGGTAGGCCAACCTTGCCCGCAAAAGAACTGATCAATACCAATTTTCCCTTGGCATCGCGGAGCGACGGCATACAGGCCTGGTAGATAGCGGCGGCAGCCACTGTGTTGATTTCGAATGCCAGGCGCAAGACCGCAAGCGGCGAAATTTCCACGGGACCAGTCGGTCCGATTGCAGCGCAAACCACGACGGCATCGAGAGACGGAATAGCCAGACGCTTCAGTTCCTCCAGAACGCCATCCGCATTGCTCAAATCCAGTTTCAGGGTTGTGCCAACACCTGGTGCCCAGGCCTGTAAATGTGCCGCTTCCTTGTCATTAAGGACGGTGGCAGTGACCTGATACCCCTCGCCAAGCAGTTGCTTGACAATCTCGACTCCAATTCCGCCCGCAGCTCCAACCACCAATGCTGTACGAATCATTACTTTCTCCTTGCAAGTAGACGAGACCCTGTATCCCGCCTTGAATTGAGATTCAGGGAAGTATCATTTCTGACTTTGGCTTACCCAACAAACTGAACATTGCAACTTCAGAAAAAAAATCTTTATGCTTGTATATGATATTTTACCGAACACTTTATCCCAATCAAAAGAGAACGTAAACTTCTAATGGCGACACATTATCGCCTCCGAGACATCTCTGCCCACTTGACACATAGGGCGCCACACCGCATAGTTGGTATGCTTAGTTACTATATATCATGGACCTGCAACCCACCATCCATGTAATACAGCCTTTCCTGGAGACAAACCCAAAATGAGCAACGTAGCGCAGCCCATACCTTATCTCGACCGCATGGTTTGGATGGCAGACTACCCCTCCCAAGGCGCCACCAAATTCCCCAACCGGCAGGCCATCATTGCTGACCACGGCAGTTTGACTTATGCCGAACTGGATAGAAAAACAGATCAATTTGTCGCATTCCTTGACAGAAATGCAATCGGACCGGGTTCCCGTATTGCCTATCTTGGCAAGAATAGCGAACTCTTTTTCCCCGTTCTTTTTGGGTGTCTTCGCCATAACGTTGTACTCGTCCCGATCAACTGGCGTAGCGCCCCAGGGGAAATCGCCTTCGTGCTGGAGGACTCTGCCAGCCAACTAGTGATTTTCGACGACGAATTCGGAGAAATCCTGACCCAGTCAATGGCGACGATGGCGACGACCCCGCCACGAACCTTGATCACCCACACCAACGCAGCTGATTCACTTTGTCAGGTTCTCAACGAGACAGCCCCCTTCCCCATGTCTGCGCCTCGGCAATACTCGGATTCTTGGGCTCTTCTGATGTACACGAGTGGAACGACTGGCCGCCCGAAAGGAGTAATGCTTTCTCACAAAGCGCTGTCCATTTCGCGTCATCTCGAACTCGACTCACCGGATTGGACCGATTGGACAAGCGATGATGTAATCCTATCTGCCATGCCCAATTTTCATGTCGGCGGCATGTCATGGATGCTGATCGGCCTTCTGCGATCACTGACTTGTGTCCTGACCGCTGACCCGTCTCCAGCGAACCTCTTGCGCCTGGCGCAAACCTATGAAATCACCCGGACATTCATGGTACCGACCGTGATAAAGGCCTTACTCGAACAGATTACTCTCACCGCCACATCTGCACCGCGCCTGAAAACAATTTTCTACGGCGCATCGACAATGAATGTCGCCCTGCTAAAAAATTGCATTGAAGTATTTGATTGCAAGTTTGCACAGTACTTTGGCATGACAGAAAACTGCGGCTCTGTAACCTTCCTGCCGCCCAGTGCCCACGACATCACCCGCCCAGCCTTATTACGTTCTGTTGGAAAAGCGCTTCCTGGCATGACTATCGAGATACGGAGCCCGAATGGCACATCCCTTCCAGAGGGCCAGGCTGGAGAAATTTGGGTTCAATCTCCGACATTGATGAGTGGTTATTGGAATCGCCCTGAAGACACCAAAACGGCACTCGTTGACGGCTGGTATCGCACCGGAGACGGTGGCTATCTGGACGAAAACGGCTATCTATATCTAACTGACCGCATCAAAGACATGATCATTTCCGGCGGCGAGAATATCTACCCCGTGGAGGTCGAACAAGCTTTACGGGAACACCCGGCTGTCCGCGACGTAGTTGTCGTCGGCATCCCTGACCCAGTTTGGGGGGAAAACGTAGTAGCTGTTGTTGAATGGCATCCTGGGCAGTCGGCAACATTGGAAGAACTACGCGACCATGCAGGAAGTCGGATTGCTAGATATAAATTACCCAAAATTCTGCAATCCATCGCAGTATTACCACGGACTTCGACAGGTAAATTGCAGCGAGGAGAAGTACGCCTTAACATCAAAGCGATGATTCTGGCCACAAGTCGAATGTAAGCGTATTATATGCAAGCGGGCTCTTAATGGTGTCATTTTGTCTTCGAGGACTCACTTTCCATCCATCGATTGACACTGCACCGTCCAAGCGCCTTTCCTTTTGCCTCCTAACAGAAATAGGAAGATGCACTTGAAAACAGCACTTGTCAGGGACAAGGGGACGATCATCACAAACAACAATAACAGTGAGAAACAAAAATCCCCTCCGAAATTTTCTGTTGAAGAAAATTGGGATCAGAAACTTGGCTTTCTAATGCACGATGTTTCAAGGTTACGTCGTATTGTCTTCGACGAATTTATGAAACCTTTAGGGGTCACTCGCTCCCAATGGTGGGTGCTTGCCTACCTATCCCGTCATGATGGAATGATCCAGAGTGACTTGGCAAATGTTCTGGACTTAGGTAAGGCCGCGCTTGGTGGGCTTATCGACAGACTGGAAGCATCTGGATTTTTAGAACGTCGCCCAGATGAAAAAGATCGGCGTGTCAAACGAGTACACTTATCCAGCAAAGGCAACCACATCGTCAAGGAAATGCGGACTCAAAGCCATGAAATGAGCGAGCGTGTACTAGCGGACATGGACAACAATCAACGCCATTTGCTCGCAGGATTGCTGCAGCTGGTAAAAACAAATCTTCTTACGATCAAAATGGAAAATGGGATCGAGCGCCACGAGGACTAGTTGCAACGCCGAAGGTATTTTTCATCCGCGATATCACGCTAGGATTTCGCCTGACAAGCCTGCAGTTGTCATGTCGGATAGCGGTATTTCTCAGACCTATCGAGAGCTAGTTGACCGATCTGATCGTGCCGCTCAAGCCCTTTACCGATTAGGCTTGCAAGCGGGGGACACAATCGCCATTTTCCTCGAGAATCATCTGCACTATTCTGAAGTTTGTTGGGCCGCCAAAAACTCTGGAATAGCCTACGTTTGCATCAGCACACAACTCAATTTTGAAGATGCTGCCCACGTCGTCCTGGACAGTGGCGCGAAGCTTCTGGTTTCCTCGATCGCCCAAAGCGACATCGCCGTTCGCATCGCGGATAACATGCCGGAACTTCTTCTGATCATGCTTGATGGAACACAAGGACGCTTCCTAGCATATGAGGCCTTACTAAATCAGGAGTCCCCCATTCCTTTACAGAATAGGCATCGCGGCCCGTCGATGCTCTATTCATCAGGAACCACAGGCCGCCCCAAAGGCATTCGGACACAATGGCCGGATGTTCCGCCCGAGACTCCGCCGTCCCGATTCCATTTACTGCGGCAGCAATACGACTTCTCCCCAGAAAGCGTTTTCATTAACCCCGGTCCGTTCTATCATGCCGGCCCCTTGCGCTTTATGATGACTGTGCAACGCACCGGTGGAACAGTGATCGGATTCAGAAAATTCGACCCAGCCTCTACGCTCGACACTATTGGGAAATACCGAGTCACCCACGGCCTTTTCGTCCCCACCATGTTCTCACGGATGCTTGCTCTCCCAGACGACGTTAGAGACCACGCACAGCTTGGCTCCATCCGTTTCGCCATTCATGCGGCAGCCCCTTGCCCGGTCCCTGTCAAGGAGTTGATCTTCGACTGGTGGGGGCCGGTTATCTACGAATTGTACGGAGGGACAGAGAGTATTGGCCACACCTTCATCACTCCGGAAGAATGGCATTCCCATAAAGGCTCCGTTGGTCGTGCGGCTGCAGGGTGTTCAATCAGAATCCTCAATGAGCAAGGTACTGACATGCCTCCCGGCATTCCCGGCAAAATTTACATGGCCAATGGAAATCGGTTCGAATACCACAACGCCCCCGGCCATACGACAAGCGCCCACCTAGAAAACGACCCCTCTTGGGCAAGCATGGGCGACATCGGCTACTTGGACGAAGATGGCTATCTGTATTTGACGGACCGCGAGTCGTTCATGATTATTTCCGGAGGAGTCAATATTTACCCCCAAGAAGCTGAGAACATTCTCCGCACCCATCCGGCGATTGCCGATGTAGCGGTAATCGGTGTTCCCAACCCGGACTTTGGGGAAGAAGTCAAAGCCATTGTCCAACTCAGCAGCGCCGAATTTGTCCACACCGGCCTGGAGCGTGAAATCATTGAATACTGCCGCTCACGGCTTAGTTCAATCAAATGTCCGCGTTCTGTCGCTTTCGTCAGCAACCTTCCCCGTAGCGATATGGGAAAACTGCTCAAGCATGAGTTGAAAAAAATCTACTGGGATGGACGTGACTCGCAGATAGTCTGAACAGAAAAACTCAAAACTGCATGCCTCCTTCTACCGCGAGTGTCTACCCGGTCATATAAGCTGCTTTGGAGGAAAGCAGAAACAACGCCGTGTCAGGCACCTGTTCGAGAAGACCGATATGCCTTAACTGTGTTGTCTTTCGGATCGCCTCGACTTGTGCAGCAGTCAACTCGACCTCCATTGCGGGCTCTACTGCTATCCGGTAAGTGCCGTGTGATCCTTGAGTGACACTTGGGCGCCTCAGTCAGCGCGTGTTCGCGCTTCCGAAAACTGGCGGCCAGATCACCAGCCTCGTCACGTTGACTATCCAGTTTGATGACCAAAGCAGCCAGCCCCTTGCCTAAACGAGGCCGGCGTGGTTTGGTCCTCTTGATGAAAATAGCCGTTTCTACCAGCAGGTCAAGACGATATTAGCCCCGGGAAAAGCCAACGCAAGATAAGCCGCCCTGCCGACACGTCCCTTACCACCAGCCACGAACGCAACGCTTTCGGAAAATGTCTGTGCTCGCTTTTTCCGAGAAATCAGGAAACATAACGGCCCTTCCTATTTAAAAAGAAAGATTCTGATCGCAGACAGAATGGTTCCTATCCCCATCATGGAAACCGCCTTGCGCATTTCGGCACCACGCAAAACCGCCTCGACCGGCATGGCACCCATGATTGTTCCACTGATCACGAGTGTCCCATCTTCACTACGAATACTCGTCACTTCCATTAACTCTGCATTTACCGAGGTAAAAAGTTTCACTGTATATCTCCTTTACGTTGGATTCGGGCTTTTTTCTCAAAGAGAGATAAATGCCTTCTTGAGATCGATTTTCCAGTCCATCAGCATTTTCATTGCCGTGGCGCGACCACCAAGCGTCACACTACCGCCAGGGTGCATGAACGGCCCGCACAAATAAAAGCCCTCGATGCCGGGAATGCGATATTGCGCCAGTTCGGGGGTCGGGCGACGGCCGAAAAATTGTGAGGTAAACGTCCCGATCCCAAAGATATCGCCATTGCGCATGCTTGCGGAATGGCGATGGTGATCCAGCGGCGTTTCGACATGGCGGGCAATGATCTTTGAACGATCCATGTTCGTCGTATATTTGCACATCTCGTCGTAAATGGCGTCCGCTGTTTCCTCTTTGATATCGTCCCAGCCCTCAAGCCCGCCCTTTTGCAACTCCAGAGGGGCAAAATGATATAAGTACATGGTCGCTTTGCCTGCGGGAGCACGCGTCGGATCGAGTCGGCTTTGGATGCCAACCAACGGGCTAAGATGATCGAGCGGCATACGGCCATACCGATATTCGTCGAACGCTACGCGCATCGACTCCATAGTTCGGTCGCGGCGCAGACACTCAACCAGCATGGCCGGTTCGAATTGCGACCCCGCCTTCCAGATCGGCGCTTCAGATAGGGCATATTGTTGATTGATAGCCCCATGGGAACTGAGTTTAACCTTGCTCGCCGCCTCGGTGACGGAAGGATCAATCCCTTCAATGAACTTATCAAGATCCCACGGGTGGATGCATCCAATAACCGCATCCCGCGCCTTGATAATTTCACCATCCTTCAAGGTGACCCCGGTAACTCGGCCACCAGAGACGTTCATTTTGACAACTTGAGCGTTGGTCCGGATGATACCGCCGTAAGCTTCGACACAACGAACCAACGCCCGCGTCATATT
Source organism: Ferribacterium limneticum (assembly GCF_020510585.1). GTDB lineage: Bacteria > Pseudomonadota > Gammaproteobacteria > Burkholderiales > Rhodocyclaceae > Azonexus. The sequence goes on along the minus strand of NZ_CP075190.1, from coordinate 701,083 downwards.
TTGGCTACCGCCGATAACCATGCCCGCCTTGAAAGTATGGGCGATCCCCATAAGAAGGAATGGGATGATGCCCGTCCCTCTTACTTCTGGCCCGACCATTAATTCAGCGACCCACTTCAGGATGTGCATCTTCAGTTCCGGTGACTCGAACAAGTCATCGACAACATCAAACGCGCTTTCCATCATGGCGGTAACTAGCCGGCGCCCCTTTGAACTCTGCTCAAGCAGGGAGACAAAGCCGCCGAACGGCAATGGGGGCGTATAAAGCCCCTTGAGAATCAGCGGCAGATATTCTCGACAATCGAGAACAAACTGCCGATATACCTCGGCGTCACGCGTCGAGAACTTGGCGATTTCCTCACACGCCTTGTCGAGATCAACATAGGTAACCAACCCGGCATTGTCGTCAAAAACCGTTGAAAAACTGGCGTCCGGACGAACAAACTCCAAGCCGAATCGACTCAGCAACCCCAGTTCATCGTTGGCAATTACAGGGTTTGGCATACACGTCACCATTCCCATCGCATGAGGATCACAGATAAACCCGGGGGCTGGCGACATTGAAACGACCCCGCCGCCACACACCTCGTTTTTCTCGAGCACAAGTACGCTTTTGCCAACTTTTGCCAAGTAGCCCGCAGCAGTCAGGGTATTACTTCCCCCGCCGACAACTACCACATCATAAGTACTATCTCTCATTGCAAACTTCCTTTCCGAAAAAATCCGTAGCGCCACTTTTTTAGTTTCTAAAAATTTCAGGCGGTGGCGATGTTGGCAAGGAGAACACCATATCCACGGCACAATCTTTCCGAGATCACTAAGAAGCCACAATGGGGACGAGCCCATTCACACGCGCTCGTAATATATTATGCTACAATACAGTTTCAATCAACTACCAATGCACATCGCTTGATACGGTAATGACCATCGAGATGCAACAGCACTTAAGGAGTTGCTAGATGCCCCATTGGCGTATCACAAGTTGCAGAAGACCTGAGAGGCGAGAACGCCTTGCTCAAACCGAGCCCCCGGAAAATAGTCTCACCAAAGGTGGGCTGCTTTTCACCATGGAACAACTCTTATGCCTGCGAATGTCGCTGGCGTTTCCGCCTAGGTGACCGATGTTCAAGAGCGTCATCGCGTCAGGCGCCGACTCACGGCTCAGATCAATACCGACGAAGCGGCGAACGGCCTAGCTGTTGCAGAGCGCGTCCTCAATCTCTTCACCAGAGAGAGACCAAAACATAGCAAAACAACGTATATGCGCAGCATGCTGGCCTGACAAATCATTAGTCATCCCCGGCCTCCGCTGCTCGGATAGAACGGTGCACTCATCCTATCCAGAATCGCTCACGGTTTTACGCACCAGAAAACGATCTCGGAGCGCCGACTTCTTCTTCGACGCGTATTCCAATTCATAAAAGCTCGTTTGCACACTCACTTTAGGTCAGGGTCAATCAAGCACCTGACAAACCATATTTTCTCAAATTAGAGTAATAACGCATATGCTCTTGGAATAGATCGGCGCATCCCCGAGAACTCTAGTTTTCGTGTTCACTGAAAGTGATGAGACATCTCGTTTTCCACAGGGTCTTACATATCAAAATATTAACCCCCTAGTTGTTATCAACATTTGTAATTGGTGCTGCGATACGCAACCAACTTGATCAGAAATACAAACACCCATTTCCCAAAGCAAGGAGTCTTGTTTGCTGAAAGATCCGTAAAGCAGCATCAGCACCGCAAATCCACAAATGGCGATAACCAATATTTCCTGCAATAGCTTCATCTCAATCTCCTCCTGATGCGATAACATGCTCAAAATATGGGTTTCCACGGCTTACCAAGGAAATCCTTCAGGCATTACTAGAGTTTTGACATAACCTACAGTCGTCCTCTATTATTTTTTGTTACCAACAAAGTCAGATTAGATCAAGTAATCGTATGTGTCAATACGATTACATCGAAGATTTCCCGATGCCATTAGATGATTGATTGCACTTGACATCTTCTACGCTTAAGAAATCCGTCGAACACCAAAGGTTTTGGAGAACTCATGGTTGAAGAAAACTGGGATATTCGTTTGGGATTTTTGATGCATGATGTCTCAAGACTTCGACGAATTGTCTTTGATGACTTTGTGAAACCTCTTGGTGTCACGCGTTCTCAGTGGTGGATTTTGGCCTATCTGTCTCGACACGATGGCATGATTCAAACTGACTTGGCGGCAGTTCTTGAACTTGGCAAGGCTTCGTTGGGGGGCCTGATCGACCGCTTGGAGGCATCTCGACTGCTAGAGCGGCGTGCCGACCCTGTTGATCGTAGGGTCAAACGGATATACCTATCAAAGGATGGCCAGCAGCTCATTAAAGAGCTAAGGGTCAAAAGTCACGAGATGAGCGAATTGATCCTAAAAGGGTTGTCTGAACAAGATCGATTGACACTTACAAATTTACTATCCCATGTAAAAACCAATCTGCTTTCGATGCGCAGTGATGTTGCCAACGAAGCATCTGATTGAGAGGCAGTGTATGAAGAAATACTTGCCCTCGGCTGGGTAAGTACCTCCCGGCAAAGCCCTGATATTTACCCACAACTTATTCGGTCCGTCGCATGATCAGAAACATATCGGTGATGTAGGGCAAGCATAGAAATCCTCGCCAGAGACTTGCAGTTCCGGGCCACCATCACTTTTTGCGCCAGGAATCCGCCAAGCTTGGCAATCTATAGAACGGCTTCCCCGCAGTGAAGTTGGGGTGGCAGTTGGCTCGGATACTCGGTTGACGTTACGGTACTGCGCTTGTCATTCCTCTTTCCTGAGGACGACCGTGCATGGTAAATCAGGGGCTACCCTCGCCAGCATGGTGGCGTACAAGATGCGCCACGCGATGATCGAATACAGCGTCAGCGCTACCGCCAGTCGGTCTGCCGTTTCCAGCTGACATGATTCAATCCGACACACTGTCTTCTGCACGCGGAGCCAGACTTCAATGGTCCACGTGCACCAATGCAAACGTTCGATCACATCCGCTACGCCCCCGGTGAAGGTATCGGGCCAAGCTATCTGGAATCTATCGATGCATGGCAAAAACCCAAAATGCAGATCAGAAAAATGGCCCGACAGTGTCGGGCCAAAATTTACATCGCTATGATTAACGTCAGCAATTGCAGCGCTTCCAGATTGCCTACCCGGCCCTGATGGATTGCCGTATTGAGCATTCCCAATAGTGCCTTCTCGATTGAATCATCCAAAACCCGTTCAGGCTTGGGATCATCATCACATCGGTGGGCAATAGGCCGCGGGAACATAGCTGCATCAATCGCACCACTCGTGAGGCCGAGCACCGCCTCAATCCGCCTCGCCAAGGCGTTGGTAAACGTCCTACGCCCCGACAGCAGATGAGAAACGAATGAGTCTGGCGCCTCCAGCTGCCGGCAGAGTTCCGCATTTGCACAAGGCGACTCCATAACCGCTAGCAGCCACTGGCGGCGACGCTGATTCGTCTCCGGGGAGACAGTCTTGACACCGGGTCTCCGGCCTCGCTTTACCACAACAGCATCCAGAGATTCGGACAGAGTAATGGCAGGCGATGCAGGAGCGGGGAAGAGAATTACATTCATCACTAAACTCCTAAAAAATGTCCTTGGTCGAGCCCTCATTTGGTAAAAACCAACTGAAACTCACCCTGTATAGCCATTGAGGCATTTTTTTGGAGTTTTGGCGGCTTCACTCTAACCCGTTTGAACCAACGGGAAACTACAGCACATGGCTACTACGTCAGGTCATCACTGGGAAAGCAAAATGCTCCCCTCCTCACCCGCCAAGCAATACCGCACAGCGTCGCATAAGCCATTCCAGCTCAGCACTGGAAAACTCCCATCGCCCGGAGTCAACTTTCGTTGCGACACCACGCCTTGCGCGCTCCAGGTTGAAGGTCCTGGACCACTCGGGATGTTCCCGCTCCTTCCGACGACAATAATCCGCAAGTTGCTGGGCCAGGTCTTCACACCCGGCATAACGCTCATACAGTTCCGCGTCAGTCATACCTGCGACGTATTGCCCATCGACAAGGCGGACAGCCAATTTTGGCTGAACCCCAGCGACGGCAGAAATCACGGGGCGCGGAAAGTCGTTCGGAACGGACGTTGTGACATCAGACATGATCAATCCCTTCAGCCGATAGATCGCCACGGGAAGCTACGCCCGTGGCGATCCGTTTATTGGAGGTTCAGTTGGATAGCCCTGTGTATTCAGCACACGAAACAGGACTCACGCCATCAACCGACACTTGGCGCAAGGTGCGCGAATACGCCGAGCGCCTCTACCAAGATTTCCCATCGACTTTGTACTGCCAGACGCCATTCGTGACCGCCGTCAAAATCGACTGAGCCATACCCAGCATGTAGATCATGCTCACCTTTGCGCTCGTGGGGGAAAGCTGACCCGCACGGACAGCGGCATCAATCTCGGCGATACAGCCGCAAAGCGACTGCACCTCGCTTAACGCGTCCCCAATCGGGACCTTATCGTTGATATGCACCTTGAATTTATTTCCACTTCGAATTAGTTCAGTTTCTGTATTCGCCGTGGTAAAACCGGGCACTGCCGGCAATTGGGCTTGGGTCATGATGCGCTCCTGTAGTTGATTCCCTCCCGCTCTCAATCGGGGTGGGCGACCGAAACGAAGGTTGAGAGACCGATGGAGCACCGGCGAGCACAAGGCTCCCCTCGCCCGGCCGCCCATAGGCGCACCAGACGACAGAGGACAGGCAAGACGCTGCCTCTGGTCGAACTCCAATATCGGGCTCTCACCCCCGGCTGCTGTTGTTTCAGCAGTTCGGCAAGTGTCGGTTGCTGCGCCCCCGACTGTCAAGACGAGAACTCGCGATCAAAGACAGGCACCCCGCAATCGCGGGGTGCCCGAAGTGATATTGAATAACGTTCGGCATAATGCCAAACCCCTTTTACGCTCACATCGTCGCCAAACGATGTTGTCCCCTGAACCGCCGCCAAGCGGCTCAGGAGGCCATACTGCAACGGGCTGCCAAGCCCAATATCTCCCCTCTCGGGGAGCACACTTTCGCAAACGCTCCCGGCTTTCGGGACAAGGTGCCACCCTCGCCACTGCTTGCACAGTTCCCGACGGACTTCGGTCGTATCGTCCTGTCGGTCAAACCCTATTCACCGAGTCTCCCCCTCCCTGCTTCACCCACCACGGTGCCACCCGTTGGTGTCGTCAGGGAGGCTCCCCATTTAGATTGCAGCTACTGCGAAATACAACGCCACTGTCTCAGTAACGTAACTAGCCTTCCGGCTTTCCGTAGATTTCCCCGGCCCGATGTTCCATAGCGGCTCAGGTACTCGTTACGTACGTCATCGACGACGAACCACAGCTCAATGCTTATGGCTTTGTATTTCTCCGCACAGCACCCTTCTGGGTGCCGTTACAGGTTTGAGCTATCCATTGACCCCGGATTTCTCCAGGTGCCGGTATCGCCAGCTTTCGCCTTGATACCCTCACGCCTTGCGACGCGCTCAAAAGCCATCCTGTGCGGCACGGGTTGCACTCTTCCGATATGCCCCCCGAGTCGGACTTCACCGACTTTCGCGTGCAACCAGGTCGCTCGAGCATTTCCTCTCGAGTGCCGTTTCACGGTCGCCCAACCTCGTGTCCTCTTGCCCGGGTCTGACCGGTCGTTGCCTGGCAGTCAGTCGGGACGTGCGATTGGGTCGAACGGGGGAGTTACACCCCCGAGCGCCCAGCGTAGCGCAGCGAGCCTGATTAGAGGCACTGCGCTTCAGCGTTTGCTTGACAAAGGAATGGCGATCCTCTGCCTGTCGGGTTGGCGACCCGACGTGGCCTTGCGGCCAGTGTGTTTGCAGTTGGCGTTCTGCCCGAAACACCCGCCCTGCCGGGCAGTTGCTTTGGGCAGAACGCCGCAGCATGCGCACGCAGACGATCTTCATCGTCAGCACGCTTGTGTCCAGGTTGGTATAGCGATTGCCGCCATTTTTGCGTGGAACATCAATATGTGTGACTACGCCACAACAAATCACACTGCATTGGTGCGGGATTCCTATACGGGGTATCAATCCCAAATAGGAATCCCGCACCAATGCCTACCACCACACCTGTCTCGCGTAGCAAAACCGCCGCCCTGAGTCGTATTCTGGATTTGGTCCCACGCGGCTACCAACGGTACACCTCGGGCACCATCCGGGCCGCCAAGGCTGAGCGCCTCGCCCACAAGTTCCACGCCCGCTACGCTATCGGCGCCACGCCAGCGCAGCGCTTGGTCAGAAAACGGCGGGGGGACGCCAATGCCCTTCTGGTCCTGTACTGGCCGGAAAACGCCGAGATTGTGCATTGGCTATTGCTCGCCACGGAGGGCAACGGCCTGGAGCAAGAAGACTGGCTATCGGTCACCAGCAAATCTCGCCTCAACTGGCTGGGCTACGAACTGGTGCGCTACCCAACCCGTGGGCGTACAAGTTGGACTTGGCGCCGTCCGAAAGTCGAAATGGCCGAACACTATGTATTACTGGCCTCCCTCTCGGGCCTGCGCAATGAAAAAGCCCTACAGGGGTGGCTGGAGCGACTTTCGCGTCAACCAGGCTTCCATGGGGTACGGCAACAAACCTGGAGCTTGTATCAGGAAGCCAGACGCCGAGGAAATGCGGGAGAGCTTCCGGTGATTTTCCACGTGCAAAAGATGAGTCACGGAGAACCAATGCAACTCACAGCACGTTAGCTAGTGGGAACAGCGAATAGCCCAGCCCATTCATCGGAGTAGCCCTCTGTCGTACCATGGGGTCCGGGAGCCCTCACAATTAGGCAAGCCTCTCAGCTCTATCTGGAGCCTTGGGTTCTCAGGCTCGTCGTGCAGTGCGAGTTTGCCGAATGGATTGCACAGGGCTCCCATCAGGAGCAACCGGACTGCCCTCAAAGGCCGGTTGCCGGGAACCCCGGCCAGTAGATACTACCGCCGGCAAGACTACCGGGCTGACTCTCAGCTTGCCCCAGAGTTTGACCAAAGCAAGCGCGGTTTTCACCCCTGTTGACATGCCGGGTGCACACTCTCTCACCCACTCATCGACACGGTGAGTCCTCCTCGCAAGGGCCATCTCACTCGCAGGATCACCCAAGCAGAACTGTGCCACCAGGCCTCCACCACCTGGCTGAACGAAAACGTTGAGGCGAATCGCTATACAGGGCATCAACCAAGCGAGGAATCACTGATGCCAGACAACCCACCCTTGATGCAGCCGACGTCCATCTCACTCAAACTCAACCGGACGAGCGTGATGCTCTATTCGAATAAGTATGTCCACCTGCCCGATGGCAGTGGTGCATCGTCTCAGTCGTATCTCGCCTCGTTTCCAATCACCGCCACCGAGATACCTGCGGGCTTCGAATCATTGCTCAGAGCCGCGACCACAGGACGTCCTGAGCGGTACCAAGTACTCATGCAGCGCATCGAGACTGAGGTTCTGATTCCCGCGCGCCAGCGTGAAGCCGAAGAGACCGCCCGTCGAAATCAGCAGAACATCGAGAACGCCCTACGCTGGGCCGCCCAGAATATCGAGGCCATCCCCAGCCTGCCGGCGTACAACGAACTCATCGACCGCCCGGAACTGCAGCAACTCCTCGCCGACCTCCTGGATGCCTCCTTACCTCTGCTATCCAGCATGCAGCCGGCCATGCCGGCGGATACGCCGACGCCATCCTCCGAACCCAATCCATTGCCGGAGGAACGCCTCCAGGCACTCATGACAAATCTGGAGAACACCTGCGTCGAGATCGGCGCATTGTTGCCGGAGTCCGCGCAGGTCTTCAAGCGCGGCCACCTTTTTGAGCGCGAAACCGTCGCGCTGGTAAAACGCCTGTGGTTCAGGACATCCGATGTTATTGCCCGCCTCGGGAGTCGGGCACAATTTCGGCGCCCTGCCGGATGGAGCGCGCTACGTCCTTCTGTTCTGGATGAGGAGAGCGAGTTGGTGGCTCCCGGATTGCCAATATCAGGCGGACATCTGTATTAGGTAGCACTTGCCCCTTCACTAATTTTTCGTGGCCTGCTTGGCGCTCAGGGCAAGGCGGTTTGCTGACCAAGTTAATCCTTCCGTGATTGCATCAAAAACATCCAGGGGGAAACTTGTCGGGAGCAGGTTGCCCACCTGGTCGATTACCGATGCCGTTTTCTCCAGCAGTTCGTCTATCAGGAGCCGGCCCTCGGCTTGACCGAAGCGACATCTCGCGGCAAGCGCCAAAAAATGCCGGTCTTGGACTTTCTCCAGCAAGTAGTGCCTGTTGGTGCTGTGCAACGCCATCGCGAGCTTTAACTCTTTGTAGTTAAGAAGGTTGGCGCCTTGGCCCGTAACAGGCCAAGCAGAAAGTACGTCATAGAGGGGTGTAAGCTCGTAACGTGCCCCGGGCAGCAAGTACAGGCTGAAGTTTTTGGCATGGCCATCTGTTGCTGCCAACATCCAGAAAAGAAGTTGTGAGCGAAAAAAGGTGATGAGGTCAGTCGCCGCGTTGTGAGACAAGACCAGTTTCTCGATGACCTCCGCGTGCCCTGGCCCGCCATCGCTTTCATACTTCGCTTCGGAGGGGCGCCCCAGGGCCTGGCAGAAATCTTCCTGCGGAAGCCGTAACCAGTAGCCCTCTGCGACACGCTGGCGGTCGAAGCGCGTCACAATCAGTGCCTTTTGGTCCTCGAATAGCCCCATTGCGGTTTCAGCGATGGGGAGTCCATAGGCCCGCAACAATTGGGCACAGAGCCATTCATTTTCGACCGACGTTCGCATGTCTGCTTTGCGGGCGCCGACAAGTCCCAGTGGTAATTTGAAAATGTGGGTTGTCGGCGTCATTCCCCGGGGCAGGCACCATTCCCCGTCGCCCCAGGTCAGTGCCGTCTTTTCCTGGGCGCCGGCAATCGATATGCGAAAGTCCGCAGGGGTCTCCCGAAAAATTCCGCCGCTGGGCAGTGTGGTGTCGCGCAGTATCTGGGCAACCTGTGCTTCTGTGAGCGGGGTGACGTCTACGTGGCGGTGGTCTGCTGGCAGAGCGTCTGGCGGTAAAAGTTGTACGGCACCGACACAATCCCGGCCAATGGATTCCAACAGGTCAAAAGCTGACCGGCCCTGGGTGGCAAAGCGGGCCTGCAGGCGTTTGCGAATGGGGTCACTATCCGGCAGCAGGTTGTCAAAGTACGCGCCCACCGCGGGAGCGCGAATTGGCGCGGACTGCAGCGGGAGTGATAAGGAAAGGGGACGGGCGCGAGGTGATTGAAGCCAATCAGCATCATAGTTGAGCTGGTCATAGCCTTGCGGTGAAATTGTCCACTCGCCGACCCGAACGCCATTCATCCAGATCGCCAGCTTACGGCTATGTGAGCGACGACCCATTTCACCAGTTCTCTGTAGTGTTGCTTGTGTTGGCGGGCGGCTCGGGCGAGCGCAGTACAAGTTCCAGGCCCAGCGTTTTGGCAAGCACCAGGAGCCGTTCAAGCGTCAGGTCACCGGGAACGGCTTCCAGTACAGAAAATCGGTTCTGGCTGACGCCAAGCCGAGTTGCCACTTGCGTCTGCGACAGCTTTAATGCCTTGCGACGATCACGCAAATAGGCGCCAGCTTGCTGAGGAGTATGAATCACCGTATCGGGAAAAGGCCTACGCATCAAAGGTTCCTTGTAGCTGTATTTCAGATAAATATAAAATATCCGCAACGCCGATAATAGTCAAGTATCCTTAATGGAGATATCGCCAAATATCCGAGTAACCGATAATCTGAAAAAGACAAAGTCAATGGCGTGGTTCCGGACGGAACCGCGACTAGGTGCAAGTGCTACCTAATACCGGCGGATATGGGTGTTACTACGCAGCTGACCAACTCCCAATTGAATCATTAAGCTGGAAGATGTTCTCAGCAAAAAATGAGTCAGCCGCAGTCTTGCACGCAGTAGGCTCCGTAGGGCACATCACCCATACTGAGTGGGCGACTGGGGGATGCAATGCGTCTCCCGGTCTTTCTTCTAATAACTTGTAAGTTTCTTGTAAAATAGAATACATACCGGAAGATAGAGCAACGCATCACTTTAACCTGGAAGAATATTGTAAAATAGCCTTATCTTACAATATTTTGAGAAGGTAGTGAGAAGATGGCCACTCCCCGCCGCGACCTCCAAGCCGAAATCCTCAAGTACCTAGGCCAACAGCTAGCCGGCGGCCAGGCAGCGTGCGCCCCAGACGCTATTACAACGGCGCTCGGCGCCCCGCGCTCGACGGTCAATTATCACCTGGCCCAGATGGTTGCGGAGGGTAACATCCAGAAGCGATATGGCGGGCCGGCCACCCGGTATGCGCTCCTGGCGCAGGCGGGGGCGGCCTCCTGGCCGGCAGGCTTGGTCAGCAACGGGTTCCAGTTTTCGGCCGGCAGGCAGTCGCTCGTTGAGAAGCTCAACGCCCCCATCGGCACTCGAAAGCCGGTGGCCTATCAACGCTCGTTCGTTGAGGACTACGTCCCTAATCAATCCACGCTCATCCCGCCGGCGATGGCGCAGGAGCTTTTCGAGAAGGGGCGCGCACGAGGGCAGCAACCCGCGGGCACCTATGCCCGAAAGGTACTCGAGCAACTACTGATTGACCTGGCGTGGCATTCCTCTCGTTTGGAAGGTAACCGGAAAAGCTTGCTCGACACGAAGGCGCTGTTCGAGCGGGGGCGGTCGCCTAGTGATGACGAAGACGCGTTGATGCTACTGAATCACAAAGATGCCATCGAGTTTGTGGTCGACGAAGTGCCCCATTACGGCATCCTTGACGTCGTCGTGCGAAACATCCAGAGCTTGTTGATGAACGGGCTCCTGCGCAATTCGGACGCCTTGGGCAAAGCGCGGAACACGGTGGTCAACATTACGAACTCCGTCTACGTGCCCTTGCAGGTACCACAACTTTTGGACGAGATTCTGGCCACCGTCGTCGATAAGGGCTGCCATATCAAAAACCCTATCGAGGCGGCATTCTTCCTCTGGGTGAATATTGCCTACTTGCAGCCTTTTGAAGACGGTAACAAGCGTACCAGTCGCCTGTGCGCGAACCTGCCTTTGCTGCTACAAAACTGTGCTCCGCTATCCTTCATGGATGTTGAGCAGGCCGACTACGCGCTTGCGGTGCTGGCCGTCTATGAGCAGCAGGACGTCTCGCTTGCCGTGGAGTTATTCGATTGGACCTATCGCCGCTCCATCGACAAGTACGCGGCCGTCCTCGAGGCGACGAGCGCCCCCGACCCCTTCCGGCGTAAATACCGGGAGTTGCTGGGAGACGCCGTGCGGCAGGTCGTGGCCAGCGCTGCTGCGGTCGCCAATCTGGTGCCCACCTTGGGCATCGACCCCGCGGATCAAGAGAAGTTTGCGCAACTGCTGCGCGATGAGCTGCAGCATCTGGAGACCTATAACTGCGCACGGTATCGGCTGGGTTTCGCGCTCACGGACAACTGGATTGCCGCCGGCCGACCTGGGCTGTGATGTTGCATCCCCTATAAGACGACTGTTTCAAATAACCCAAACAGGGATTCAGCCTAAGCTGAACCCCTGTTTGGGTCATTTGCGTAGTAATACCCGCGGATATCAATTGAGCCCCCGGCCTTGTCACCGGGGGCCAAGCCAATCAGTTGCAGCGCCGGGATAATGCACCACCAAACAACGATATAACGTTGCTGGATTGGGGCTGCGACACAGGTGCTACCAGCGGTGGTGTCTTCGGTTGAACGTGAACCACCGACGTCACGGTATCCACCCGACGACGACGTCCGTGGTGGAAATACTCCTTACTGGTACGCTCCATAGCAACGCTGTCCATTTTCTCGGCCAGATTGCCACAGCAAAGATGTGCGTAGCGCAGCAGCATGCGAGTATCCCGATGGCCCGAGATGGCCTGCAGTTCAATAAGCTGGAACTGCCCCGACTCAGCCAGACGACTGATGGCCTCGTGACGCAAGTCATGGAAATGAATGTCTTCAACGCCGGAAGCCGGAACCACCCGCCGAAAAAAGGCGATCTTCAAGGCATTGGCCGTCAGTTTGAGAAGCGGTTCATCATCGGCACTGCAATCCGCCATCAAGGCTTGGCAGACCTGCAGCGCACGGGTGGTCAATGGCACCTTCCGCGGGCGACCGTTCTTGGTATCGCGAAGGTAAGCATAGCGCTCTTCAAGAAAAACATCGCATTTCCGGATGGACAGCAACTCCCCCCGTCGGGCGGCCGTTTCCAGCGCCAGAATGATAGCCGGCTCGACGTAGGGATTTTCATCGGCCCGGGCGGCCTCGAGCAATCGCCGTTCTTCGTCCGGCAGTAGGCGCCGGTCACGCTCATTGAAATACTTTGGCCGCCGCAAGCCGACAAAGGGGCTTTCGGCGGCAGCGATTTTCCAGACATCCGCCGCATAGCGGATCACCTGGGAAATCACGTCCAGGTCGCGGTCAACGGTCGCCGGCGCCACTTCGGTCAGTCGGTCCGTAATGAAATCCTGCAGGTCTTCGGTGCAAAGCGCCGCCAATTTCTTGTCGACGAAAGCCTCGGTACGCAGAATGCGGTTGATGCGGGTCCTCTCGACATCAGCGCCCTTGTGGCCGGGGACAACTTCGTCACGATAGCGCTCCATGAGGTCGCGCAGCGTCGTTTGGGCGGCGCTCGCGTAATCCCGAATAATGCTGACCGACAGCTCCGATTCGATTTTCAGGCGAGCCTGTTCGGCCTGTTCCCCCGTATCAAACGTGATGACCTGGACGCGGGCCCCTTTGCGACGGACCCGCAACTGGAACGACGTCGCGAGCTGGACCAGCTGGGCTTTGATGCCTTGCGCGGTGAGCAACTCACGGTAGGCCTGCGCATCCGCCTTGCGATTGAAGGGGAAGCGTTGATTGCATTGCGGCTTGTTACGCGCTACGACTTGCCAAGGCGAACGGTTCTGAACATTGCTGCAGCGAGATGGCTGATGAGCCATGGTAACTCCTTTCGTAAGAGTTACCGTATAGCGATCTAGCGGCTTTTCCGAGGCGCCGAGCCGAAAGATTTCGGATCGTCAGCTCAGAACTACCCGGATTCGTTGGCACACGATTGGAGCATAGACAAAAACTTATGCTCCAATGGGACGCAGTAAACGAAAAAAGCCCTGAATAATCAGGGCTAATTCCGTCTTTACTTGGTCGGAGTGACAGGATTCGAACTTGCGACCCCTGCGTCCCGAACGCAGTGCTCTACCAGGCTGAGCTACACTCCGACATGAGAAAGAAACCTAGTGATTTCTCTCAACTGCAAAGAGCGTCAATTGTAGCAGAGCTTTTTTATAATTTGAATCCCCCAAGCACTGAATTGATGCTCTTGCCAGATCTGCCTCACGCGCGGCACGCTCCCGCGCATGATCCAGAGCACCACTGCTTCTGATGGCATCGAGCACGGCTGGGAAATCATCGCGCCCGCCCTCCTCGATTGCCTTGCGCACGCAAGCCGCCTGCTCAGCAGTGCCATGCTGCATGACGTATATAAGCGGCAGCGTCGGCTTTCCCTCTGCGAGATCATCGCCGATATGCTTGCCGGTATCTGCCTCTTGGCCCGAATAATCAAGAACGTCATCGATTAGCTGGAAGGCAGTACCAAGATGCATGCCATACGCAGCTAAAGCTGTTTCGATTTCGGGCGAGGCCTGACCGAGAATCGCCCCCAGTTGGGCTGCCGCCTCGAAAAGCTTGGCCGTCTTGTAGTGAATAACCTGCATATAACGCGCCTCGTCGACATCTGCGTCATGGCAGTTCATCAACTGCAAAACCTCACCCTCAGCGATGATATTCGTCGCATTGGAAAGAACCTGCATCACGCGCATGTTTTCGACCATAACCATCATCTGGAAGGCCCGCGAATAGAGGAAATCGCCCACCAGAACACTGGCTGCATTACCGAACATCGCATTCGCCGTATCGTGACCACGCCGCAAGGCGGACTCATCAACCACATCGTCGTGCAGCAAGGTCGCTGTGTGGATAAACTCGACGACCGCCGCCATCTCCTGATGGCGCCCCCCCTGGTAGCCGAGCGCCCCGGCCGCCAGCAATACAAGTGCCGGCCGCATACGCTTGCCGCCACCACCAATGATGTATTCGGCCACCTGCCTGACCAGGACTACGTCGGAATGCAGGCGGTCGCGAATGACCGCGTCAACGGCCTTCATGTCGGGCCCGATCAGGGCGTAGAGCTGTTCCAGAGTCACGTCAGGCAATTCCTTAATGAAGCGCGGAATCTTAGGTGGCGAAAGTTGCACAGTCAAGGCCAAGCGATCAAGGATGCACTCTGTTTTACTCGACACTTTGTTAAACTCCTACGATTTATAGAGTTAATTGGAGACGGCATGGACATTCGTTCGATCATCGCACCAGCGATTCAAGATCGTGTCGCGCTGGAAGAGTTCGCCGAGGTTCTGACTGACCGTGCACCAGAAATCGAACGTGAGGTAGCCCTTCTTAGGAAAAGCCCGGTCGACCGGGACATTATTGCCAGCCTTTTTCGTGCCGTTCACAACATCAAGGGCGATGCCTCTCTGTGCAAATTCGATCTAGGCGTCGCCATTGCTCACCCGATTGAGACCATGATGGCGCGATTTCGAGAAGGAGAAATCCCATTCTCGGAATTACTTGCTGAAATGATCTTGCTTGCCGTTGACCGACTTGAGTTGGCGACCGCTGCCTTGCTAACAAACAAACCCCTAGACAACCTTCAGCTCGCCATCCTCGTACAGGGTCTTGATGCCCTCGCACTGGAATCAACGGAACAAATTGATACCGCTTGCGCAGACCTGATTGAGGCTGTTACCGGCTTTCCGCCTGTCATTCCCGATATTTCTAGTCGCGCACCGCGATCCCCCGCTCCGAATCCTGAGCAAAAGAATGCCAGCACAGATCTGCTGTTTTTCCGCTCACTTGCACTCCAGTTCGAAAGCCGCTCTCCTCTGTTCAAGGGACGCACCATGCGCATACTTCGCCTGGCACTGGAAACCAATAAGGCTGGCAATAATGCCGTAGATCCCGTTCAACTGGAAGCAGCCATCTATCTGCACGATCTTGGAATGATGCTCCTGCCAGAGTCAATCTGGCTAAAAGTTGGCAAGATGAGCCCCGAAGACAAACTCATATTAAGAAATCATCCGAGTTTCGCGGCCGGTCTTTTACAGAGAATCCCGGGTTGGGAAGCCGCCACAAAAATGGTGGCCCAACACCATGAAATGCCGGATGGCGGAGGCTATCCAAACGGACTACACCATGCGGATATCTGCACTGGCGCCAAGATCATCGCCATTGTCGATGCATTTGAGGCCGTCATGCTTAAGCACATTCATCGCGGGAAAAATCGCTCGGTATTGCGCGCCATTGCCGAAATTAATGCTTGTGATAACCAGTTTTCCCCTGATTGGATTTCACCGTTCAATGCGGTCATCCGCAAGACTGTTGAAAGCTGATGCCAGTCAGTGATCACGAGCGTCGTTTCGGAGGTGTCAGCCGCCTGTATGGCACCGTTGGCGCCGAACGTATACGACAAGCAAATGTATGCGTTGTTGGCATCGGTGGCGTCGGCTCCTGGTGCGCTGAAGCTCTCGCTCGTACTGGGGTAGGCCGAATTTCCGTTGTGGACCTCGACATGGTGGCAGAGTCAAATACCAATAGGCAAATTCATGCATTAGGTGACATCTATGGCAAAGCCAAGGTAGACGCCATCTCCGACCGCATACTAGCCATCAATCCCGATTGCGAAGTCTCGTGCATAGAGGATTTTGTCAGTCCGGAAAACGTAGAAAGTATACTTGACCGCAACCATTCAGTTGTTATAGATGCAATTGATCAGGTCCGCGCCAAAGCAGCAATGATCGCCTTCTGTCGCAGGATAAAGAAGCCAATCATCGTTGCCGGAGCAGCTGGCGGACAAATGGACCCAACCCAAGTTCGGATTGCCGATCTAAGCCAGACCGTGCAAGACCCCCTACTTGCCAAGGTACGGGCGATTCTGCGCCGTGAGCACGGCTTTCCTCGCGATACAAAAAAGAAAT